>DATFFC010000115.1:0-31125 GCA_035250505.1 Nitrospiraceae bacterium | reverse complement strand
GAGAGGACGCTTCTCGTATGTTGCGCCAAGTCAACGATCGAGACTTCGACCACGTGATCGACACGGCAGCAGTCCCGGTCCTGGTCGAGTTCTGGCAACCGGGCTGTGGGCATTGCCGGGCGCTCATGAAGGAACTCGAAGGGCTACAGCGCGAGCTGGAGCAGACGTTGCTCATCGTCACGATGAATGTTCAGGAGAACTTCCAGATCCCGGCGGAGCTCGAAATCTCGAGTCTGCCGGCGCTGGCCTTGTATCGCGGCGGCGCGTTTCAGCGCTTTATCGGCGGCATTGGAAAGAAAGACGCGCTTCGCGCGCAACTCGCGCTGGAGTGATTGTTGGGGCAGGCGCGGTCTTTCACTACCGCGAGACTGAACGACTTACAACACGCGCCAGGTACGACCGTCATTCTGAATCATGCGATCGGCCTCGATCGGCCCCCAGGTGCCGGCCGGATATTCAGGCAGCCAGCGGAGCTTTTGCGCGTCCCATGCCTGCAGAATATCGGTCACCCAGGCCCAGGACGCTTCCACCGCATCCCGCCGCATGAAACGCGAGGCATCGCCGAGCATGACATCCAGCAAGAGCCGTTCGTAGGCTTCCGGTGAGGGCCGGCCGAACACTTCGCTATAGTGAAAATCCATCTCGACGGGATGGGTCTGGATGCGGGTACCCGGCACCCGAGACACGATGCGCAGCGACAGGCCTTCATCCGGTTGGATGCGGAGCGCCAGCACATTGGGAGGCAGCGGGTGGCGGCGATCCGCGTTGAACAGAATTTGAGGAATGTCCTTGAATTGGACGGCGACCTCGCTCGCGCGTTTGGGCAAGGCTTTTCCCGTCCTGAGATAAAACGGGACGCCCGACCAGCGCCAATTTTCTACAAAGCCCTTCACCGCCACGTACGTCTCGGTGGTGGAGTTGGGATTGACGCCTTTCTCTCGTCGATAGCCTCGGACTTGTACCCCGTTGGCCGTTCCTTCCGTGTACTGTGCGCGCACGGTGAACTGTTCGGCGTCCTTGCCTGAAATGGGCCGGAGGCACCGGAGGACCTCCATCTTGGCATCCCGGACGACGTCCGGATCGAGCGAGTAGGGCGGTTCCATGGCGACGAGACACAACAGTTGAAGGAGATGATTTTGCACCATGTCGCGCAGCGCCCCTGCCTCTTCATAATAGGCCGCTCTCGTGCCGAGGCCTTCCTCCTCGCCGACGGTAATCTGTACATGGTCGATGTACTTGTGATTCCAGATCGGCTCGAAAATGCTGTTGGCGAATCGCAGCACCATCAGATTCTGGACGGTTTCCTTCCCGAGATAGTGGTCGATCCGAAAGATTTGCGACTCATCAAACACCTGCCCGGTGACGGCATTGATCTGCCGGGCCGAGGCCAGATCCCGCCCCACGGGCTTCTCGACAATAATCCTGGCGTAGGGAACATCGGGGCCGGGTCGCGAGGCCAGGCCGGCTTTCGCCAGCCCTTCGCAGACCGGAGTGAATGAGCTCGGCGGGATGCTGAGATAAAAAATGCGATTGCCGGACAGTTGGAAGGTGCGCTCAATTTTTTCGGCGCGCGCCTTGAGCGCCACATAGGTCTGAGGATCGTCGTTGTCCCCCGGCATGTAAAAGAGATGCCGTTCGAAGTCAGCCCATTTTTCTTGGATCAGTGCCTGCCGGGAGTGGGTCTTGACCCCTTCCCGAACGACGTCCCGAAATTCTTCGTCGGTCATCATCTTTCGGCCCAGGCCGATCACGGCATAGGCGGCGGGCAGGAGTCCGTCCAGCAACAAGTTGTAGAGGGCCGGAATCAAGCGACGGCGGGCCAGATCACCGGATCCGCCGAAGATGACGACCGTGCAGGATTGCACCGGAACGGGGACTTCGGGCTCGGGCTGAATCTCGACCGGACGGATAGGCACGCTCATGATCGGTCCTCAGAACGTTCGGAAGCCATTCAACGGCGGACGCTGTGACCTCCGAAGGCGTTGCGCAATGCCGCCAGCATTTTCTCGGCAAACGAATCTTCCTGGCGTGAGCGGAATCGGGTGAACAAGGCCGTCGTCAGCGTAGGGACCGGAACGTCCTTGTCGATGGCCTCCGCAATCATCCACCGTCCTTCGCCGGAGTCCTGAACATAGCCTTTTAATTTTTCGAGCCGGGGATCTTGCTTGAGCGCCCCCGCCGCCAATTCCAAGAGCCATGATCGGACGACGCTGCCGTGCATCCAGAGATCGGCGATCCGTGCCAGGTCCAGCTTATACTCGCTCTTCGCCATCAACTCGAATCCCTCGGCATAGCCTTGCATCATGCTGTACTCAATGCCGTTATGCACCATCTTGACGTAATGGCCGGCCCCGGGCCCTCCCATGTGAGCCCATCCCTGTTCGGGCGCCAAGGTCTGAAAAATCGGCTCCAGCCGTTTAACCGGTTCCGATTCGCCGCCCACCATGAGGCAATAACCGACAGTCAGTCCCCAAATTCCGCCGCTGGTTCCGGCGTCGACATAGTGAAGCCCTTTCTTCTTCAGTTCGCTCGCCCGCCTGGTGTCGTCGTGGAAACGCGTATTCCCGCCGTCGATGATGGTGTCGCCCGCCTGGAGAAAACCCGAGACCGCAGTCACTGTTTCCTCGGTCGGGGCGCCGGACGGGACCATGACCCACACAGCACGGGGCGGGGACAACTTGGAGACGAGATCACCGAGCGACGACGCGCCGATGCAGCCCTGACCTTCGGCCTGCTTGATCAGTTCACCCGCTCGATCATAGACGACGACCCGGTGTTGATCCCGCCGGAGCCGCGTCACCATATTCATGCCCATCTTACCCAATCCGATGAATCCGATTTCCATGGCCATCCCTTTCTCTAGAATTCATGAGTTGTTAACCCATGAATGAGTCGTGTCTACGGCTCCTTGCCGGCCAACCCGCGGATGATCGTCTCAATTGCCGATGTGGAGGCCGAGCACGTATTTGCACGGCCTGGGCAAAGGGCGTCGTACAGACAGTATAAAGGGCTCCGGCGTCCATGAAGTGATACTCGCATGTTCCGCCTATTGCAAGCGGAAGATTTGCAGAATACCGAGCTGCGCAGGTTGCTGTGCTCAAGACAATGGCCGGCTTCCCGGCACACGGTTCAGTCGATGCGGGCCGGCTGCGGGATGTCTTTGAATAGTGCGGCGGCGATCTGACGGGCTGACTCGAACCGCTGTTCGATCGTGCCGCTGTTTAGAAATCGTGCCGCCATCTCACCCAGAGCGGGATCTCGGGAACTCATGAATCGGAGAACATCAACCGGGGCGGTCAGCCAGAATCCGCGGAGCCGGAAGAAGGCCGTCAATGATTCCTCGAAAAAGATCTGAAGCAGGTATTGAGCCACCGCCGGCTTGTCGGCCATATCCTCGGCCTTCCCGAGCCAGTGCAGACATTCCGCCTTCCATCGGATTTGTTCATTGATCGTCGGGGCCGGCGGCCCCTGTCTGAAGCGTTGCGCAGCTTTTTCGATCAGTTTCGCCGCAATGCCGTCATGGTCATAGAGGATGCGGCCCTTGCGCAAGAGCGGCGGCAGGCGAGAAGACCGGTCGATTTCATCGGACACCGATTGGTACTCGCCATATCGGATATCGATCAGCCGATCCGCGACCCGGACAATCTCATGTCCTTCAGGGGCCCCTTTGACCAACGCGATGAGGTCGATATCGCTATGTGGAGTAACGGCCCGGCGCGCTCCCGATCCGACGAGAACGACGGCGGCGAGGTCGCCGCCTCGCTTCCCCCGCACGTGTCTCAAGGCAAGCGCCAGCGCATCCTCAAATCCAGGCGGGACCACCGGCGGCGGCTGATCGGGCGGCTCGGGTACATCCAACAGCTCGGCCTGCAATTCGGCGGCGGACGGGACGGCTGCGGGCGTCCCGGGCGTGGGAGAGCCTGTATCTGATTCCATCGTGTGCAGTATCGGTCAGGATGGGGAAACGCCTTGGGCGTGCCGTATCACATCACCCAACGTGGCGAGCCATTGATCGAACGGCCGGTCCGCTGCGACGACAATTTCCAGTTTGCCGTTGGCCAGCTTGCGGACCGTCCCGGAGCCTTCCGGAGACAACGGGATTTCAACCCATTCACGATTCAATCCTAAAGAGTCCGTGAGTTCGAGAATCTCGCTGATCTGTTTGAAGGAGATGACCTGCATGATCATGCCGCGCCGGCGGAACTGACCCGCCGGACGAACGGCATTGTAAAGATCGTTCCGAGAGACTGTCAACGATCGGCCCGCTATCGACCCAGCACACGCGTCAGGATCGTGCCTGCCCGCTCGATGTCCGCTGAGGTAATATCAAGATGAGTGACGGCGCGGAATCGTGATCCGCCCACCGCGCTCACGAGAACACCGGCCTCTCGTAATGCCGCGACGATGTCCGCTGAAGAGGAGCCGGCCTTCTTCACATCAAAAAAAATAATATTCGTCTCCACGTCGTCCGGAATCAGCGATACCGCCGGAATGGTATGCAGGATGCGGGCAAGTTCCTTAGCATGGTCATGATCTTCTTTCAGCCGTTCGATGTGATGCGCAAGCGCATGGAGGCCGGCCGCTGCCAGAATTCCGGCCTGCCGCATCGCGCCTCCATACATGCGCCGGAATCGCCGCAGTCGATCCACGAGCGCCGCATCATCCGTCGCGATGAGCGAGCCGGCCGGGGCGCCGAGGCCTTTGGATAAACAGAAGGTCACGGTTCGAAAATATCGAGCATAGCGGTGTGCCGGTATCCCGGTCGCGACCACGGCGTTGAACAGCCGTGCTCCGTCCAAGTGCATGGGAATGTGACGCCGGTCTGCGATCGCATGAATGTGCTCGATGGTGGAGAGCGGATAGATGGAGCCGCCGCCGCTGTTGTGCGTCTGCTCCAAACAGATCAGAGCCGTCTGGATCGTATAGGGATCGCCGGGTCTGATTGCCGCCTCGACTTGGTCCGGTGACATGAGTCCGCGCCGGCCATGGACCCAGTGGAGTTGCACTCCCGCCAATGCCCCGGCGGCCCCCTGCTCATAACGAACGATATGTGAGGACGCTTCGACAACGATTTCTTGACCGGGCTGGGTCTGGACGCGGATCGCGAGCTGATTGCCCATCGTGCCGGACGGGACGAAAAGCGCATGGGCTTTCCCCAAGAGGGCCGCCGCCTGTTCCTGCAACCGGTTGACCGTGGGATCTTCCCCATACACATCGTCGCCGACCTCGGCTTGCGCCATGGCTTCGCGCATCGCGCGGGTCGGTTTAGTGACGGTATCGCTGCGGAGGTCGATCATGCCGGTTTGACCTCGAGCCGGAACGACTGTCGCGACAGAACCGGATAGACGGAAAAGATCGGCGTATTGAACGGGATGACGGCCGATTGCAGCCCGGGCAACAGCCCGAGATGAAGATTCACAAAGTTATAGCTCAGTCCTTCTTGCCACGGTTCACGTGAAGATTCCGCATAAGCTTCTACACGATCGGAGGCATACGACCGCGTCATGAGGCCGCTCGCGCCTTGCAGCCCATAGTCGCTCAGGTCCGGCGCTCCTTGAATGAGGAGGGAGACGAGGGCGGCATTGAACCAGACTTTGAATTTGCAACTGACTTGTACGAATGGGCCCAGCGTGCCGACCATGTTCAAGACGGACACCGGATAGGCGAATTCGGGCGGGATATCGGCCGGCTGGTCGGGCGGGATGAACCGGAAGTCCGGCTCTTTCACGGCCGATGCAGAGACAAAGACCAGGTTCGGATCATCCAGCGCGATGTCCAGCATCTGGCCGTCATGGTACCCGCACAATTTTCCCATTTCGTACCGGAGTGGGTAGGAGTAGCCCATCTTCGCGTAAAAAATCCGCGCGCCCGCTTCGAGGGGATCTTCCGGGCCGCGGCTGATCTTCAGATCAAAGGGCAGCATCACATGAAAGGCGTTCGTCCGGGCGGCCATGAACGGGGCGCACGCGCCGGGAAACTCTTTGTGAATGGCGGGATTGTCCGGGTCAAACTTTTTGGGCGTTCCGCCGAAATGTTGAGCGGTCTTCGCAGCGGAGGGCATGCGGTATTTGTCTTGATAGTAGGCGGCTGCGCGCCGCTGGGCCAGATCCAGAAAATACTCCGGTGCGTCGGTTTCCACGATCAGCCGTTGCATGGCCACATCGTGAGCCCGTGGGACTTTCATGGCCTGACTGTAGATTTCCAATTCGGCCGCCGTCTTCCGAATATCTTGTTGAAGTTGCCGGGCCAGGCCCGGGTCCCAGAATCGAGTCCGAGGCAGCAGATCGTTCGCCTTTTGGAGACATTCCAGCTTTTGCGTATACCGCTTCGGCTCCGGGGCGAAGGCATCGGCGACCGCGGTGTAGAGCGTGAACCGTTCCTCGGCCGTGAGTCCAAACTCCTCGAACGCCGGCTCGCGCAGGAAGGTCAAGGCCAATGGCCCGAAGGCCTCCTCCCGGCGGATGCAGAGCGTCAGCAAGAAATTGTAATGGGCTCGGGCTTCCTCCGTCGTCATCGCATCGTCTCCAAGGAGGCGGCATTCTATCAAATTTTCCTCGTGCAGGTGAAAGCACCCTGTTACACTCCGGCGGCTGTGCCCGAGCCATCGATGAAAGCACGGATTGCCGCCTTGCTGAAAGCGGACGAGCAGGAGCTCGCGCCGCTTGCCTGGTCATTCTTTTATTTTTTCTGTCTCCTCTGCGGATACTACATCCTCCGTCCGGTTCGGGACGAGATGGCCATCGAAAGCGGCGTCCGGCATCTTCCGTGGATGATGACGGTGACGTTCCTCGTGCTGCTGTTCTCGACACCGGTGTTCGGCTGGCTGTCCGCTCGGTTTCCCCGCCGGCGGCTCTTGCCCATCGTCTATCTGTTTTTCGCCGCGAATCTCCTGCTGTTCTATGTCCTGATGAAAACGGGCATCCATTCGGAATGGGTTGCACGGGCCTTCTTTGTCTGGCTCTCCGTGTTCAACTTGTTTGTCGTGTCCGTGTTTTGGAGTTTCATGGTGGACCTCTTTTCGGCGGACCAGGGCAAGCGGCTGTTCGGAATGATCGCGGCGGGCGGCAGCGTCGGGGCGCTGGTCGGGCCCTTGGTCACCGCCGTTTCGACGTACGTCTTCCCCGTTGCCAATCTCATGATGCTGTCGGCCATGATGTTGCTGATCTGCGTCTGGTGCATTCGCCGGCTCGATGTGTGGGCAAGAACCCATACTGAGGATCGTGAACGGGAGGCCGAGAGGCCGATCGGGGGCGGTGTGCTGGCGGGCATGAGGCTGGCCCTCTCTTCGCCCTATTTGGCCGGCATTGCCGGCTACGTCGCCCTTCTTGCCATGACTGCCACGGTCCTGTATCTGGAACAGGCCCAAGTCGTGGGGAGCCTGATCCCTTCGCCGCTGGAGCGGACGCGGCTGTATGCAACCATCGATGTGAGCGTCAGCGCCCTCACATTCCTGACCCAGACGTTTGCGACCAGCCGGGTGCCGTTGCGTATTGCACTGATGCTGCTGCCGGCCGCAAGCCTGATCGGGTTTGCGCTCCTGAGTGCGATTCAGACGGTCGCCCTCTTTGCAGCCTTTATCATTATCAGACGGGTATCCGAGTATGCGTTGGCAAAGCCGGGGCGGGAAGTGTTGTTTACGATCGTGAGCCGGGAAGAGAAGTACAAGGCCAAGAACTTCATCGATACCGCGATCTCGCGAGGCGGCGATGCGACGACCGGCTGGCTGGTGTCGGGCGTGAAGGCGCTTGGCGTGACGGCCGCGCTGATGGCCTGGATGTTGGTCCCACTGATGGCCCTGTGGTGCTGGCTCGCGTGGTGGCTGTCGAACCGCACCCTATTGTTACGACGTGATCACGTCTAGTGTTCCGACGCGATCTCGTCTAGCGGCCCGCTCTTTACTGGTCAAAAAATCGCGTGCTATAGTCCCGTGCGAAATGTAAATCATTGACGATGTGGTGATCGGGCGACTTGCTGAGACTTCAGAAAACACCAGATCGTCACCTCACTAAATGGGGAGCCCATGCCTGAAGTTCCAGTTAAACTATACCTTGATAAGTTATTGAAACAATCGAGAGAATGTGCCAAGTCGGTGTCTCTTTTGCCGGGACCGATCAAGGCCAAGGCGCTCCACCTGATGGCGGACCGTGTCACGCAAGATGAGGAGAGACTTTTGGCCGCCAACGAAGAAGACGTCGAAGCGGTCGGAAAGTCGCCGGCCGGCGAGACGAACCGCGAGCGTGTTCGTGAGGCGGTGGCCAGAGTCAGAATGGGTGCCGATGATGTGAAGGTGATGGCGGATCGGCTCCGCCTCATCGCCGACTTGCCGGATCCGCTCGGCGAAGTGATTGATCGGCGCGATGAACCGAATGGCCTCCAAGTCAACATCGTGCGGATGCCGCTGGGGGTCATCGGAGTGATTTCTGAAATGAAGCCGTTGATTACGGCAGAGTCCATCGCGCTCTGTTTAAAGGCCGGAAACGTTTGCGTCTTTCGCGGCGCGCCGGAATGGAATCGGACCCAGCAGGTGTTGGCGGCGGCCTTCTATGAATCGGCCGCGGAGGCCGGCATTCCATCAGGAGCGTTCACGATTCTCGATCGGCCGGAGAAGGAAGCAGCACTGGAACTCATCCGTTCAGGGAAAGCTCTGGATGGAATCATTCCGCGCGGCGGGCCGGGACTGCGACGGGCGGTGCTCGATCAAGCGAAGATGCCGGTTCTCTGCCACGATACCGGTGTCACCCACATCTACATTGACGAGGATGCGGATATTCCAATGGCGCAGAATCTCGTCATTAACTCCAAGGCACAGCAATCGGCTGCGGCCAATGCGGTGGACACGTTGCTCGTTCAGCAGGCCATTGCGCGGCCACTGTTGTCGGCGCTCATCCTTCGGCTACTCGATGAATTCAAGGTTGAAGTGTTGGGCTGTCCCAAGACGGTCGCGCTGATGGGACAAATGTCGATGAGCGGACATAAATCGGTGCGCCCCGCCGTCGAGGAGGATTGGGCAAAACAGTTTCAGGCGCCCACATTGACGGTGAGGATGGTAGCCGACATGGATGAAGCCTTGGCCCATATCTCAAAGTATGGTCCCAGCCACACCTGCGCCATCGTGACGAAGTCCTATGACTCGGCGAGGCGCTTCACGAAAGAAGTGGACGCCGGTACGGTTCTCGTCAATGCCTCGACGCGTTTGAATGCCGGAGATGCGCTGGGTTTTGGAGCCGACGTGGGATTGAGCACGTCCCGCGTGTACGCCCGCGGCCCCATCGGCCCGCAGCATCTGACCTGTGAGAAATATGTCATTTTCGGGACGGGCCAGTTGCGCCAACCCCATCCGGTGCCATTGACGTATGAAGACGCCATCATGTTGAAACGGTATTGAAGCGTGAAGCCTGAAGAAGAAATTCCTAAGAGCTAAATCGTTTCTCACGAGATACGAGATACGCTTCACGAGATACGATTCTTAGGCTACGAGATACGAGGGACGAGATACGAACGACGATAGCCAACTTGCGCGCTCCTCGCTGATCGCCCACCTAAAAGACTGGGGCCTCCGGCACTTCACTTCGGACGAAGCCTATTTTGCCTGGCAGCGGCAGATTATCCCGGCGGCGGACCTCACCCGGCTGCATGACTGTATCGCGAAGAAGCAGGCGGCCGGCGCAGGAGCCGCTGAGGAAACTGCGTTCTATGACGCGGCGGCGGAACCGTCATTGGTCTCCGCTCTCTATAGCCAGCGCTATGAATATTATCTGGCCATCGGCCTTCGAGTGGCGGCCCGCATCGCTCCCGCCCGCAGAATTCTGGATTTCGGCTGCGGCATCGGCATTCTGACCACGTTCTTTGCGCAACAATATCCCGAGCAGCAATTCGTCGGGATCGACCGTTCTCCCGCCTCGATCGCATATGCCCGCCGCCGTGCGGCCGCCCTGAAACTGACCAACCTCGAATTTCACTCGGTCGATCTCGATCGTAAGGCGTGCACCGGACGGTACGATCTGATCCTTTCGACGCATGCATTACTGCAAGCAGAACAGGATCCCGGGATTCCCAGCGATCGATGGGATAGGTTCACGCGCGGGCACGATGCGGCACGACAAGCGGCATTCGAGGAGCGGACGGGGTTGGTCCCGCGACTGGATCGTCTGGTGCAGTCCTTGGCCGATTCGGGAAGGATGCTCGTATTCGAGAAGGCCCGGCTGCTCGCGCGCCGTATCCCATTTCAGCGGGCACTGGCGGCGAGAGGACTGGTCATGTTCCAACCGCCGGAGCCGATTCGCTATGCTCTTGTCGAAGAGATAACGGAGGATGGGCCGTTTTATGTATTGGGACGACGGGGGGAGCGAGGTTCCGATGAATGGAATGAATCGCCTGAGGATGAGGACGCTCTCCCGGTCGACCTGGACGAAGTCAGGCGGCGCCCGATGCTCGGCGAAGAGCCGCTGTATGAAAATCATGCGGCGTCCGCGCAGGCCGAGTGGATGTCGTTGCCGGACCGCCGGGTGATGAAGCAACTTACCAGAGAAGCGGCCGGCGGACGGCAGCTCCATGCGGAACTCGGGACGGCGCGGGAACTTCTTTACCTGTATGTGGCCAATACCTTCGATCAGCGGCAGCTCATTTTGATCGAGCCGGGCCGCTCATGGGTGTTGGAAGCCTACTACGCAGAAATTGAGAAAGGATCTTGAGGTGAACCCACAGCCAAATTTAGGCGAGATCACGAACCCCTTTTCTTTGCATCGTGGTGTTGCCGGTGGTGTGAACAGCGAGCGGGAGGCTCGCTGCCCCGGACGTGATGGTGATCGGGGGCATACCCCCTGGGGAGATAGCGGAGATCGGGAGGTGAGGCTCGTGATCTCAACCGCTGCGGCCTGTACGCCTGCAAAGTAAAATGAAGTATTACTCCTCGTCACACCTACCTCATCTTCCATAGCAGAAAGACGGCACAGCGACATGCCAGAGCAATTGAGGTGCCCGTACGCCCTTCTGCGCCATTCACGGTCCTGCATCCGCGATCAGCAGGTCGGTGACCCACTGAGGCCGCCCAACAAATGAGCGTCTGCGCACATCCCGCACCGTGCGAATTTCGCTCAGCGCAGGGAATATTTCCCGCACTGAGTGAGCGAGTGAAGTGATCTTGGCGTCGATCAAGCGGCATGGCGGTCAAAGGCAGGGCTTGTATGCAACAGTGAATCGAGTTGCGGAGGATCGACACTTGCTTAAGATACGCCCGCGCTTGAGCAGCCCGCTTTGGAGAGTGACGATCTGATGGAGAAGGGCTCCTCGAAATATGGGACGGTTTGGCGCCGAGAGACAGCCTGTCTCGTTATGCGAACGATGGTCTTATTCGCCCTGTGCGGCCCCGGGTTCCACGGTTGCAGCGCCACCCCGACAGTGCCCGACTTCTACGGGGTAGGATCGGCCGAAGAGCAAAGGACAATCGGTGAATATTATCGGAGTGAGGCTGCCATGTTTCGGCAGCGGGCGGATCAGGTGGAGGCGCAGGCCACGACGTATCGAGAGCTGTTCGGAGAAGAATCGGAATGGGTCAGCGGCGCCCGCGCGCTCGGCGAATATTATCTACGGGCAGCCCAAGAGCGGGAACAGCTCGCGGAACAATACAAATCGGCATCGGATGATGTCGCGCCGCCCGCAGTGTCCCCGCGTTCGGATAGTCCTTTCCGGAATTAAAGATACGGAGGCGGTTATGTGTCATCGACCAACATGGACCCTCTCATTGTTCCTGTCCGCTTTTTTGCTGTTGACCGCGGCTTGCGCGGGCACCAGCGTTCAGCCCGGCCAACGCGGCTTATTCTGGCATCCCTTCAGCGAAGGCCTCTCGTCCGAACCGCTCAAAGCGGGCTTCTATTGGAGGGCGCTCTGGAACGACGTCTATGTGTATGACGTCCGATGGCAAAGCTACGTCGAAACGGTGGATGCGCTCAGTTCAGACGATCTGCTGGTCAAGTTGAGAACGGCCGTGGTGATGAGACCGATTCCCGAGGAAATATATTTCATCGCGCAGGAAATCGGTCCGGACTTTTATCCGCGTGTCGTGAAACCGGAAGTGTTGGCGGCGGTCCGCAGTGTGGTGTCGGGATATCCGATGGTGACGGTGCCGGAAAAAAGCGTCGAAATTGCGAGTAAAGTGCAGGCCGTGGTCGTCGAGAAACTCAAGGGCCGGCATCTGCAGATCGCGAGCGTGGCGTTGGCGGAAATTGAGTTGGCCAAGCTGGTCCTCGTGGCCGTCGAACAGAAGCAAGCCAAGGAACAGGAAAAAGAGCAAAAAGAGTTCGAGCTCGTGATTGCGGAGAAAGATGCGGAGATCGCGCGCAGGCGGGCACGAGGCGAAGGCGACGCCATTCGGATCCGTTCGGAAGGAGAAGCCGAAGGCCTACGTATTCGGTCGGCCGGCCAGGCGAAAGCCCAAGAAACCATCGCCAGGACGATTACGCCGGAGTATCTGCAATTCAAACTCTACGACAGCCAAAATGCCAAGTTTGTTCTGCTGCCCGACAAATTGAGTATGCCGTTGCTCCTGAATCCGGGTATGGACCAGCCGCGGCGGCTTCCATCCGACGATCAGGGCCAAGCGCGGTAGGGCTGTGTGCGCGACCGTTCGGCATCGCGAGCGTAAGAATCACCGTTATACACCGTCTACACCAACGGCTTGCACAGTGCGCATCGTGCGGATGCGCAATGTTATTGACCTCGCTGTCGTCCAACCAGCCCTGCGCCCGCGCTGGCTCGGCTCATACGTCAATGGCATGAGCATTGCTGTCTTCATGACATGGGCCCGCTAAGTTCCTCGCGGGCCGGTCATACCACAATCGCTGGATGGGAAAGGCGAAAGGAGGGAGCCATGGCATGCACACGTTGCGGAGGCTTTGTAGTCATCGATCGGTCCACTGCTTATCTTCAGCAGAATGCGACCGGTTGGTCGATGCGATGCGTGAATTGCGGCAACTGTGAAGATCCGGTCATCCACGCCAATCGGCGTCATCGCATGGTATTGCGGCGGAGCGCCAGGGCCGTCGATACGCCGAGCGGCGGCGTACTGACCCTGTGGTGAGTCCGCAATCATCACGCGGGGACCGAATGCCGGTTCTCGCCTGATGCGTGAAGCGCCGGCCGTACACCTGCAGCGCGGCGAAGGAGGGAAAGGAGGATACCATGAACGGATATGGGAAGCGGGTTCTCGTCGCCGACGATGACGAGCAGATACGATTTCTGCTCGCCCTATTGCTGGAACAGGATGGATACAGCGTCCATACGGCGACATGCGGTGAGGAAGCGCTGGATGAAATGATGAAACGGCGCTTTGATGCAATTGTGACCGATGTTGAAATGCCGCGGATCACGGGATTCGATGTCTTAGCCTTTTGTCGTGCCGCATTCCCGCGAGTACCGGTCATTCTCATGTCCGCGACCTTAAATGAGTATCGAGATCCGGCGTTAGAGCGGGGCGCCTACGCCTACGTCGAAAAGCCCTTCAACGGTGACGACTTATTGCGGGTCTTGCGCACGGCATGCCGGATCACTGCGGAAGAGAGGACGGAGCGCGAACAGCCGGAGATTGGATCGTTCCTGCTGCCCTCGTAGGCGAGCCGATAGATCATGATGAATGTCCGGATGAACCTAAACCGCGGTCGATCCGTTTCCCCAATTGCCTATCCCGGGCCCTTTCACCGGCGGTCGTTGCGGGTCGTAGCCGGGGTGGACTGGTCGGGGGATTCACTGGCGGGAGTGCGCGCAAGCGCGTCGTTGTACGTACCGGACGAGTTGGTACTGGTTCATGCCGTGCCTTCGTCTTCGATGGAATCTGGAGCACGAAGCGATAAAGCCCGGGTCCGGGCCCGTGTCTCACGAGAATCTCTTCAAGAGCATTCGATTGCGGCGGGGAAGAGAAGTCTCACATGGGTTTCCGCATTGGTCCATAGAGCCGTGCCTTCGACAAGAGAGGTGTGCCATGTCGGGACCCCGGCCGGCGTGCTGCTCGATACGGCCCGGGCGGTGGGCGCCGAACTCATCGTCGTGGGACAACGAGGCGCTCGTGAGAACCTGGATGGAACTATAGGCAGCGTCTCCCATGAGGTCTGCTTAAATGCCGACTGCTCGACGTTGGTGGTGAGGAAAGGCCATGGAACACCGAGGCGGGTCGTGGCCCTCATTCAGCATAGTGAGGATGTCGTCGCACTGCGACGATGGCTGCGCGCGGTTCCTTTCCGGGAGCCGACCGACCTGACCGTGCTATGCCTCATGACACGGCCGGTGCGGGGCGAACCGATCGGTCCCCTTTCCGTACAGTTCTGGAACGATGCTGCGATGAACAACGCCAGATCGCTCTTGAATCCCTTAATACGAGATCTCGAACGGCCGCAGCTTCGCATCACAGGCCGCATCGTAAGGGAAGACCCCGCCACGATCGTCCTGCGGGAAGGGGTGAATTTCGATCTCTTGATGCTGCATGGGTCTGATCGAAAAGGCCGGGATCCCAGACGATCCGGAATGCCATGGCGAGCGCTTCTTCGCATCGCGCCCTGTTCGACGTTGATTGTCCGGGCCATGAGCGCGGACACGGATTAAGTCTTCACTTTTCGTACGCATTCTTTGCCGACCGGGTTCATCGGGGATCAATTATTGCAATTCAATCATCCATCTGCGTCTTGGGAGGACTGACCAATGCGCTGTAAGCGATGTAATGGATTCATGAGCGCCGAAACGGTGTTCAACTGCGCTGAAGGAACGAGCCACGGATGGCTTCCCATCTCTCGATGCATCAACTGCGGATGTATCGAAGACGCGACCATCCTGGAAAACCGATTCCAACGTCACGATCAAGCCGGCGGGAGCCGCGCATGCCGGCAACCACGCGCGGTGAGTGTCTTCTTGAATAGTCAGGGCGGCAGGCTTCGGTAATCGCCTCCTATCGCGCGGCCGAGCCGGCTCGGCAAGTTGGCTCTGCAAGTTGGCGCTGATGGAGACAGAGCGCTGATATGTGCCGGGTGGAACACCAGCACCTTATTCACTCCGGCCGGCGCTTCCTATGGACTGGCTCTTGAACAGAGAGCTAAGGGATCGGTATGGCTTGCTTATGGAATCCCCATACCGTTTTATGGTATGGGCCGTTCTTGAGCAAGTAGTGATTGGGCCGGCTGTACGGCGGATCGCTCGATGGGGATGAACGGATGCTTGTCCGAATCTGTCTGCGAATCTGTCTGATGGGTCTCTTACTGGTGATTGGCAGTGGATGCCAACACAAGTCGGCGGACCAGCCGGCGTCTCATGAAGCGTCCTTCGGCGAACTTTGGGACACCTATCGGCACTGTCAGAAGAGCCAGGATCCCCATGCAATGAAGGTCGACGCCTTGCATCTCGACCAAACGGTTCAGAAGCTGACAGACGACAAGAAAGCGCCTTTAATACCGGACCAGCTGGAACAACTGGTGCTTGATCGGCCGACACGGTTGGCGGTCGATCCCAAGGCGATGGCGGCGTCATGCGCGCTGCTCGCGGGCTATCAGGCCCGTATGGTGGGGGAATCGCAACTCGCGGCGGAAATGTTCGGCCACGTGCTGTCCAACTATCCCATCACCCGCTATCGGTATTATGTCGTGCAAGCGTACCACGCGCTCAAAGGCACCGCCGGTGGCGAGCAATTCCTGCCGAAACAATTCCTGCGTCCCGGGTTCGATCCGGGGTTCTAAGCTTCAATCGCTCCTGTCTCTCGTCGGCTGTCACGTTGATTCCCCGGTGGCCTTGCGATCGAGATGTTGCCGGGGTCGCCCATAGATCAGCCTGGCGCCTGGTTTGAAAGTGATGTAGTACCAGATCCATTCCGACATCACGCGAAACCGATTCCTGACGCCGATCAAGAAGAAAATGTGCACCAGGCACCAGAGTAACCAGGCGATGAGGCCGGCAAAGCGCAATGCCCGCAGTTCAGCGACGGCCTTGGCTCGGCCGATCGTCGCCAGCATGCCGCGATCCGCATAGGCGAACGGCCGGCGGTGCTCCGGAAGCAAGCCGCGTGCGATGACGCTTCCCACATACCGTCCTTGCTGCATCGCTACCGGAGCAAGGCCGGGCAGCGGCTTCCCGTCCGGTCCTACGCAATGGGCCCCATCGCCGATGACGAAGATCCATGGTTCACCCTTGATCGTCAGGTCGGGCCTCACTTTGACTCGGCCGGAGCCATCGAGTTCGACTTTGAGTGAATCCAAAATGGGGGACGCGCGATTTCCTGCCGCCCAAATAATCTGAGAGGATTCGATGAACTGCTCGCCCACCACCACGCCGGCGGGCTGAACGTCGCGGACCTTCGCGTTGAGCATGACGGTCACACCCATGCGTTCCAGGTCGGTCCGCGCTCGCGCCGATAGCCGGGGTGCAAAGGCCGGAAGCAGGCGCTCTCCTGCTTCGATGAGGAGAATGCGCAGGTCTTGCAGTTGCAGATGCGGAAAATCGGGACGCATCGCTTTGCGTCCGATCTCCGACAGGGCGCCGGCGACCTCAACGCCCGTGGGCCCGCCTCCCACGATGACAAACGTCAGCGGATTCTGTGATTGCGTGCTGCTGCGGCGGCGCTCCGCCTGTTCAAATGCCAGGAGCATCCGCTCGCAGAGGTCCACGCCGTCAGCCAACGTCTTCAATCCAGGCGCGTAGGACTCCCACTCCTCGTGGCCAAAATAGGCATGTCGGGCGCCGGGCGCGGCAATCAGGACGTCGAACGGAATCGGCGGGCTATCCCGTAACCTTACGGAACGGCTGGAACGATCGATCCATTCCACCTCCTCCATCACCACGCGCACGTTCGGTTGAGAACGAAAGGCGGTCCGCAGCGGCCAGGCGATATCACCGGGCGAGAGGGCGGCGGTGGCGACTTGATAGAGCAGGGGCTGGAACAGATGGTGATTGGTTCGGTCGATCAGGACCACATCTACATCGGCACGGCGCAGCGCCTGCGCGGCGGTCAGGCCCCCGAACCCGCCCCCGATGATGACGACCTGCCGCCGCGACGGCGGCCCGTGATCGGGCTGCGGGCCGGTCGATGGTCTATTGTCAGTGGTGCTCATCCTTGCAACGATCTCACCATCCGGGCTCGTACGGGCGCTCGCTGTCCATTCTATCTACAATCGGAGTCTTGAGTTCTCGCCGGTATCGGGATCCCATCGGCGATGGCGCGAGCATCAATCTCTCCGCGCGGCCTCTTAAGCGTCCGGAAGGTGACGGAGTACCGGCGCTGTTTCATCGCAGGAATCGAATGTTGCCAGAGTGCTCTTGCTGCGCCACTCAACACGTAAGCAGAGCGTGGTTTGAGGAATGATTCGGCGACTTCGAGTCCGCTGTCCGTTTTTCGTCGAAACCGGAATCGCGCGGTCCCGAGCAAAGAGATACCCACGACCACCGGCCCAAACGTGGGCGCATCGCGATGCCACCCGATGCCCGCTCCAGGCGGATAGTCTGTAACGAGGACCTCTTCGATTGCGTCCGCCGGTTGGTTGATGAGTCGGGCTGCCCGCTCACGCAGCGGCAGCAGTGCTTCTGGAATCGGCGGGCCCGGCGCAATCTTCCAGGATTCGTAGCCATAGAGCCAGCCGAAATGGACGGTACGCCGCTTCGCCGTCACGCCGTGC
This sequence comes from Nitrospiraceae bacterium, assembly GCA_035250505.1. Lineage (GTDB taxonomy): Bacteria > Nitrospirota > Nitrospiria > Nitrospirales > Nitrospiraceae > DASSBQ01. The sequence goes on along the minus strand of DATFFC010000115.1, from coordinate 13,486 downwards.
ATCCGGATTTCGGCAAAGGACAGGGTTTCGATGAAACGGATCAGCTCGCGCTCGTCTGGCTCAGAGAGAAAGTCGGGGATGTACCTAAAGCCTGAGGGCAGATCGGTGGACCCAGCGGGAGCCATGCCATATCGTATCACTTGCTCCATTAGCCCATCGCCGCCCAGAGTTTCTGGGCCTTCTCACCCGTGAACGTCATATCATCCTGCGCAGAGGAACTACGCTCGAAATAGAGGTGCACCGATCCTCCTCCAAAGTGTGCTTCTCGGTCGCCCGCGCGTTCCTCATCCTTCACTTTGACGAATCGCATAGGTCTTGCCTCCTTCTCCAATGTGACGATCGATGGTTCTGATCGGGTGAGCGCAGTGTCGATAAATACAAACACTATGCGGCAAGGCGCGATGAGTCAAGATCGCAGAGTCACCGGTCGGCAGCGCGGCCGATTGTCGGTGCGGGATGGGCAGATCGGCTGTCGATCGATTTTGAGCGGCTGCGGAATCGGGCGGGCGGAAGACCGAACTCCCGCTTGAACGCACGATTAAAAGACGGTTCCGACTCGTAGCCGACCTCGGATGCGATCTCTGCCACGCTATGGCTCGTGGAGGTCAGCATTTGGGCGCCGAGCTGCAGCCGCCAGCGTGTCAGGTAAGCGATCGGGGCTTCCGACAGATACCGTCGAAAACGCTCAGCCAATACGGAACGGGAAATACCGACTTCGGTCGCAAGTGCGGCAATAGTCCACGGGTGGGTCGGTTTACGATGCAACAGGGCCAAGGCCGTTCCGACTTCCGGATCGCGGACGCCGGCCAGCCAGCCGGTTTGTTCTTGCGGCAACTGCGCAACGTAGCGCCGCAGAGTTTCGGCAAACAAGACTTCGGATAGCTTGGCGAGTACAGCTGCGTCACCGGGTCGGGACGCATCCGCATGAGCCACCGAATGCCGGATGGAGTTTTCCAACCATTGGCCCGACTCATCGTCGCGGATGTGGACCTTCAGAACGGAGGGCAAGCCGCCGAGAAAGACCCGGCTGAGTTGCGGGTCGCAGGTCAGATACCCGCAGATCAATTTGGTGAGTTCTCCGCCGCCGCCGCATTGGGTCAGCATCCGTCCTTCAGCGAGGACTTGCTGAAGGTGCTTGGTGCCGTCGATCGGCTTCACAGGACGGCCGTTTCCCATGACGTGCGCGTCGCCGTGCGGAAACATCACGATGTCCCCGGCCATGAGAGGGACCGGGCGACCGTCTTGCTCAATGCGGGCATGGCCGCGTCCTTCGGCCAGGAGATGAAAAATGATTACGTGTCGGGAATGGGCGGACAGATATGTGGCCATGGTGCGGGCATCCGGTTCTCGAACGCACCAGGGCGCAGAGAACTCTCCGTTGAAAAACACAGCGCCGTCGAGTTTCACGGTCTTCAGAACCTCAGACAGCACGTCCATCGTGGCTCGGCTTGCCATGGGTGGAGCTCCTGCTAAGACGGCGGGACGCTCGGATAAATGGGCGTGCAGCTTAGCATGCTCCTGATAAGAGAACCAGACTCCCGGATAAGACATCCTCAGGGAATTGTCCTATAGTGCGGCATGTCATTCCGGCGATGCCGAGATCAGGCAAACCACAAATAGGAGGACGACTGCCATGGGGACGAGCACACTCTCACCCGAAGTGGAAAATCTCAAGACACGCCTGAAGACGACCTGGATGTCCGGGGATTACGATCGATTTTCGCGATACCTCGAAAGCGGCGCACGAGAGTTCTATGACCGGCTTCGGATCGCTCCAGGAAGCCGGGTGCTGGATGTGGGGTGTGGCTCAGGCCAGCTGGCCCTCATGGCCGCGAAGGACGGTCTGGAGGTGATCGGGGTGGATATTGCTACTAATTCAATAGAGCGGGCGCGGGTGCGCGCTCAAGAAGAGGGCCTGCGGGCCAGTTTCAAAGAAGCGGATGCGGAAGCGCTTCCCTTTGAGGATGCGAGCGTCGACGTCGTGGTGAGCTTGATCGGAGCGATGTTCGCCCCCCGGCCCAACCTGGTTGCCAAGGAACTGCTGCGCGTATGCAAGCGGGGAGGGACCATCGCCATGGCCAATTGGACTCCACAGGGGTTCATCGGTCAAATGTTCAAGACCATATCCAAATTCATTGCCCCGTCCGGCATGCCCTCGCCGGTGCTCTGGGGTGACGAAACGACGGTCCGTGAAAGGCTCGGTGCAGGGCTGTCCGACCTTACCTTGGTCAGGCGCCAATACACGTTCAGTTATCCATTTCCTCCGGCGGAGGTGGTGGAATTCTTCCGTGTCAACTACGGACCCACCAATCAGGCATTTGCGTCCCTCGACGCGGACGGGAAGGCAAGCCTTGGCCGGGAACTCGAAGCGCTCTGGTCTGCTCACAATCGAGCGGGGAGAGACGCCACTACGGTCTTCGGGGAGTACTTGGAAGTCATCGGCATTCGGGCCTGAATGCCCCTTGACGTTTATCTTATCGATTGCTTGAGAAATGTTCGATCTCCTGTCGCAAGGCAGGATAGTCTGCCATCAACTTGGCCGGATCACCCAGTTCGAGATCAGGAGATTCAAAGGCCGGCCACTCCGTGGTGCCGAGCAGTGCGAATGAGCCGCCGGGGCGCAGGCGAGAAATATGGAAGGTCCCTCCGGGAATCAATAATTGCGGCCGCATCCCGGCGGCTAGATCGGGGCCGATCACCGCAATTCCACCGGTTCCATCCGGGTAGAGCAACAATACCTCCAGAGGCTCTCCCAGATAATGGTGATACATCTGGTCGGAACGGATCCGGTGGAGGCGAATCTGGACGTCCGATGTGACCATAAAATACAGCACAGAACCGAACGGGCGGCTTCCATCATAGACGGTGGGCAAGGCCTGCTGAGGGATCTGCTGCCGACTGCGGTACGTTTCGGCGACGAATCCGCAAGTCGGGTGGAGTTTGAGACCGAGGATGTCGATAATGTCTTTCGCCGTGGTCATGTCACAGCGCGTTGATGAGCAACGGGACCATATGACCTCGACTGCCGCGCCATCCTATCCGGTTATGGGGGGCCCGGTCTATGGCCTAGGTTTGCAACAGCCTTTTGGTCTCTTCTCCACGCCTGTGCAAGGAACCATGCATAGAGCAGCGACAGCAGGAGATAATTGGGTCCGAGTATGGCAGGCCTCATCCATTGCCAGCCGTTGAACTTCCAGTCGGAAAGCGGCCACAAGAACGGCGTCGGGAAGAAAGCAAACGAATGGGTCGGGATGTCGACGAGGACATGAAGTCCCCAAGCGGACAGTTCCCACAGCGGCCGCTTGAGTAGGAACCACGTCAGCATCAACACGACAAGAAAGACGATAAAACTGTGGGTCACATTGTAGAGATGATGGACATACAGCGGGATGGTCGATTCCGGCGGGGTGCCGTGACTGAAGTCGGGTTTTTCAGAGAGGCCGAGTGTGGCAGCCACCCACAGAATTCCGAATGAGAACAGATCCGGCGCAAGCCCGATCATGAAGGCCAGCCAAAAACTTGCTCGACTCTTGCGCCCGAAGGCAAGCGCGCCCCACAGACCATGGGAGAGAATATCCATTGAACTCCTTTGACGTTCTCGCTGCCGAGAGACTACGTCTCCGTCCTCTGTCCGATCTCTCTTAGTCGCTTACGTCGCGTGGCGCTCCCCAAAGTATTGCGACGCCGATGAGCGCGGACAAAGCCGAGGCTGCGAATACGGCGATCTTCGCAGCGGCGAAATCGGCCGATGTCGGAAACGCTTGTCCGGCGATGAAGAGCGACATGGTAAAAGCCGATCCCGGCCAACGCACCCGCTCCGGTCAGATGACGCCAGGAATAGGCATCGGGCTTGGCTCCCAGGCGCATCCAGACGGCCAGCGCCGAGGCCACGACCAATCCCACCGGCTTGCCAAGAACCAACCCGGCTATGATGGCGAGCAGTAATACCTGGTGGCCGCTCCATGCCTCGGTGGTGACCGCCACTCCGGCGTTCGCCAAGGCAAACAGCGGCAGTACTAGATAGCTCGATCGTGAGCCGGCATGGCGCAACAACCGATCGGCCGGAGACTCCAAACGTTCGTAGATCTCATCGAGTGCACGCAAGACCGGTAGGGAAGGTCCGTGTCGAAGCACCTCGCCGGCATGGTGTGTTTCGGAAGCCAGAATCACGTCGGCTTGTGTCATCAATGTCTGCACATTCGGCGGTGGGCGCGTGGGAATGAATAAGGCGAGCAGCACGCCGGCCAACGTGGCATGCAGACCGCTGGCATGCACGGAAATCCATAGCAGGACTCCAAGCACCACGTATGGCAGCACACGATAGACTCGTGACTGATTGAGAAATGCCAACCCGGCGACAATCGCAGCGCTGATGGCGAGATAACCCAACTGGAGGTCGTCTGAATAAAACCCCGCCACCACGAGAATCGCGCCGATATCGTCGACGATCGCGGCGGCGGTGAGAAAGACTCGTAGTTCGACCGGGACGCGATTGCCCATCATGACGATCAGTGCGATCGCGAACGCGGTATCGGTGGCCATCGGCACACCCCATCCCAGGGACCACGGACCCTGTCGGACGATCGAGAGATACAGCAGGGCGGGGACTACCATGCCGCCGATCGCCGCGGCGATCGGCAAGGCCGCTGATTGCCAGGTCGCCAGATGGCCGACCGTAAATTCGCGTTTGATCTCGAGACCCACCACGAGGAAGAAAATGGTCAAGAGTCCGTCATTGATCCAATGACGCAGCGACAACCGAAAGGCGACGTTGCCGAACGTGAAGCCGACGGCTTGTTCCCAAAACGCCTCGAACGCCGGTCCCAAGGTTGAATTCGTGAGCGCGAGCGCCGACACCGTCGTGAGGAGCAAGAGTACACCGGCCGACGGTCCCCAACTGACGAAGTCGAGCGCTGCCGCACGAACGCGATGCCCCAACGTTCCGAGCATCGCGTCGGATAGCGAGCCTTCGTCCCATGGGCCGTCGTAGCGCCGACCATTGATGAAGAAGGTGGGAACGACCTGTGCCCCGCTGGCCTTGGCGCTTGTTTCGTCGGCTTCGACTCGCTCCTTTGCGCGGCGGACCTTCTCGGCGTCTTGGGCGCCTTTTTCATCGAGTCCCAGGTCAGCGGCGACGGCAACGAGGTCTTCTTCGCGCAACGCATCGGACCGGGTCATCAGGGCAATATGGGCCTGCCAGAATTGGCCGGTATCGGCTCGTTCGACGAGTTCTGCGGCGCGGCGGGCGAGGTCATTGTTGGTCAGCGGACGTTGTCGAAAGACGTAGCGCATCCGGTCGCCGAATCGATCGCGGACCGCCGCAATGGTCTCGTTGGCCGACCTGCAATATGAGCACGCATAACTGCCATACTCGACAAGCGTAATCCGGGCATCAGATGGACCTAAAATATGATCCCGTTTCTCGTCTACCGGGCGATCGAGCCACCCACCACTCATCGTCTGTGACATGTCCCTGCCTTTTCTCCTCCCTCTTTCCTAGTCTTCATAGCTCGCGCGTGATCATCGATGCAGTGACCAAAGTAATCTTGCAGGAGAGCTGCAGGTCCATGAGGAGTTTTCTCTCCGTAAGACAAACGCAAGGTTACTGAGCCATACCAATTTGGCATTCCTACATTTCCGACCGGAGGTGATCTATTTCTTCAATGGTAGCGGGCGAATTTAGCGAGGCAAACTGCCAAGGTTATCGGTAAATGTCTTTCCGGTCGCCGATCCGCTCGGCAGGAGGGGCAAGCAGAATCGAATAGGCCATTGGAATGGTCTAGAGACCGAGTTCCTTCAGGATTCCATCCAGAGGCTTCGCCCCTTTCTTATTCGTCTCCGCCAAAGCGGCGCGCGCGTCGACCAGGTCAATGCGATCCTCCAGATCTTCCAGCAATCGCAAGTCGGCGATGGGCACTACGGCAGCGACTTCTTTCCCACGCCGTCGCAATATCACTCGCTCTTTGCCAAATGCCACGCGGTTGACGGTATCGGCAAATCCTTCACGTGTTTTACTGGCCGGTAGATGTGCCATAGGCCTTTCTCCTGTATGATCCGAAGAACGTACGAATTGTACGAATGGTACGTTATGGAGTGTCCAGGGTCAATTGCGTACCCCGGTACTTCAAACAATCAAACGAAATCGTCCCTCTGAGCGGCATCCGCTTCGCGGAAGGTCAGCTTGCTGGCGGCGCGATCAGCCAACTCACCAACTTGGCTACATCAAGCGATGGACTGAACCAGACGTTTTCCAAGACACATGGGTCCTGCCGGCCAAGCTCGAGCGGAGATTGCCAGCTCATGAACCCTCCCTGTGAATCTAGGGAAAGCCGATGACATATTCTTACGAAGAAGCGATGTGGGAGAGGTCAGTTCGGCGATCAGCTCCTTCTCACGGACACCCTGCGAGGCGTCGAGCTGTAACGCGATTGAAGGTCAGGCCGTCACGACGTTCCTCTTTTGGCAGATCGGTGTGCTTTTTTAATGTATGTTGACCACCTTCAGGTCGAAGAAGAGGGTCTTGCCGGCCAGAGGGTGATTGAAGTCGAGCAGTACCGTGTCCTGTTTGATCTCTGCTACGACTGGTTGAACCTCGCGCCCAGCCGTATCTTTCCCGTGGAGTTGCGTGCCGACCCGGACGTCTTGAGGAACCCTCTCCTTGGGCACCTCATGAAATGCGTTCGGATTCCTTTCGCCGTATCCGTCGGGTGGGGCCACGACCACTTGCTTCGCTTGCCCAACCGTCATCCCCTCTACCGCCGACTCGACACCAGGGACTATTTGATTGGCGCCCTGCGTGTAAATCAACGGGTCTTTTCCCACGTTGGTATCGACCACCTGGTTGTTTTCCAACTTGAGGGTATACTCCAAAGAGATCGTCTTGCCCTTTGATACAGTCTCGGCCATCGGGGAACCTCCTTCCCTGGGTCACTCATGACAGCAACAGACTGGAAGGAGTCGCACTTCTCAAGCGGGAAGAAAGACCAGTCCAGACTATTGCGGCGGTACTTCCCGCCACTCTAACAAGCGATACTCTCATGCGCAAGGGGCGTGCATGCTGTTGATCACGAGCATGCGCACCTTCTCTTTCGACCATTCGGGAAACTATCCTCACTATTGCATAGGGGATGCGGCTCGATCAGAATACAGCTCAGAATATCCGGGCTAGATTCAGCATTCTGCATGACATCGAGGAGGGGAGTTATGCCACGGCTTCCAACGATGCCCTTCGAAACGCCACTGCACGACCCTGATGACCTCGAAGAGAACGGGCTATCCGGCGATCATGCTGCGCCGCAGGGTCATATAAAACTTGGAGTCGCGTGGTTGTGCGCGACGCTGGCGGGTATTCTCGCTCTCGTATACTCCACGATCTCGCAATTTTCTCGAACGTCTACATTGTTGGGTCTGATCGTGCTCCTTGTTGCTTATGCAGCCTATGGTTCTTCTCTCAAAAAGAAGAACACCCTCCAATTTGCAGACTCGCTTTACTATATGGGTTTTCTCTGGGCGCTGTTTGCCCTTATCGCGACCTTCGTCCTCTGGCCCGCTCCAAAACTGACTGTTGACGCGGTCCTCACCACCTTCGGTTATGCCCTGGTCACGACGTTTTGTGGAATGCTGCTCCGACTGCTGATCATCCAGTTTCAAGCCACGCTTCCGGATCGGCTGGTCCATGCCCAAGAAACTATTGATCGCCGCGTGGCGGCTCTCATCCAACAGATAAACGAAGCCACGATGGAAATCACGTCCTTCAAAGATCGCGCAGCCGGTGATCTCGGCGGCACGCTCCATGATCTCGTGCGGTCACTGGCCGATGTTCGCGAAAAGATCACCGAGCAACAGCGGACGATGACCACCATGATGAGTACAGGCTTCGAGTCTTCGTTGAAAGACATTCTTGGCCGGCTCGCGGCAATCCAGATTCCCCAGGAAATTCTCACGACGGAAGTGGCCAAACTCGTTGCCGCATTAGGGAAGCGGGGAGAAGCTTTTGAAAAGGCGGCACAAAGGCTGGACAAGAGTTTGACGGAAGCAGCCGAAACCGTCACTCGGTTTGGGGATTCGTTGTATGGATCAGAAGGCGCGCAGCGGGTTGGAGTGGCGGTGACCGATTTGTCCCGCACGATCAAGGAGCGAACCGACGAGTTTGCCAACATGAACACGGCGTTGGAGGCCAGTCGGACAGAGCTGGATAGCCAGCTCAATAGCTTGCGGTCGTTACGATCGGCATTTGCTATGGTCTCCACACAATTGTCGACCTTGGAGACTGAGCTGAGGGACTTGTCGGTAGACTCAATATCGGCCGATGTGAAGAATGGGCTCATGAACGTACAGAAGGCCATCCACTCCAGCCTCGACGCGAGCCAAGCGATCGAATCGACGATGCGGGGAGTCATGTTTTTCTTGAAGGAGAGAGTGACTGAGGAGCGTTCCAGCAATGGAAACTGAATCGCGTTCAAGTTGGGCATTCGGCTTGTCACTTGTTGAAGTGATGCTGCTGCTGGTATTTGCGGCGCTGATTGTCTATGTGACGGACAATGTGGAGGGCAGAGGACAAGAGCCGCACCAAAACGTCGACGCACCAAAACAACGAGACGCAGCTCATCGAGCCAGACTCGACGCGGCGACGGAGAAGAGCGGCGACTTAGAAAGACAGCTCAACGAGATGACGCTCTTTGTGAATGAATTGAAGCTCATGGTGGGCGCGAAGGTTTCAACCAGGGAAGGTTTTCAGGAAGCCATTGACAGCTTAAAACGCGGGTATGCCTTGTGTCAGAAGAACAGTAATACGTTGATTGAAGCAACCGTCCAAAATGGTGCGGAAACACTTCAAGTCATTGGAGAGATTCCGTCTGATTTGATCGTGAATTTGGCGAAGGGGGATCAGACGTCGGATCTGGACCAAATTGTGTCGTTCATTCAAGACGTGTATCAATACGAGAAGGACCATGGTTGTCGATTCAATTACCGACTGAAATATGCAACCGACAACGACTACAGGAAGGCGAGGGAAGGATTCGAGAAGTATTTTTATCCTGAGAAAATGATCAGAACGGGATGATTTGGAAGGCTCTCTGTATGTAACTCTGTTTCCAGCAAAAGTGCTGCTTCTCATCCCGTACTCGCAGAAACTCTTCGTTCCCTCCGGCCAGCTTGCTATTCTGGAGCCTGAAGTCTTGAAGCAGATTGAGCAACATCCGGTGACGATTAAAGAAGTGGACACGATTGAGCAGGCTTATCAAGTAATGGTACTCAATCGCTAGAATCTCCGCCAAATTGATGTGGATAAGTAATCCTTTCCTTTAGCACTTTTCCTCGAACTTTCGGGCGAGCATTCAACGAAATCCACACTCTGCTCCACGAAGCGAAAACAAGGCTTTGGGCAGTTATTGAGGGCAGTTGTTGAGTTGTAGCGACGGCCTCAGCGAACGGGTTTAAAACAGGAGCCGTTTCAGGTTGTTCCAGAGGATACGGTGGGCGGGATGTCGTCCGAGGGAATGTCACGAATCTGGATCGAGTCGACTCGCTGGAGGGCCAGGACGTCAGAGATAATCACGACCTTGTCTCCGACTTGAAACCGCTCACGGTCTTTCAAGATCCGAAACGCCGTTTGCAGAGTCTTTTCGGGGTCCGAACTGAAATCAATCTTGAACGGAAAGACTCCGCGGTTGAGCATCATGGTCCGTCGTGGTTGGCTCATGTTGGTAAAGGCGTAGATGTTGGTTGAGAAAGGACGGCAGTTTGCAACGAGATCGGCCATCAGTCCGCGTCTCGTGATCACGACGATGCCCTTGGCCTTGACCCCCTCGGCGAGCTGAACGGCCGCCGCCGCCAGTTGTTGCTTATTCCCAGCGTCGCGCAAATATTTCGCAAACTGTAAGCCGGGGATCGTTTCCGATTTCAGCGCAATCTTGCGGAGGTATTCGACACACTTCACCGGATATTTTCCCACCGTGGTTTCCCCGGACAGCATGACGGCATCGGCTTCTTCATAGATCGCGTTGGCGACATCGGTGACCTCGGCGCGGGTCGGATGCGGATTGTGGATCATGGATTCGAGGAGGTGAGTGGCCACGATCACGCGTTTGCCGTACTCGGCGCACTTTTGCACGATCGTGCGCTGGACGTTCGGCAAGTCCTCCAGGTTGATCTCTACCCCCAGATCCCCGCGCGCGACCATAATGCCGTCCGATTCTTTGATGATTTCCTCCAGGTTCCGGACACCTTCCTGGTCCTCGATCTTGGCGACGATTTTCACCCTCCCGACCTTGTCGCCCATGAGGGCCTTGAGTTGCCGGATATCCTCGGCCTCGCGCACGAACGACAGAGCGATGAAGTCGACATCCCGTTCCAGGCCGAACAGGATATCCTTGGTGTCCTTTTGCGTGATCGCCGGCAGATTGACCCGAATGCCCGGGAGGTTCACGTGGCGCTTACTCTTCAAGAGTCCACCGTCCAAGACCCGGCACCGCATGAGGCGCTCGTGTTTCTCCAGCACCTCGAAATTGATGAGCCCGTTGTCGACGGTGATCTTGTCCCCGACATTGACCTGCTCCAGCAAGTCCGCATAGTCGATGTGAATCGAGCTCTCCTCCACGTCCATCGGTCCGCGTGTGGTGACGGACACGATGGCGCCTTGCCGCAGGTCAAGCTCATTGGAGAGGTCCCCGGTGCGGATCGCCGGGCCTTGCGTGTCCAGCAGGATGGGAATGGGGAACCTCACTTTCTTATTGAGGGTCTTGATGTGCTGGATGACCTTGGCGTGGGAGTCGTGGTCGCCGTGGGACATGTTCAGGCGGGCGATGCTCATGCCGGCCTCATACAGTTTCTGCAGCATCTCATACGATTCCGTGGCCGGGCCGATCGTGCAGATAATGCGGGTCTTTTGCATGCGTACTCCTCAGGGCAGTTTCTGTTCCGCCATTCTACTTTTTCTGGTCGCCCTCGTCTATCGTGGGGGGGAGGGGAGAGCGCGCCGCGAGATGGCGTCGGGCCACAGGTACAACCATTGACCGTCGCGCCGGCACATTGACGGGTTCCAGTTGAGTTTCTTCTTCCTTATGCCGGCGCAAACACTCGATTGAGTTCATTCAGGTGTTTGGCTTTCTCTTCTTCAGTGATCCAGGCACCTTCAAAGGAATTGCGTGCCAGCTGATAGAGGTGGTCGCGGGTGACCGGCAAGTGTTCAATTATTGCGCGGTAATTGTCGTTCACATACCCGCCGAAATAGGCAGGGTCATCTGAGTTGACGGTCGCTTTGAGACCCTGTTTGAGCATCTTCAGTATCGGATGCTGATCCATATCCTTCACCACACAGAGCTTAAGATTGGACAGCGGACAGACGGTGAGAGTTTTGCCTTCATCGGTTAGGCGTTGCACCAGTGTAGGATCTTCCAACGAGTGGTTGCCGTGATCAATGCGATCCACGTGCAGCAGATCCAGTGCCTGATAGACATAGTCCGGCGGGCCTTCCTCACCGGCATGGACAGTGATTTTGAAACCGAGTTCCCTGCATGTGGCGAATACCCGTGTAAATTTTTTCGGCGGATGGCCGATTTCTGAGGAATCCAGCCCGAAGCCGTCCAGCTGATCCAGAAAGGGTTGGGCCAGCGTCAGGGTTTCAAAGGCGCGCTCTTCAGATAGGTGGCGCAGGAATGACAGAATCAGCTTGGAGCTGATGCCCAGCTGCTCCTTGCCATCGTGCAGTGCACGGCGAATGCCGCTGATCTGAACGTCCAGCGGAATGCCGCGCTCCAGATGTGCCTGGGCATCAAAGAAGATTTCTACATGCACCACGTTGTCCTGATGCACCCGCTTCAGGTAGGCCCACGTGAGATCGTAAAAATCCTCTTCCTTCAGCAGGACCGACATGCCGGTGTAATAGATATCCAGAAATTCCTGCAGATTGTTGAAGGCGTAAGCGGCGCGCAGAGCATTCATGCTGGGATAATTGAGTTGCACGCCATTGCGCTTGGCGAGCCGGAACGCCATCTCCGGTTCCAGACTGCCTTCGATATGCAGATGCAACTCGGCTTTGGGCATCCGCTGTGCCAGCCGCAGCAATTCCTCGTTCATGGATTCACCCTTGATTGGAGACAGGGGCGCCGGAAACTGATGCGACTGTGAGTCTATCATGGGCCAGATTGTTGACCTAGAGCGTGTGAGGTATCGCATTGAAGGTGAATGAGGCGGCAGGAGCAAATCTGAGGTCAAGAGGCATGAAACGCCGGCTCGCATCGCGGCGGGAAGTAAGGGATTGCTAGGTTGTTACTTTGCGCGCGCTCGGAGTTTGCGTTGCATGACATGGCGGCGAGTTCCCTGTCGCCCTACTTGACGGAAGCCCGCCTTTTCGAACATTGACACAAACCCCATGTGCCTATAACTGGGCGAGTCAGCCTCGACAGGGTACGCTTCCACCAACTTCGCGCCGTGTTCACGAGCGTGCCGCAATGCGGCGCCGAGAAGTTTCTTGGCAATGCCTGCTCGACGCAACCGTCGCAAAACGAAGAAGCAGGTAATGGACCAGATTCCATTATCGGATGAGTCAGTGCTGACCAAGCCTCGAAACGTGGTACGAGGAGCAATGGAGCACCACGCGACGGGCTCCTGTCCCTGATAGCCCAGCAACCCGACGGGTGTTCCTGCTCGAACGCGCTTCTGCATGGCGAGCTTTCGGCCCGGTCCGTCAAGCGTGACCTCGTCCGGAGTTGCTCGCCATGCCATGCACCAGCAATAGTGTGGACTGCCTTTGGCTTGAAACAATCGGACGAAATCGTCCCAGCGAGCGGCATCCACTTCATGGAACGTGAGCTTGCCGGCGGTGCGATGAGCCAAATCATCACCAGTGATGAACTAAGCGATGCGATGTACTGCGTCAGACAGTTGTATAGAGCAGAAACAGGAACATTCAACGTTGTCAAACCGCAGGTGTATGGCGAGGGGAGCGTTACGAACGATGTTGATTGCCCTCTGCTGGGGCGGCCACGGCCCGGGTGTACCGAAACAAAGACTCCCGACCCCTTTGTTTGCGACCACATGCTGCAATGCTCGCAGGTTGCCTGAGTTCTAACATGGTAGCTCTTGTGGAGAGATCCACTAGTCAGTCAAGTGCGGCAGAAGCATTCTACTTTTCAGATCGGGATGGTCCATCGTTGTGAGGGTAGAGAGGCAAGAGAAGTCGCCGGTCCGCTATGCGTTGGGGATGCTTTCTGGCACATTATCATTTCCATGACTCATGGCATAGCCGCGGTTTGTTTGATAGTAAAAATCCCCACGCCCCTCGTAATCTTCACCAGCCCGTGCCGGTTCAAGCGGGACACTTCAAGATAGAATTCGTTCCAGGTGAATTCCGGGTAACGAGTCACCAATGCCTCAAAGTCACATTCAGGGGAACATCGGAGAAATTCGAGGATTCGTTCGGTGATGGGTTTCTGGTGGGACATCAAGTTTCCTCCCTGCAGGCAATATTGACTCCCGGATAGGG
>DATFFC010000114.1:0-31621 GCA_035250505.1 Nitrospiraceae bacterium | reverse complement strand
GCGACGAGGGCGACTTTTTTGGCCTTGCCAGCTGCACAGAGCCGCTGATAGAAGGCACGGATCAGCGGATTGTACCGGGCCGCGACGACGGCCGCCATGTAGAGAGCCGCGCGGACGGTCGCGCGGCCACCCCAAATGGTTCGTTTGCCGCGCAGCGTCCCACTATCGCGATTGAAGGGGGCCACGCCCACCAGGGCGGCAATCTGCTTGCGGTTGAGTGTGCCCAACTCGGGCAACTCCCCCAGCAAGGTCCGGGTCACCACCGGGCCAATGCCGGGCACGCTTTGCAGCAGATCTTCTTGTTCCCGCCACAAGGGGCTCTGGCGAATGGTCTCATCGAGTTCATCGTCCACGCGGGCCAATTCCCGGGTCAGCCACGCAATGTGCGCGTTCAGCCGCTTCTGCAGGCGTTGCGGACTCCGGTGTCGGCGCTGCTGCTCTGCGGTCAGCATCTCCAGCAGTTGGCGGCGCCGGGCCAACAGCGCCCGCAACTCCTCCGTGGCCGCGTCCGGGACCGGTCGCAGCGACGGGCGCACCGCGGCGGCAAACCGCGCCAGCACCCGCGCGTCCAATGCATCGGTCTTGGCCAGCAGCCCTGTCGCCTTGGCAAACGCTCGGACCTGGCGGGGATTGACGACCACCACCGGCAAGGCCGTATCAGCCAGCGTCCGAACCAGGTGCCGTTCCAACCCGCCGGTCGCCTCCAACACGATCAGGGCTGGCCGCAGCATCTGCAGGTGCGCCACGATCTGCGCGATACCCGCCTCCGTATGCGAGACCAGGAGGTGGGGGCCCTCTGGCTCCTGGCGGAGTTCCAACTCGGCTTGGGAGACATCAATACCAACACAGTAGGTCGCTTCCATAAGAGATCCCCTCCTTTATCGCCCGACCTTGCAATGGATGCGGGCCTGGATAGCCCAGGCAACTGTTCGGGCTGCTGGAAGAATGGGCGTGACGACCCTCGCTCACCGACGGCCTCGATGGACCAGGGCGGCATCGATCTGCCACGCCCGAATTCGTGGATTCTCTTTAATGAACTGGAGACAAAGATACAAGGTGGCAGTGTCTTGTGAGCGCCCAGTGTCTTCTGAACGACGCGAGAACGAAGCCTGGTGAAAGGTGCGTCTCAACGCACCGGGGTGGGTGGGTGATTAAAGTGACTTTTTCAACATCCTGTTAGGCCTCTTTCAGTATCTCACGACACACGAGATCATGGACGTGCGGGCGAAACCGGCGGATGCGCTCATTTTGTCTGGTCGGATGCACGCGATTCGACAATAACACGACTTCCAGACGGCGAGAGGGATCGATCCAGAGCGAGGTTCCCGTATACCCGAGATGCCCGAAGGAAGAATCCGAGAAGTAGACTCCTGCTGAAGACGGCGCAGAAGGCGTGTCCCAGCCCAGGGCCCAACTTGAATGGGGAATGTGCCGTTGCCGGCTGACGAAACGCCGGACTAACGACCCATCCAAGATCGATTCCTCACTCCAATAGGCGGCGAGCCAGGCGGCCGACATGGCAAGCACCGCGCCGGCCGTGCCGAATAGGCCGGCATGCCCGGCAATCCCACCCAGGGCATAGGCATTTTCATCGTGCACCTCGCCGCATAATACCCGCCCTCGCCATGGGTCTTCCTCCGTAGCAGCAATGGCAACTGCCCCGCTGAACGAGGAAGCCGGAGTGTGGACGCCCTGAGGGCGATAGGCGAGCTTCGCGCCCGCTGGACCAAACAACTCGTCTTCGCAAAATGCCGCAAGCGACCGTCCCGCAATACGTTCCACGATAAAGCCGAGCAACATGAATCCGAGATCGCTGTATAGACTGCGCGAACCGGTCGGATACAGCAGCGGCTCGTCCCGGATGTAGGCGACCACCGCAGCCTTTGCCTCTTCACGATCCACATGTCCGTCATGGACAAATCCGTCGACACAGAGACGTTCATAAAATGGCCGCCACCCGGGCAAGCCTGAGCTGTGGCTGAGCAAGTGCTCAAGACGGGTCGCGCCGATGGACGCGCCGGTCAGCGGCTGGAGCCAATCTTCGACCCGCGACTCGAGCGTCAGTTGTCCCCTCTGCGCCAACATGAGGACGGCGGTGGTCGTCGCAAGCGGTTTGGTGAGGGAAGCGAGATCGTAGATCGTGTCCACCGTGGCCGAACCGGCGGAAGGGGCAAGAGCGAGACGGCCTACTGCTCGTTGATAGACGAGGATACCTCGGTGACGGACAGCTAGAACGGCGCCGGGAAATGTCCCTTCATCGACCGCCGACTGGAGCGCTGCATCGATGGCATCGGCGTTCGCCATAGGGCCGGGTAGTCACCGCTGCAGAAAACTGTCGGGAAGCCGGACGGCTTCCCGACCACCATCTAACTAAGAGCCGGCCCCAGTTCGTTGCTCCACGAGCGACCCGTTATCGGGCGCCGCTCGATTCGCCGGCGAGCTTTTCATCGGCCGTTGCAGACTCGCCCTGAAATGCTTCGGTTTCCTCGACTTCGAGCATCCGTTCGAATGAGCGGATGGTCGCGCGGAACCGCTCGACCATGAGGAGGCGCTGCTTTTGGAGATCGGCCACATCACGCTGGACATCGGTCAGTTCAACCCGTGCCTGTCTGATGACTTCGCTGGCCTTCAATTCGGCTTCCTTAATGATCAGATCCGCCTCCCGCTGAGCGGATCGCTTGACGTCTTCCGCCAAGGATTGCGCCGACACCAACGTATTCGATAACGTCGATTCGGTGCGTTTCAATTCCGCCAGATGCTGTTCCGTCGCAGTCAGTTTCTCACGGAGTACCGCATTGTCGCGGTTCAGGCTTTCAACGGTCAGCGCCAACTCTTCGAGAAAGCGATTGACCTCCTCCCGGTCATAGCCCCGGAACTTCACCTGGAACACCATCTGCTGAATGTCCATCGGCGTGATCTTCATGAGCCACCTCTTCGTCGTTCAGTTGATTCTGACTGCGAGGTCCATCAGCGTCCGCACAAGCGCTAATTGTAGAAAGATTATGATGAGGATAGCAATCATCGGCGAGAGGTCGATACCCATTCGCCAGCCCATCCATCGTCGGATCGGCGCCAGCACCGGTTCGGTGGCCCGTTCCAGAAATCGCACAATGGGATTCCATGGGTCGGGATTGACCCACGAGATGAGCGCGCGGGCAATGATGACCCACATATACAACCACAGCACGGTATCGAGCACCGTGGCGAAGCCGTGCAGGACGTTCCCGACTACGAACATGTGCGTCCGAGCTCCTCCGATCGCTTCGTCGCAGCTTCAACGGCCGCAATCAACGCGGCGCGAAATCCCTCCTGCTCCAGTTTGTGGAGGCCGGCGATCGTCGTGCCGCCCGGCGAGGCCACTTGGTCCTTCAACTGAGCCGGATGTTCCCCCCGTTCCAACACCAGGCGCGCAGCACCGAGCACGGTCTGGGCCGCCAGCAATTCAGCGGTTCGGCGCGGAAGGCCCATCTTGACTCCACCGTCGGCCAGCGCTTCGATGGCCACGAACACATAGGCCGGTCCGCTGCCGCTCAAGCCTGTCACGGCATCCATCAGTCGCTCTTCCACTTCAACGACGCGACCGACTGATCCGAACAGGCTCCTGGCGAACGCCACGTCATGATTGCTACAGTCCGGCTCGGAGGCCACCGCAGTGATCCCTTCACGCACCAAGGCCGGTGTATTGGGCATGGCCCTGATGATCGCCCGAACAGATGGAATCAGGCGCCTGACCCATGTGATCGAAATGCCTGCCGCAATCGACAGGACCAATTTTCCTTCCAGGCAGGAGGAGATCCCGGCCGCGACTTGCGCCATAACCTGCGGCTTCACGGCCAACACGACCGCGTCCGCCCACTCCGCGGCCGGCTGGTTGGCCGTCCCGACCCGAACGCCGAACTGCGTCTTCATCGCCTCGCAGCGAGCCGCCAGCGGATCCGTGGCCCAGATATCGGCGGATCGACCCGCCTCCGAGGCGCGAAGACCGCCAATCAGCGCTTCGGCCATTCGACCCGCCCCTAGAAAGGCAATCTTCTTATCCATCCGCAGCGTAGGATCCGCGCGCACCAAAAATGGCCGTCCCGATTCTGACCAGGGTCGCCCCTTCCTCCACGGCAATGCGATAGTCGGCCGACATGCCCATCGAGAGTTCGTCCATATTAATGTGTTCCCAGCCGGTCTGTGTCAATGAGTGGGCAAGCTCACGAAGGCGGCGAAAATACATCCGCGTCCGATCGACGTCGGGATCGGGGGGCGGAATGGTCATAAGCCCCTTCACCGCAACATGCGCCAGGCCGTCCATGCGACGACATGCCTCGGCGACGGCCTGCGGAGGAAATCCGCCCTTACTCGCTTCCTCTCCCATATTCACCTCGAGGAGGACCGCTTGGCGGATGCCTGCTTCCGCCGCCCGGCGATTGATTTCTTCCGCCAGCTCAATACTCTCGACAGAGTGGATCAATGCAAACCGCCCGACGATCGCTTTCACCTTGCGGCGTTGCAGCCGCCCGATGAAGTGCCATACGATCGGATCCTGACCCAGCCGCTCGATTTTGGGAAGCGCCTCCTGCAGCCGGTTCTCCCCAAGAATGGTCACCCCCGCGGCGAGCACTTCTACGATGCGGTCGGGGGGAACCAGTTTCGTCGCGGCGACCAGTCGAACGAGGTCGGGCCGGCGCCCCGACCGTACCGCCGCGGATCGAATGTTGTCGAGGATGTGGGCCACATTACCGGCAATCGTTCCCGGACACAGATCCATTCCCGAACCAGAATTGCCCCACCATTCATGGCGGCCCCGGGATGGATCACGGATCCATGGAGCGGCGACCGTCGATTCTACGAAGGAGACTCATGCGAGGAGTATCATCTTGGAGACACCAACGCAATACCGCTCACCATGGTGTTCTTGACGACGCCCTCGCGGCGATAGGAAAAAAACAGGCCGGGATGACAGATGGTACAGACATTGGCGACCGCAATCGCACCTTCCGCCAGGCCGCTCATGGTCGCTTGGCGACGGACGAATTCCCGCAAATCGAGGAATCGCTTCGGGCCGGGCGGCCCGTTCACGACCAGATGCCAGTCGGGAAAGACCTCGCGGAGCTTTTGTAGAACCGGCTCATCGACCTCATAGCAGCAGGAACCGGCCGACGGTCCGACGGCCATTCGTAGAGAGGAGGGGCGGCTGCCGAAGCGCCTCGCCAACGCATCGATTGTCTTCGGCACGATGCCGGCCACCGCTCCACGCCAGCCGGCATGGATGGCCGCGACGACCCGATGGACCGGGTCGTGCAGCAGGACGGGGACACAGTCCGCCGTCCGCACCGTCACCGCAAGGCCTGGTTGGTCGGTGATCAGCGCATCCCATCCTCCATCGAAAGATTGTCGATCGTGCACGGGCTGATCGACGATCAGCACGTCGGCGCCGTGCACCTGCTTGACCGAAATCAATATCGCCGGGCCGCGTGACCCGAAAACCGTCCGGCTCGGCACGGTAGCCAGTCCCGGCGCGACATCGATAGAGGAATGTCTCGTCCCAAAGAAATACTCGATCCCATCATCCTTCGTGGCGAACGAAGGGAGGGTAATATACGGCTGTGCCATCGTCGGGCACCATACGGGCAGCGTCTCGGCCGCTAATCCGCCTGCCTCCGTAGGAAGGTCGGCACATCCCATTCGTCGTCCGCAACAACGGCCACTCGCTCCACGGTTTCCCGCCCTTCTCCCAGCCGGCGGAGAAACGTCGGCCGATCCAAATCCTTGTGCGGCCGATCTCCTCCTGCCTGTATGCCGGCCAATACCTGCTGCCCGCCTCGTCCGTTCCCGTTCTTGGCGGAGAGACGTTCGGGCGCCGCCGGCTTGGACGCCGGCTGGTCCTCCCGCTCGAATCCCGTCGCGATCACCGTGACGACCAGATCGTCTCCCATTTCGGGATTGATGACCTGGCCCACGATAATGTTGGCCTCGGGGTCTGCGGCATGTTGCACGATGGAAGCGGCTTCTTCCACTTCGTGCAGCGACATGTTGGGACCGCCGGTGATGTTCAGCAATACGCCGCGCGCTCCTTCGACGCTGCCTTCTTCCAGCAGGGGACTGCAAATGGCCTTCTGCGCCGCCTCCGCCGCCCTGGTCGCGCCTCTGCCGGTCCCCATTCCCATCACCGCGCGGCCGGTATGGGACATGATCGTGCGGACATCCGCGAAATCGACGTTGACCAGTCCGGTCGTCGTGATGACATCCGCGATGCCTTGAATCGCCTGGCGCAACACGTCGTCAGCGACCTTGAACGCGTCCAGCAAAGGCGTCGCCTTGTCGACGATGCCGAGCAGTCGCTGGTTCGGGATGATAAGGACCGTGTCGACGTGGCGTTTCAGATCCCGGATCCCTTCTTCCGCATAGCTCATCCGCCGGTGCCCTTCATATTGAAAGGGCTTGGTCACGACCGCCACCGTCAGGATGCCCAATTCCCGCGCGATGCTGGCGACGATCGGCGCGGCCCCGGTCCCGGTTCCTCCACCCATGCCGGCCGTCACGAAGACCATATCGGCTCCTTCGAGACTTTCTCGGATTTCGTCCTTGCTCTCCAGCGCCGCGTCCCGGCCGACTTCCGGTTTGGCCCCCGCGCCGAGCCCCCGCGTCCGATCGGGCCCGATTTGGATCTTATAGGAGGCATGTGACCGCTCCAGCGCCTGCACGTCGGTATTGGCCGCGATAAAGTCCACCCGGCAGAGCCCGCCGGTGATCATCGTGTTGATCGCGTTGCACCCGGCTCCCCCGACTCCGATCACCTTGATGCGGACGGGCGACAGTGGTTCCTCCTGGAATGAAAACATCGGGGCACCTCCCTTGGCAATGTCGCGCCGCCGGCTGCCCGCCGCGGGCGAACGTTAAAAAAACTCGAACATCCACGAACGCATCCGATCAAGCACTTTTCCGAACCCTCGGCCGTGGCGCAGCCCGGCCGTTTCGAAATCCTGCCCATGCTGCCTCGCGTGCAGCAACAGGCCGACACCGGTGGCATGCATGGGATTGCTCACAATATCGCGCAAGCCGCCGATCCCGGTCGGGACGCCACGCCGCGCCGGTAGATTGAGGCCCTTCTCGGCCGCATCGGGCATGCCTTCCAGCAGCGACGTGCCGCCGGTGATCACAACTCCCGCGCCCAACATGCCTTCATAGCCGGCCCGTACGATTTCGCGTTTCACCAGATCGAACATTTCTTCCACGCGAGGCTCGAGAATCTCCGCGATATCGCGGCGTGAAAATGTGCGGGGCGGCCGATCCCCTACCGAGGGGACCTCCACGGTCTGGTGTCCGGACACCAAATCCGTCCGTGCAATACCGTGCTGCACTTTGATGCGCTCCGCCTCCGTTTGCGAAGTCAGGAGCCCGATGGCAAGGTCCTTGGTGAGATTTTGGCCGCCGATCGGCAACACCGCCGTATGTCGGATGCTGCCGTCGAGAAAAATAGCCAGATCCGTCGTGCCGCCGCCCAGATCGACCATCGCCACACCGAGTTCACGTTCCTCCGCGCTCAGGACCGCTTCGCTGGAGGCAAGCGGCTGCAAGATAATATCGACCACGTCCAGGCCGGCTCGGTTGACGCTCTTAATGATGTTTTGCGCCGACGTGACCGCGCCGGTAATGACATGGACATTGACTTCCAGGCGATTGCCGGACATGCCCAGCGGCTCACGTACCCCCTCCTGATCATCGACCATGAATTCGCGAGGCAACACGTGGAGAATCCGGCGCTCGTGCGGGATGACCGCCAGGGTCCTGGCACTCTCGATCGCACGGTTGATGTCGTCCCTGGTCACCTCCTGCTTTTTCAGGGCGATGACTCCTTTCAGGTTCTCACCGGAAATATGGCTGCCGGCGATGCCGGTGTAGACCGAGTTGATTTGCACAGCGGCCATGAGCTCCGCCTCTTCCACCGCTTTCTTGATGGATTCAACGGTGCTTTCGATGTTCACCACCACGCCCTTTCGCAGGCCGCGGGAGGGGCAGGAGCCGACGCCGATAATATTGAGCGGCCCCTCTTCCAGGACCTCGGCGACGATCGCGCAGATCTTCGTCGTCCCGATGTCCAAGCCGACGAGAATATGATCCCGCTTAGGCAATCAGCTCACCCCCTTTCCGCGAATAATCACGCGATCCCTGTAGCGGAGATCGAATTCCTGTCCTCGCTCGCCGTCATGGTCAAAGGCGACCTCTCGAATGGCCGGCCTCATTTGAAGAAAACGGTGCCATTGTTGATCCATTGAAGCGGCGCTGAACTGAAACCTCATCCCTTGCACCGAGGCCGTGAGATTCGAAAGATGGGCCACATTAATCTCGGCTCGCCCTCCTATCGTGCCGGCCATCAACCTGGCCAATTCGGTGCCGGTCTTCACCGCATGCTTGGCTTCGAAATTCCCCTGCAGCAATGCCCGCGCATCGAGTCCCGACAGCATCGGCAACGACGGATCATCCTTGGTCCCGAGCCGCGCAAGGATGTAGCCGTCCTCGTCGACCAAGACGTTTTCCGCCATGGCCCGTACCACGGCAGCCGGGGTCCGCTCGATGACGGACACCCGCACCTCATGGAACGGCACGAGCGTCACGGTGGCCTCTTTGATCCAAGCATGCTGCCTCAGCCGCTCCGCCAGCCAGTTCGGATTCAGTGAGTAGAGTGTGGTATCAGGCTTGAGCGCCAGGCGCGCCATGACCTCTCGGCGCGTCACACGATCGAGACCTTCCACCGTGACTTGACGGACCGCGAACCATTCTTTTGTCAGCGGTCCAAGTTCCCGGACGACCACAAACAATCCGCCACAGCCTGCGACAAACAGACCCAGGAGGCCGACCGCGTAGAGCCCCTTCATCAGTCGTTTGCCGCACCGCACCAACCGGTTCCCGATACTGTGCCGATCTTCTTCAATAGTGTCGCCGACACGCCGCGCATTGACCCGCGGTTCCACGCGCTTCCTCTCGGGCTGTCGTGCAAACTTGTTCGCCATCGCGATCTTCAGTTCCTCCCTCGAAACGGCTCCCGCTCGCCGCGCACGAGCGCGGATCGCAGAATGAGCTCCGTCAGTTGATCGTAGGTCAACCCGGCTTGAGCGGCGGCCATCGGCAGCAGGCTCGTCTCCGTCATGCCCGGTACCGTATTGATCTCCAGAACATAAGCTTTCCCTTTAGGCGTGATTCGAAAATCCACCCGCGCCGCCCCTTCACATCCCAGGACCCGATAGGTATGAATCGCCAGATCGCGGATTTCGCGCGCCGTCTTGGACCGGAGCGGAGCAGGACAGAGATATTGCGTCCTGCCCTTTTGATACTTGGCGGAGAAATCATAGAACCCTTCCGGTGCAACGATTTCAACGGCGGGGAATGCCTCCACGCGCCCGTCTTTTGCCGTCACGACGGCAACCGTTACCTCATGGCCGGGAATATAGGCTTCGATCATGACCTCATCGTCATAGCGATGCGCCAGTGCAAGGGCCGCTTTCCACTGGGACGTCCTCCGGACAATCGTCACGCCGATCGTGGATCCTTGCGATGCCGGCTTGACGACGACCGGCAAGGTGAGCTTGCCGGCGCGCAACGCCTTGGCGGGGGACAAGGGGACGCCCCGGGTCACGATTAATCCGGACGGCACCGGGATATCGTGCGCCGCCAACATCGTTTTCGTGATCTCCTTGTGCATCCCGATCGCGCTCGCCCGGACACCGGAGCCGCTGTAGGGAATGCGAAGTGACTCGAGAAAGCCCTGAATCGACCCGTCTTCTCCTCCCGGCCCGTGCAAGGCGAGGAAGGCAATCTTCACTCCGGAGTCCATCAGGTCCTTGTAGAGGGACGGTCCAACATCAATCGTCACGGCGTCATAGCTCTGTCGCAGCAGCGACTGATACACGGCCTCGCCGGTTCGAAGCGAGACGTCTCGTTCGGCCGATTGCCCTCCCATCAGGACGCCGATTCTGACGCGAGTCAGCGGCTCCGTTGATCGATCGCGAGTTCCCATCCGCCTGTCCTCATGCTCGGCCGACGATTTTCAATTCCAGGTCCAACGACACACCAGTCCGGCGCTTGACTTCGCGCCGGACTTTCCGGATCAATTCCAGCACGTCTTTCGCGCGCGCGGTCCCCAGGTTCACCATGAAATTGGCATGCTTGTCGGAAACCTGCGCATCGCCGATACGAGCCCCTTTCAGTCCCGCTTCTTCGACCAAACGGCCGGCCGAGTCGCGAGGCGGGTTCCTGAAGACACAGCCGGCGCTCGGCAAGGCCAAGGGCTGAGTGTCCTTGCGATATTGCAGATATTCTTTCACGGTCTTCTCGATGGCAGCCCGCTCCCCCGCTTTCAATTGGAGCCAGACACCGACCACGATCCCCGGTGGCAGGTTGGCATGTCGATACTCGAACACGATGTCCGAGGCGTTGAGATCGACCACGGCGCCGTCGGGAGTCACCAACCGAACTCCTTTGACGGCGTCTTTCATTTCGCCCAATCGGGTCCCCGCGTTCATCACGACGCAACCGGCGACGGTCCCCGGAATACCCGCTCCCCACTCCAGTCCCGCCAAGCCTCGGCGGACGGCATAGCCGATCAGGGTCGGCATCCCGGCGCCTCCCTCCGCATAGAGAACATGGCTCGACTCTTGACGGATTGCGCGCAACTTGGACAGGTTCATCACCACGCCGCGAATCCCTCCGTCACGAATCAGCAAATTGGTCCCGCCAAGGGCAAAGACCGGGACTCGATTCTCGCGCGCCTGCTTGACCAATCGCGCCACATCATCCACATCCACCGGCTCGACCAGCACATCCGCCGGGCCGCCGATTCTGAACGACGTGTACTTCTGCAACGGCTCATTGAATAAACTCGCTCCCCGCACTCCTGCCACAACGCGCCGGAGAATCGCCGGGGATATATGGCGCGCCGTCTTTCGGATTTGCTTCGGTAATGTTGTGCCGGTCATGATCCGCCATACTACGCCGGCAAGCGATCCAGGAGACCGACGCCTGCTTTCCAAATATCACCGGCGCCGAGCGTCAGCACCAGATCCCCCGGCTTGAGAGCCGGCAGTACTTCATCCGGCAAGGTCTCCTTCCGTTCCACGAACGTGACGGCCCCATGCCCTGCGGCGCGGACGGATTCCGCGACCGCCTTTCCGGAGATGCCGGGAATCGGCGGTTCGCCGGCCGCGTAGATATCGGTCATGAAGAGCAGATCGGCCTGATCGAAGGCCCGGGCGAATTCTTCCGCGAGATCCCTCGTACGGCTGTACCGGTGCGGCTGGAACAGGACCACGAGGCGCCGGTCCCAGCCTTGCTTGGCGGCAGCCAACGTGGCCTTGATCTCGGTCGGATGATGACCATAATCATCGACGACCATGATGCCCGCCTTCTCCCCGCGCAAATGAAAGCGCCGCTCGACGCCGCTGAATGCGGCCAATCCCTTGCGGATGAGATCGACGGGCACGTCGAGCTCCACTCCGATCGCAATGGCGATCAAGGCATTGGACACGTTATGGATGCCGGGGATGGCCAGGCGGAAGGGCCCGAGATTTCTTCCGCGGAAATGTGCGCGGAACTCCGAGCCCCACTGCCGCAGACTGATGTCCGTCGCGCGGAAATCGACCGGCTTCGCGTCCTGGTCGTGCAGACCATAGGTGTGATAGCGCTTCACCACACGAGGCAACAGCGCACGCAGCCGCTCATCGTCCGCACAGAGCACCGCCAGCCCGTAGAATGGCACCTTGTTGATGAACTCCAGGAAGCTTTCGTTGAGCCGCTCCATCGTGCCGTAGTGTTCGAGATGCTCGCGGTCGATATTGGTCACCGCCACGATGGTCGGTGAGAGGCGAAGAAAGGAGCCGTCGCTTTCGTCCGCCTCCGCGACGAGCAGATCGCCGCGCCCGAGGCGGGCATGGCTGCCGAGTGCATTGACTTTCCCGCCGATGACCATCGTCGGGTCCAGCCCGCCCTGCGCCAACACGTTGGCCACCATCGAGGTGGTCGTGGTCTTGCCGTGAGCGCCCGCAATGGCGACGCCGTATTTCAGTCGCATCAATTCGGCCAGCATCTCGGCTCTCGGAATCACAGGGATTTGCTTGGCCTTGGCCGCCACGACTTCGGGATTCGCGGCCGAGACGGCGGAAGAGATCACAACCACTTGCGCCTCACCAATATTGGATTCGTGGTGGCCGATCGCGATGCGACCACCGAGTTCTTCGAGCCGGCGGGTCGTCTCCGACATGGAAAGATCCGACCCACTGACCTTGTACCCCAGGGTCAACAGCACTTCGGCGATGCCGCTCATCCCGGAGCCTCCGATTCCGACCAAATGAATATGTTGCGTTTTTCTGAACATTGCCGTTCGTCTCAAATCACTCGAACCGGGAATCTGTCTCCCCGCCTGCCCATCACGCGCATGTTCCAGATATGGGATCTCCCTGCGTTCATACCGCTCCAACACGCCTGTTGATCTCATGGCGCCTCCCCATTAGGTCATAGCATTCGCGGACAATGGCCTCTGCCGCATCGCTGCGCCCGATTCCGGCACTGCCGGCGCTCATGGAATGGAGGCGATCCTGATCGTTGAGAATGGCTGCGATCGTGTCGGCCAGCCGCGCGCCGGTCAACTCCGCCTGGGGAAGCACCACGGCCGCGCCGACCGACTCCATGACGGCCGCATTCAGCGCCTGATGATTGTAGATGGCGGTCGGAAGCGGAATCAGAATCGCGGGCTTGCCGCACACCGTTAACTCCGCCACCGTCATGCCGCCGGCCCGAGCCACAACAAGATCCGCCGACCGGAGCACGGCAGGCATGTCATACAGAAACGGCACAATCTCCGCCGTCTCATACCCGGCCTCCCGATACGCCGCGGCCACCCGCTCATGATCCTGTGTGCCCGTTTGATGGGTGATTCGTAATCCGCCGATGGCCCGCAGCGCCGGAAGCGCCTCGATCATCGCCGCATTAATGGCCTTCGCTCCTTGACTGCCGCCGAAGATCAGCAGATGGCGCTCCCCCGGCATGGCACGCTTCTCACCGGCCGCCCGTTGCTCTAAAAAGGCCCGCCGTACCGGCATGCCCACGACTCGGACCGTCGTCTGCGTGAAAAATCTCCTTGTCGATTCGAACGCCAAAAAAATCCGTCGAGCAAACGGGGCCACTACCCTATTGGCCAAGCCGGGATAGGCGTTGGGTTCGAGGATCACACTGGGAATTCGCCGTAGCAGCGCGGCCAGCAGGACCGTCGGGCTGGTGTAGCCGCCGACGCCGATGACCAAATCGGCCTGCCTCTTGCCGAGCACGCGCCACGATTGACCGAAGCTTGTGGGAAGAACGGCCAGGGCCCGAACCCGTTCCCAGAGACGCTTTCCCATCAGCGGTTTGGCCGCGATCAATTCCAACTCGAATCCTTCATGGGCCAGAACGGTGGATTCAATCCCACGTGATGTGCCGACGAAGACCACTCGAGTGGCGGGGTCCTGCCGGAGAAATTCCCGCGCCACGGCGATGGCGGGATAGAGATGTCCCCCGGTTCCACCAGCCGCGACGACCACGTTCATGCGCCTCCCTTCATCTGGGCTCGCCCGCTTCTTGAAGTGCCGCTTTCGCGACCTCCCTGACGATCTCGAGAGATGCTCAACAGAATGCCGACCGCGATGAGGCTGGCGACGAGTGAGGAGCCGCCATAACTCACGAACGGCAGCGTCAACCCTTTTGTCGGGAGCAGGCCGGTGACCACGCCGGCATTGACCAAGGCCTGTACGCCGATCAGCAGCGTAATTCCCATTCCCAAATACCGGCCGAAGGGCATCCGTGCTCGATTGGCCACCTGGAACCCTTTGATCACGAACAAGGCGAACAAGAGAATGATGAAGACGGTGCCGGTCAATCCCAGTTCTTCCCCGATCAGAGCCAATACAAAATCGGTGTGGGCCTCCGGCAGAAAAAACAATTTCTGCTTCCCTTCTCCAAGTCCGACGCCGAACAGGCCGCCGCTCCCGAACGCGAGGAACGATTGCGTGATCTGAAAACCGGCATCGGACGCGTCTTTCCAGGGTGAGAGAAACGTGAGCAGTCGCTGCCGGCGGTAGCCGGACCGTAAGATCAGCACCAAGACCAGAGGCAGCGCGCAAAGACCCACCGTCATCAAGTGTCGAATCTTTGCTCCGCCGAGAAACAGCAACGTCAGCATGACCAATGTCAACACGACGACGGTGCCCAAATCCGGCTCCAGTAGAACCAGCGCGCTCAGGGCGCCGACGACTACGACGGGCGGCAAGAGCCCACGGGCGAACTGCGTGATCTTTTCGTATTTCTTGGCCAGATACGCGGAGAGATAGATCACCGCCACCAACTTCGCCAATTCCGCCGGTTGCACGTGAATCGGACCAAGCTGAAGCCAGCGCCTCGCTCCTTTGGCCACGATTCCCAATGACGGCATCAGAACCAAGACGAGCAGCACGACATTCACGGCAAGAATCGGAACGGCCAATTTGCGCCAGACCGTGTAATCGATCCGTGATGCGATATGCATGAGGACCAGTCCGACGGCCAACCAGGCCATCTGGCGCTTGAGGTAATACCATGGGTCCTGAAACCGGTTGCCCGCGACGACCGCGCTCGCGCTGAAGACCATGACTAGACCCACCAGGGAAAGGACCAGTGTCACCGCCAGCAACGACGGATCCATGGCCACCCGCCTCGCCGACCGTTGCCCCGAGGCAGTCCAGGGCAGTGTCAACGTCCCGACCGCTTTCTGCGCCATGTCTCAGTTGTCGCTCCTTTGGCGACGGACCGGCTCGTTCTTCATGCCGGCAGCCCGTTCACCAATGCCTTAAATTGGCGCCCACGATCCTGGTAGTCTGCAAACATATCGAAGCTGGCACAGGCCGGGGACAGAAGCACCACATCGCCCGGCTCCGCCTCCGCCGCGGCCATCTCCACCGCTTGCCGAAGTGAAGCGGCATGGCAGAAGCGCTCAAAAGTTCCCAACGCCGCTTGGATGCGGGACGCGGCTTCGCCGATCAAGATCAGTCGCTTCACCCGTTCACGAACCGCTTTGTCCAATCGCGTAAAATCGCCGCCCTTATCACGGCCTCCGGCGATCAACCAGATCGGTTGCTCGATGCCTTCCAATGCTTTGAGCGTCGCATCGACATTGGTTCCCTTTGAATCATTCACGTATCGGACACCTCTCCGTTCCCGCACGACTTCCAAGGCATGCTCCAGCCCCGGAAAGGAGGAGAGCACGCGCCGGATCGCGTCAATGGAACAGCCGCACAGAAGGGCGTACGTGGCGGCGGCCATCACGTTGTCCACGTTATGCAAGCCGATGAGTCGCATCTCGTCTCGGCGACAGATCTCCTCGCGCTTTCCCGCCACGGTGGAGACGATTCGATCGCCGTCAAGGAAGGTCTCGGCCTCGGCCGCCCTGCCGCCGCTTCCATGCCGACGGAGCCCAACCACTTTCGCCTTGATGCCGGCGCGCAACCGGCCAACCCGTTCGTCGTCGAGATTCAAGACCGCGTAGTCCCCCGGCCCTTGATTCTCAAAAATCCGGGCTTTTGCGGCGACATAGTGTCCGACCGAACTATAGCGATCCATATGATCCAACGTGATATTGAGCAGCGCGGCCACCCATGGATGAAAGGTCTCGATCGTTTCGAGCTGAAAACTCGAGACCTCCGCGACCACAAAATCATAGGGACTGCCGGCAGGCCCGCTTCGCTGAGCCGACTGCTGCGCGCGATACGTCGCCAGCGCGGCTTCGCTGATGGCCGTGCCGAGATTGCCTCCCACGAAGGCCTTCTTGCCGGCCTCCTTGAGAAAGAGCCCAATCAATGTGACCGTCGTGCTCTTGCCGTTCGTTCCCGTGACCGCCAGGATCGGAGCATTCAGAAACCGTGACGCGAGCTCGAGCTCACCGATGACCTTAATGCCGCGCCGCCGCGCCCGTGTGAGCGGTTCCAGCCCCGTGGGGACACCGGGGCTGATCACGATCAGATCCGCTTGGTCGAGCACGGATTCGTAGCCTGAGCCGAGCACCGCCTTAATCCGCTCCGAATTCAGCTGCGAGACCACAGTGCTCAGTTCGTCGGCGTTTTTACGGTCGGCCACGGTGACGCGCGCGCCTGCCTCATCGAGCAGCCGCGCCGCTCCAATCCCGCTTCTCGCGAGCCCGACGATGACGACGTTGGCGTCCTTGACGTCCATTGCGCGCCACTACCGAAGTTTCAAGGTGCTCAAGCTCAGCAACGCCAAGAGAATCGCAATGATCCACAGGCGTACAACGACCTTGGGTTCTTCCCATCCCTTCATCTCGAAATGATGATGAATGGGCGCCATGAGAAAAATGCGTTTCCCTCGTGATTTGTACGAAATAACCTGAAAAATCACCGACACCGCTTCAATGACAAAGACCCCGCCGACGAGCAGGAGCAGCAATTCATGCTTGCTGATGACGGCGACCGTTCCCAACGCCGCACCCAACGGCAACGATCCCACGTCGCCCATGAAGACGGACGCTGGGTACGTGTTGAACCAGAGAAATCCAAGGCTCGATCCCAGAATCGCCCCGGTGAAGATGGCAATTTCGCCGGCGCCTTCGATATGAGGAATGAGCAGATACTCCGCCATCACCTTGTTGCCCGTGACGTAGGCAACGATCGTATACGCCAGCGAGGCGATCATCACGGGCCCGATCGCCAATCCATCCAGCCCGTCGGTGAGATTGACCGCATTGGAGCTGCCCACGATCACCAAAATGGCAAAGACGATGTAGAACATGCCGAGATCGGGAGTGAAGTTTTTGAAAAACGGTACGCTCAACTTGGTCGTGTAGCTCGGCAACATATACAGCAGGAGTCCGATGGCGAGGGCGATGAGAATCTGGCCGGCAAATTTCTGGGTCGCCGACAACCCCTTCGATCGGGCCTTGATGAATTTCAAATAATCGTCGGCAAACCCGACCGTTCCAAATCCGACCGTCGCCAACACCACGAGCCAGACATAGCGATTCGTCAAGTCGGCCCACAGCAGCGTGGAGAGCACCACGGCGAAAATGATCAGAATGCCTCCCATGGTGGGGGTGCCGCTCTTGGCCAAATGGCGCTTGGGTCCGTCGTCCCGAATCTGCTGCCCCAATTTGATTTCCTGCAACTTCTTGATGACCCACGGAGCCAGCGCAAAGGCGATCAGGAACGCGGTGACCGCCGCATAGATGATCCGGAAGCTTTGGTACCGAAAGACGTTGAGAAACGAAATTTGCGTATGCAGCGGATAGAGCCAGTTGTACAGCATCCGATGGATCAGATCCGGTTGATTACTGATTAATAGAATCCTGCCATGGCCGTTGCTACGACGCCCTCCTCGCCGCTCGCCGCATGCCCGTGAGCGTCTCGATCACCTGCTCCATTCTCATGCCGCGCGAAGCTTTCACCAACACGACGTCCCCTTGTCGCACGATAGAGGTCAGCGCCGCGCCGGCCGCAGCGGCATCCGGCACCTCCATGATCCGATCGGCCGGCATGCCTGTGGAACGCGCGCCCTGTGCCAGTTCTCGACCCAGCGCGCCGCACGCAATCAAGTACGCGATCTCTTGTCCCACCAGAAAGGCTCCCACGGCGCGATGCATCTGTTTTGCCTCCGATCCCAACTCGAGCATGTCTCCCAATACGGCAATCGTTCGCCGCGTCTTCCCCAGATGGGCCAGCAACCGGATTGCCGCCTGCATTGAAGCCGGGTTGGCATTGTAGCAATCATTGATGACCCGCACGCCGTGAGCCAGCAGAATTTGGGAGCGCATGGCCGCCGGGCGGAACTTTGCCAAGCCTTCCGCAATTGCCGTGGCCGGGACCCCCAACACGAAACCGACCGCCGCAGCGGCCAAGGCATTTTGAATGTTGTGCTCTCCGTGTGCCTTCAGGTGGATGGCGACCGGGCGGGCCCGTCCGGGGAGAATTAACCCGAAAGTCGAGTCGCCGACGGGTCGGCCGCCGCCCTGCACTGCGCGCACATCCGCCTTCTGCGACACCCCGAATGACACCACGCGGCACCGCGCTCTGGCGGCCAGATAGTCAAAATACTCGTCGTCCGCGTTCAACGCGACCGCGCCGTCGCTGGGCAACATATCCAGCAACTCCGCCTTGGCCTGCGCCGATCCTTCCATGCTTCCGAAAAATTCCAGATGGTCCGGCCCGATGTTCGTAATGATGCCGACGGTCGGGCGGGCGATCTCGCACAGTCGGGTCGTTTGGCCCTGCTGGTCCACACCCATTTCGATCACCGCCGCCTCGTGGCGGGGCGTCAGCAGAAACAGCGTCTGCGGCACGCCGATGCGATTATTCAAATTGCCTTCTGTCTTCAGCGTGCGCCAGCGCTGCGCCAGAACCGCCGCTACCATTTCTTTCGTCGTCGTCTTCCCGTTGCTCCCTGTAATGGCCACGACAGGAACGGCAAAGCGGCTTCGATGATGCGTGGCCAACTGCTGGTACGCCACGAGCGTATCCTTCACGCCGATCAAGACCGGTTCACGCACTTGCTTCGGAAGAGAAGGCATCCGGTAGCTCTCCTTCACAATGGCCATTGCTCCTTGGCCTAACACGGTCGGCACGAAGGTGTGGCCGTCGAAGCGCTCTCCTTCGAACGCCACAAAGAGGTCACCGGGTTTCACAATTCTGGAATCAGAGACGACTCGGCGGATCTTGCGCTTCAACGAATGCGGCGCCGGGCCGCCCACCAATTTGGCACTTAAGACTTCGAGTATTTCTTCCAGCGTGAACATGGACATCGCTCAGGCTCAATTCATCATGCCGGATTCGACGGTCGGCTATCCACCGGAGTGCAAGTTCCGAAGGGCCTCGCGTGCGACTTCCCGGTCATCGAAGTGAAATTTCTTGGTTCCGATGATTTGATAGTCCTCGTGCCCTTTTCCTGCGATCAAGACCATGTCGCCGGAGCGGGCCGCTCGGATCGCGTGTTCGATGGCACGCCGTCGATCCGCAACCAGGATATATTGGACGCCGGGCCGGTCCTGCAGCGCCTCCTTCACGCCGGCCTCCACCTCGGCCAGGATCGCCGCCGGATCCTCGGTCCTTGGATTGTCGGAGGTGAGGACGACCATGTCGCTGAAGCGGACCGCTGCACGTCCCATCTTCGGGCGCTTTGTACGGTCCCTGTCCCCACCACATCCGAACACGGTAATGATCCGACCGGTCCGCAGGGCTTGGGCTGCCGTCAATAGGCGGGTCAGGGCATCGTCTGTATGGGCATAGTCAACCACGACCGTGAAATCCTGGCCCGCTTCCACTCGTTCGAACCGGCCCGGCACATGAGTAACCGCGTTGATCCCGACTTTGACCAGATCCAAGGTCACGCCTTCGTGCAACGCCACTCCGACGGCCGCCAGGAGATTGTAGACATTGTGCTCACCCACCAGCTTGCTCTCGATGACGGCCGATCCAGCGGGTGTGGCCAGATGAAACCTGGTTCCGTGCGGGCTCAGCCGCACCGTTTCGGCTCGTATGTCGGCCTCGTTCACGATTCCATAAGTCCAGACCGGCACGGAACAAGCAGCGCGCACAGCCGTCCCTCGGGGATCATCCGCATTGACGATGGCCCGTTTCGATCCGCTCTTTCTTCCTTCCGATCCCAAGTCACGAAAGAGCCGGAGTTTTGCTTGAAAATATTCATCCATCGTGCCGTGAAAATCGAGATGATCTTGAGTCAAATTCGTAAAGACCGCCGCGTCGAATTCGACCCCGGCAGTCCGGTCGAGCGCCAACGCATGAGACGACACCTCCATCACGGCTCCATCCAGCCCCTCCTTCACCATTCGTCCGAACAAGCGCTGAAGGTCGATTGCGCCAGGCGTGGTATGAGACGCGGGGATGACCTCTTTCCCGATAATATAGGCGACTGTACCGACGAGACCGATTCGACGCCCGACGGATTCCAGGATCGTCTTGCAGACATACGTCGTCGTGGTCTTCCCATTCGTCCCCGTGATACCGATGATACGGAGGCGGGCCGACGGATCGCCATGGAAATGGGCTCCCAATAAGCCAAGGGCGCGGCGCGAGTTCTTGACGACCACGGTCGGGACCGGCACATCCTTGGGCTGCTCCACGACCACAGCGCTGGCCCGGCGTGCGATCGCCGCATCCAGATACTCATGTCCGTCTACGCGTTCACCTTTAACGGCAACGAATAAGGCGCCCGAGGCGATGCTGCGTGAATCGTCCGTGACATCGGTAATGACCACCCGCTGATCGCCGCGCCGTTCCAGTACCTCCGAGCGGGCGGCCAGCGGGCCGACCAGGTCGTCAAGAGTCATGCGTCACAAAACCGGATGCGCCAGAGCGATTTTGATCGACTCTTCCGCAGGAATGCCGAGGTAGTTGAGCGCCTGCTCTCCGACTTTGCGGAATACGGGAGCTGCCACGACACCTCCCCATCCCTCGCCCTGCGGCTCATCGATTACCACGATCATGGCCAACTGGGGATCATCAGCGGGCATGAATCCGACGAAAGAACCCACTAAGGCTGTCGAGGAATAGGCGCCGGTTCGAGGGTCAATTTTCTGTGCCGTCCCCGTCTTTCCCGCGACGCGGTACCCGGGGATGGCCGCCTTCCCTCCCGTGCCGTCGGTGACCACCCCTTCGAGCACATAGGTCAACGTCTTTGCCGTCTCCGCCGAGATCACGCGCCGGCGAACCTGAGGCTGCGTTTGCGCCACCGGCAGATTCTTGGTATTGCGAATCTCCGACACGACATATGGTTTCATAAGGAGGCCGCCGTTGGCGATCGCACCGACCGCCGTGAGCATTTGCAGCGGCGTCACTCCGATCTCCTGCCCCATCGAAATGGAGGCGACGGAACGCCGGCCCCATTCGCGAGGCGATCGAAGCAGTCCGGCGGCCTCACCCGGCAAATCAATATCACTCTTCTCTCCGAATCCGAACTCTTTCAAGTAATCATAGAGGCGCCAGCTCCCCAGCGCCGTGCCGACCTTGGCTGCGCCGATATTGCTGGAACGCTGGATCATTTGAGCAAACGTCATCCATCCGGATCGCTCGTGATCGTGGATGACCGTATTGGCAACAACCATCTGACCATACTCGCCGAAAATCATGGTCCCGGGAGCCATGACTTTTTCCTCAAGCGCGGCCGCCGCGAGAACCACCTTCATCGTTGATCCCGGCTCGTAGGAATCCGTCAACGCGCGATTTCTCCACCGGTCCGGACTCAAGGCCCCCACGGTATTCGGATCAAAGCGGGGGCTCACGGCCATGGCCAGAATCGCTCCGGTTTTCGGGTTGGTCACGATGATCGTCCCGGACTTGGCATTGGTTCGATTCACCGCCTCATCCAATTCTTTCTCTGCGATATACTGAATGACCTCATCGATCGTGAGAGCCAAGCTGTGTCCGGGCGCCACGCTTTTTTCATTCAGTCCTTTTGGGAACACCACTCTTCCGAACGCATCCCGTTGCAGGACGACGGTTTGTTTCTCACCCCGGAGATAGGATTCATATTTCAGCTCCAGCCCCTCTAACCCACGGTCATCCATGCCGGCAAAACCGAGGACATGGGAGAGCAGCGGACCCTTGGGGTAAAACCGCCTTCCCTCCATGACCACGCCGACTCCGTCCAATGCCAGGCGTTCTAACCTCCGTCCCTGCTCCGGCTCCAATTTGCGCGCCAGCCAGACGAAATGTTTATCCTGCTTGAGCCTTTTTTCGATTTCACCGGCGCGAATGTGAAGAACCGGCGAGAGGTGCTTTGCCGTTCGGCCCGGGTCTTCGAGTGAGGCGGGCACACCGAAGACCGAGGGCACTTCCATATTCATGGCCAACACTTTTCCGTGGCGATCATAAATGGTGCCTCTCGCGCCTTCGAAGGAGACGCTTTTTTGATGTTGTCGGTCGGCCTTGACCGTCAGTTCCGCCGCCTGGAGGACTTGCAGATTCACAAGGCGCATCAGGACGAGCGCAAATGCGACGCCCAATCCGATTGCCACAATCACCCGGCGGCTGCGCGACGGCATTCCCGGCACTATTTCGTCCTCCTGGCCGACACATTCTTCGCCAACCGCACTTCTCCTTCCACGTCGTGGAGCGGCGGAAGAGGCGGCGAGTCCGGCTCCAGATGCACGAGCACGACTTGGCCCTTCTCGGGCAGCGCCATGTTCAGCTTTTCGGTCGCCGCCCGCGCGATCCTTTCGGGAGAGGTCAATGAGGAAAGCCTGACCCGCAATTCGTCCCGCTCACGCTCAAGCAGAACTTTTTGCGATTTCAGCCGCTCGATCTGATACCCCAACCGAACGACATCCACACGCTCCCACACGAACAACAGAATCATGAACGTGAGGGCGGCAAAGATGAGTCCCTTCATGGCGCTCGCTCCTCGGAGAATCGCTCGCCGGCGCGCAACTTCGCACTTCTCGCACGCGGATTGCGGCGACTCTCCTCTTCCGAAGGCGTGACGGGTTTTTTCGTGAGAATTCTGAATGAAGCACTGGGATCCTGTGAGAGCGAGCGAAACGTGGTCTTCACGATCCGGTCCTCGAGCGAATGAAACGAAATGGCGCACAGGCGGCCGCCCGGCACCAGCACATCGGCCGCTTGGCGCAAGGCCGGCTCCACCGCTTCCAATTCGCGATTCACCGCGATGCGAAGCGCCTGAAAAGTTCGGGTGGCGCAATGAATCCGCCCGTGCCGATACGCGGCCGGGACCGCTTGCTCGATCAGCGCAACCAACTGCCCGGTGGTTTCAATGCGCCGGCGGTGACGTTCGCGCGCAATGACGCGCGCGATTCTACGGGCATAGCGTTCCTCACCAAACTCATAAATGACGTCGGCCAATTCTCCTACCGAAAGCGCTTGAACCAAATCCGCCGCCGTCTGACCCGTGCTTTGGTCCATTCGCATATCCAGTGGACCGTCGGCCAGAAAACTGAACCCTCGTTCGGCATCAGCGAGTTGCGGGGAGGACACTCCGAAATCGAACACAACGCCGTCTACGGTAGACATCCCGAAGAACCCGAGATGTGCCTTGAGGTCGGCAAAGTTGCCTTTCCGGAGATGCACCACCCCATCGAACCCATGTAAATGCACCTGAGCCGCGTTGAGGGCTTGCTCGTCGCGGTCGATCCCTATGAGAACACCGCCTGGACTGGATTGCTCAAGAATGCGTGCTGCTAGACCGGCGTAACCCACTGTACAGTCCATATAGACTCCTCCGGGTCTGGGACGGAGCCAGAAAAGGGCTTCCTCGAGCAGGACCGGCACGTGGGGCAAATGTCTGTCACTATGAAAACCATTTCCACCCACTTTTAGCCACTAGGGTGCGGAGTATACACTCTGTCACAAACTAGTCAACAGAAATTTCGACGTATTTTCAAGAATATTGTCCCTACGTGGCTTTAATAGGCCCACATGGTCCCACGACTAGAATGTTGGCAATTTTTGTACACTAACGGGGTAAGCCGCCCGAAAGAAAGGCTAGGGGTAGAGTCTATACAGCATACGAGGAAACGGTATGGTTTCCCGGACATGGTCCAGCCCGCAAATCCAGGCGACGGCGCGCTCGATTCCCATGCCAAAGCCGGCATGAGGCACAGATCCATATCGGCGGAGATCCAAGTACCATTTGAACGGCTCTTCGGGAAGATGATGCGCCTTAATCCGAGCCAAGAGCTTGTCATATTCATGAATACGTTGCCCCCCGCCGATGATTTCGCCGTACCCTTCCGGGGCCAGCACATCCATACAGAGAGCCAAATCAGGACGGTCGGGATCATTCTGCATGTAGAATGCCTTCATGGATGCGGGATACCGATGCACGATCACGGGACGATCAAATTCTTTCGACAGGATGGTTTCCTCATCACCGCCGAAATCATCGCCCAACTTCGCCGGGTGGCCCTTTTTCTGCAGCAACGAGATACCCTCTTCATACGTTATTCGTGGAAAGGGAGCCCGCACACGTTCCAGCGACGACACATTCCGTTCCAACACACGAAGCTCGGTCTGATTGGAGGTCAATACGCGCTGCACTATGTAGGCGAGGAATTCTTCCGCCAGTGTTATCATGTCCTGTAACTCGGCAAACGCCACCTCGGGTTCAACCATCCAAAATTCCATCAGATGGCGCCGAGTCTTTGATTTCTCCGCTCGAAACGTCGGACCAAAACAGTAGACCTTCCCGAAGGCCGCCGCAGTGGCCTCGCTGTAGAGTTGGCCGCTTTGCGTCAAGTACGCGGTTTCATCAAAATATTGCGTCTGAAACAACGTCGTCGTCCCTTCGCATGCGTTCGGAGTAAAAATGGGTGCATCGACCAGCACGAACCCCCGATCGTCAAAGAAGTTCCGGCAGGCTCGGATGATCTCATGACGAATTCGGAGCACCGCATGCTGTCGGCTGGATCGCAGCCAGAGATGCCGGTGCTCCATCAAAAATCCCGTTCCGTGCTCCTTCGGCTGGATCGGAAACGGCTCGGCGATTTGCAGGATCTCGATCCGCTTCACGTCCAACTCGCACCCGCCGGGCGCACGCGCATCTTCACGCACCGTGCCGATGACGATACAAGAGGATTCCTGCGTCAGTTGCCCCGACAAGGCGAATTGTTCATCCCCTACCGCGCTCTTGTTGACCACAGCCTGCAAATCTCCCGTGCCGTCCCGCAAGATCAAAAAATGCAACTTTCCCTTATCACGGCGACTCCGCAACCACCCACGAACGGCGATTTCCTTTCCAATGTGCTGCGGCGCATTCTCGATATACACATACGGCATGCGATCACCTCGATGAGGGCCATCTACTGTCCGAGGCAGCGTACTGCTTTACTTCCCGCCGTGCAAGGCGGCTTTCACGACTTCGTTTGACAATCTGAAAGAGCGAGTGAACAATCGACGATATGGGGATCACAAAGCCTCCTCACACACACCGGTTCTGGATTCTGGGCGCCATCCTCTTGTGTTTGGCAATCATTCCGTCGGCGACCGGTGCAGCCCCGCCCCTCGAGTACTGCGGTACCCGCAAGGCAGACCAACAGGTCGGAGCAGCCTCCCATCCTGAACGAAACCGAGATGGTCGCCCCCACGTCGATTGCACTCCGTTCATTGAAAAAAAGGGGGCCGATGAGGGAAGCCGCGCTGAAGAGAAAAAACCTGTACGTCCTCCCCGCGATCTGAGGATCGAAGACCTACCAGCTGACGTGTCGAAATTCCTGCAGGAATATCGGCAATTTTTGGATTGCTGCAAATCGGATCCCGCCGAACTGGAACGAGTCGAGGAGCTGGGAGATGAGGTCGGCGATTTACTCCGGCTGGCACAGACCGAACTGTTCAGCGAGCAAATGAAGCTGCGAGGCATGACCCTGAAAGAAATGATTGCGCCGGTTGCAAGCGCGAGACGGGAACTCGCCCTCCTTCGCAAACAATTGGAACAACTCGGCGCCTTGATGGAAAAACGTGACGCGTCCGGATACGAAGAGGCCGGCCAGGAAACGCTTCTGATCCAGGAAACGGAAGAGGCGATTCAAAAACAAGCAGGCCCGCACAGCCTTCCATCCGGGGCAAAAACCGGCGTGGAAATAGGCATCACGCCGTCCGCCGGAAAAACAATCGGAAAGACTCCCACCAGCGGTACGGCAATCGGCGCGGAAGGTCTTGCCGGCCCGAAAATCGGCGTGAATCCCAAAACGGGACGAGAAATCGGCGTCTCAGGCCCGACGGGGTTCGAAATCGGCGCGACCGGCCGCGCCGGTCCGGACATCGGCGAATCGACCTTCAATAGCGGCATGTCCTCTTCCGTCGGCTCGTCGCTCTCACCGTCCACGATCGGATCGAGTTTGCAGGACTCGACGGTCGGATCGAGTATCGGAACCTCCACGACAGGCTCATCACTTTCGGATTCCACGATCGGATCGAGCCTCGGCGGCTCTTCCGTCGGCTCATCGCTCCAAAACCGCAGCACCGGTCCACAGTAGGCAGTTCTTATTCTGGTGTGAAGACCTGGCCCACGACTCCAGGACACGGGGCGCTCGCTCCTTCTTCGTCGCGTCGCGCATCTCACGGCTGATCGGAAGCTTTGATCGCCGGCATCGGTTCCCAACTCTCTCCGTGATTCGCGCTGCGATATAACCCGCTCCCGTTGGTTCCGGCATACCACACGGCGGGATCGGACGGACTTTGCGCGAGCGACCGCACATTGGTCGTAGCCAACCCTTGATTCAGCGCTTTCCAGCTCATCCCGCCGTCCACACTACGGAAGATGCCTTCCCGCCCGGCAAGGTAGATGGCGCCTTTGCGTGTCCGGTCCACCGCCATCGCGATGATCATTTGATCGTGAAGCGCCTCGCCGATGCGGGTCCAGGACTTTGCCGCATCGACCGACTTATAGAGTCCGCTCAGCGTCGCCGCGTAAACCGTATCGGGCTCATGTGCATCCACTTGAATCGCGGTAACATTCAGCGCCCGGGACGACTTCACCATGTCCGGCGCCACCAAGCCGTTATTGGCCTTCTCCCAATGTCCGGCCCGATCGACCGACCGATACACGCCCCCGCTGGTGCCTGCATACATCATCGCCGGACGAGTGGGATCAAGGCACAGCGTCACCACCATCAACACCTCCTTCATGCCGTCCATCCGTTTGACCCAGTTGTCACCGCCGTTCGTGGACTCGAACACGCCCATCGTCGTCGCGGCAAAGAGATGCGTATTCTGAGCCGGATCGAACACGAATTGGTTGACGACCGATGAGATCGTGGCGTCGTCGAGGCCGGCACGCTGCGACACCCAGCGCTGCCCTCCATCGTAGCTCTTGTACACGGCGTCGCCTTTGGTGCCGGCATAGATCGTAGCCGGATAGGCCGGATCCACGGTCATGGAAATGACACGAGAATGGCTCATCCCCTTGGAAAGATTCTTCCAGGTTCGTCCGCCGTCGCGAGTCTTATAAATGTAGTCGTTCGTCGCGATGTAGATGATGTCGGGGTTCTTTGGATGAAGCTGAATCACAACGATGGGGTCGCTGCCGTTACAGCCGGCAAGGAAGAATGCAAACAGAACCAAGAGGCGGAAACCCGTCCTCATGAGGTGATGCGGCGAATGTGGCCGCCGGCCCCGGCTAGCGATAGTTCGTAAACTGCAGATCAATCCCGAAATCCTTGCCCTTCAACAATGCCATGGCCGATTGCAGTTCGTCTTTACTCTTGCTTACAATGCGCACCTGCTCGCCCTGGATCTGCACCTGAACCTTGAGCTTCGAATCCCGCACCTGTTTGGCAATGTCCTTGGCTTTCTCGGATGAAATACCGCTTTGAATCTTGACGACCTGGCGAACCGTCCCGCCCAGCGCTTCCTCTACTTGCCCATAGTTCAATGCTTTCAATGACACTTGGCGCTTCACACATTTGTTCTTGATGATGTCGTTCACGGCATTGAGTTTATAGTCGTCGTCCGAAAGGACGACCAACTCCTTCTCCTTTTCCTTGAGCGTGATCTCGGTCTTGGAGTCCTTGAAATCAAACCGCTGCTTGATCTCTTTCGTTGCTTGATCAACGACGTTTTTCATCTCCTGCATGTTGACCTCGGACACCACGTCGAACGAGAATTGGTCCGCCATCGTCCCCTCCTCCGACTGTACACCTGTCCCTTGTTCGCAGAATGTTCTACCAGTACCACACGGGGCGCTCACCGACTCGCGCCCGTGCGCAAACTTGAGACGATTTATTCATCGTCCCGCGCACCTAGCAACAGCCACCACCCGGAAGTCGAAACCCGTCATGAACCCGCATCGTTGTCTGCGCCCGTCCCGCGGAACCGCCTCCGGCCTGCGCGATCACCTCGCTGCTCGTGAACGGTCGCTTCAGCACAATGTAGCCATACCACTGCATCACACTATCTCCCAGAACGATCAGGGCGAGCAAGGCGACGATGCCTACGAGGACCGCGTCAAGATACAGCGTGAACGTTTGAGCAGCCGTGGTCAATGTTGAGGCCTTGGTGAGAAACATCCCGAACATCTCATAGGAGCCGGTCAGGGTGATCGCACCCACAAATACCATCGGTAACGCGGTGACCCATAGAAATTGGGATTTCCACATTTTGATCAAGACGGTGGTCCCGATGCAGAGAGCCAGCGTGCCCAATAATTGATTGGCTGCGCCGAACATCGGCCAGATCGTGGAGATGCTCCCTGTCCCGATCAGATACGCCCAAGCCCCGACAACAAAGCCGCTGCTCGCCAGCACGCCCGGCCACCAGTTCATCCGCCGGCACGGCGCATAGACCCGTCCGGCCATTTCCTGAATGAGATACCGTGCCACGCGAGTCCCCGTATCGATCGTCGTCAAAATGAACAGCGCTTCGAACACCAGCGCGAATTGATACCAATAAGCCATCAGCCCCGCCATGCCCGGCAGCGCCGCAAAGATCGAGGCCATTCCAACCGCGAGCGAAACCGCCCCGCCCGGCCGCCCGGCGACATCGACCTCCACCAACCGGGAAAGCTCATGTATGGCGGACACGGGGAACCCCATTGTGGTCAGGGTTTCCGCCGACAATGTCGTATTGATCGCGAAGTAATCGCCCGGCACGAGCACCGATGCCGCGATCAAGGCCATCACGCCGACAAAACTTTCCAGCAGCATGGCCCCATAGCCGACCGTCGCTTGACTTTCCTGCTCGATCATCTTGGGCGTGGTGCCGGACGACACGAGCGCATGGAATCCGGACACGGCCCCGCAGGCAATGGTGATGAACAGAAACGGAAACAGCGTCCCGGGAATGATGGGCCCGCCGCCTGAGGCAAAGGTCGTCACCCGCGGCATTTCGATCGTCGGCGCCATAAAAACCACACCGAAT
Organism: Nitrospiraceae bacterium; assembly: GCA_035250505.1. Classification (GTDB taxonomy): domain Bacteria; phylum Nitrospirota; class Nitrospiria; order Nitrospirales; family Nitrospiraceae; genus DASSBQ01. Next base: position 2,747 of record DATFFC010000114.1, on the reverse strand, counting down.
CCCAACAGGAACACGACACCGAGCTTCATAAAAGTCGAAAGGTAGCCCCGCGGCACGAGCAACATCCAACCTGGCAAGACCGAAGCGAGAAATCCATAGCCGGCCAAGAGCCAGACCAACGTCGGTCGGTCATAGGCAAACCACGCCGCCATCGGCGACTGGGCCACGATCCGGCCGAATAGAATGGAGGCAATCAACAGCGCTACACCGAGAAGTGAGACTTCGGCAACGTGGCCCGGACGGACACGCTGGAGGTAGAAACCCATAAAGAAGCCGATGGGGATGGTCATCGCAATGGTGAACGTACCCCAGGCATTCCGATACAGCGCATTGACAACGGCAAACCCCAGTCCGGCCAACGCCACCACGACGATGAACAGCACCGCGACGGCGGTAGCTGTTCCAGTCACGGAGCCCAGTTCACTCTGCGCGATCTCCGGCAACGAACGGCCGTTCCGCCTCATAGAGGCGACTAGGACAATAAAATCCTGCACCGCCCCCGCCAGCACCGCGCCGATCACGAGCCACAAAAAGCCGGGCAAAAAACCGAACTGAGCAGCCAACACCGGCCCGAGGAGGGGCCCGGCCCCGGCTATCGCCGCAAAGTGATGGCCGAACAGCACGGCCTTATTCGTGGGATGATAATTGATCCCGTCATTGAGCCGCACCGCCGGCGTGACACGCCGGTCATCCAGTTCAACGACGCGTCGCGCGATCCAGCGGGCATAGAAGCGGAACGCCAACGCATAGATGCAGGCCGCGGCGACGACGAACCACAAGCCGTTGACCTTTTCGTGAGGATTAATCAGGCCGGTCACGAATGCCAGTGCGACCGCGCCAACAATTGCGATGAGGCCCCATATGACCATGAGAAGCTGTCGCACGCGCGGCATACTAACAATCTGCAAGTCGCATGTAAATCAACCGCCGTGTCACGATTCCGCTCTGGACACTGCAGCCCGAAAAGGTACAAGGTACTCGGCTGGTGTGGAAAGGTGAATCGGCATGGAAGCGCATACAGCGCGGCTGACGCTGCGGAAAAGGCGCGTTTTGACGTCAGGACGATCACCGACGTCCGCCCCGGGGAAGAGTTCTTCCGTACGGCAAGCGTTCAATGATGCCCGCTCCCGGCATTGCGACGCTGTGATACACTCTGCGCCGTTCGATCGAAGCCAGGACCGAATGACATAGCCTTTCATGAGTACCAGCCCCGATATCCCGCTGCTCTTCGGGCCGTATGGCAGCGCCGCACTAGCCTACGCCGATACGCTGGCCGGTTACGACGCAAACGCTTGCTGGTTCCATATGTTCGACGCCAAGTGCTTCAACACCTGCGCGCGACATGGGCTGGCACCTTGCGTTGAGTTCAAGACCTTCCGCGCCGATTTCGACCGCCACCCGGAGCTCATCCCGATCGGCGTCGACGGCAAGCCTATCCGCTATGGCAAGCTGGTTCAGGGCGTCTGCCTCTCACAGCAGGATTTTCTTGAGCAAATCGAGACCGACCTACGCGCCGGGGTACGAATCTACCGGCCAGCCGGCATTTGGCTGGACTACCTGACCTACGCAGGCTGGTTCGAAGTACCAGATCCCGACTTACAGGAGAGCTGTTTCTGCACCGCCTGCATCGCAACGTTCTGTGAGCAAACCGGCGTCGACGCCCCTACGCCGGCCGAGATTCTGGCCCGCCACGCCGACGCCTGGACTCGGCACAAATGCGCGCGGGTCGCGCACGTCGCCCGACGCTATGCGGAGATCATCCGTGCCAAGCTGCCTGGCTGTGTGATTGGCGCGTATATGTGCCCATGGACGCCCAAGGAGTTCGATGGCGCCCTTACGAGTATCTTCGCGCAGGACTATGCGTTGCTCGCCCCGGCGATCGACATCTATACCCCGCTGATCTATGGCATGAAAAGCGGCCGGCCCATTACATGGGGCCGCAGTTTTCTCGAGCACGCGGCGGCGTTTGTTCCACAGGACCGCAAACTGCAGCTCATCGTCGATGCTCTGGATGGGCCGGACAGCCTGGCCCAGGCCGCGGCGGCGGCGCGGCCGAGCTGGGGGCTTCAGGTCTACGACGGCGCGAGGGTGTTCGCCGATAAAAATTTTGCCAGCACGTTTCGGACTGCCGTCTCACGTATCCGCAGCGCCGCCGGCGTATGACAATGGCAGATGGTCGCCTGAGAGTGCAAATTCCGAATATGCTCGATGTGTAGGATATAGACGCACATGTCTTTCTTCCCGTGACAGGAACGAGATGCAGCAAGTCTGAATGGCGGCTGACGAACGGTGCGCGCTTCGGTCGCGCCATAATGCGTTGAAGAACGGCGACTAGCCCAATATTTCTGTGGATTGCTGTGCGACTATGAAGCCGCAAGCCAGACTTGCGATGCCGTCGCACCGCAGCAATATTCACCTACCCCAGTTGCTGCGCCCGCTATGGCGGCGAGCCTCACCGCGCATCCGTTCCATCCGCCGGAATTTGAGGAACGAGAAACGACCGGTCTCCACATGAAGCCACCGCTTAGAGGATGCTTACCTTGGAACACGGCTTCTCTGAGCTCTTCTCGTTGACACTTTATAAACTCGCCAGTAGCCTACTCGTCTAGCAGATCATGTTTGTATTCGCAGGAGGCCCAAGCCGTGTCAGAGCCTGAAAGATCTGAAACCCCAGAAACAAGCTTCAGTGCAGATCGTCCTATTCAACACGCCAAAGAAGATCTGCTCGGACGAAAGACCTTCTCCGA
>DATFFC010000113.1:0-3312 GCA_035250505.1 Nitrospiraceae bacterium | reverse complement strand
CCGGTCCAAGTGCAGAAACGGAAAGGCCGCATCCAACGGCAGCGAGGGGGCCAGCTTTACCACGCCGGTCAACATCAAGGGCGCCACTTCGCCGGCGGCGCGGGCCATGGCGAGAATCAGGCCGGTCAGGATGCCGGGTAGGGCGCAAGGCACGATGACGTGGCGAAGCGTTTCGAATTTGGTCGCGCCGAGCCCAATGGACCCTTCGCGAAACTCCCGAGGCACCGAGGAGAGGCCTTCCTCGGTGGCCACGATGACGACGGGCACCGTCAGCAATGCCAACGTCAAGGACGCCCACAGGATTCCGCCCGTGCCGAAGGTCGGGTTGGGAAGCGCCTCGGGGAAAAACAACTGGTCGATCGTGCCTCCCGCCGCGTAAATGAAACAGCCCAGGCCGAACACGCCGAACACGATCGAGGGCACCCCGGCGAGGTTATTGACCGCGACCCGCACCATTCGCACGAGAAGCCCCTGCTTGGCATATTCCCGTAAATAGACGGCGGCCAGGACTCCGAACGGCGCGACGACGATGGTCATCAGAAAGACCATGAGGACGGTGCCGAAAATAGCGGGGAAGATGCCGCCTTCGGTATTTGTTTCGCGCGGCTCCCCGGAAAGGAACGACCACAGATTCTGCAGGTACGCGAGACCTTTGGCCCCGAAAGTCATCGTATTGGTGGTGGAAACCGTCAGAATCTGCGACAACGGGATGTGCACGTCGCGTCCGTCGGATAATCGGAGACCGATCCGAAATTGCTCCATGCCCTTGTACAAGCGTTCAAGGTCAGCGGCATGGCGCTGGTACATTTCTTCCAAAGTCGAGATTCGGCCTTTCCATTCCTCATCTCGCTCGGATTCGTTCGAAGTCATGGTTCCATCGAGCGTTAATGCGCGGCGTTTCAGGCGCAGCGTTTCGATCTCATGATTCAGCGTGCCGACTTCCTTTTCAATGTCCTCGATCGCCCGACGGTCATGGTCGATGCGAGCGAGCGTCGATTGCATCACGGACCATAACTGGTCTTGATTGCGGTAGGCTCCGGGTCCATCATAAAGGCCCACCAGGCGCCCGTAGGCGGGGCCCCACTCGCGCCGTTCGATCTTGACGAGATCGGCGGAAGCCAGCTTGGTGAGCACGTCCGCTTCGTCCACCCATTTGAAGTCGAATCCGAACGTATCTCGATTCCCGACCCGCACCCGAATGCGGGTCTGGCCCTCGGGATGACCGCGCGTTTCGGAACCGGGAACGATTTCGCGGCCCATAACCTCACCGATGAAGCGCCGGCCGTCCTTCAGTTGCAGCTCGTCGATGTTCTGGGGCCAGAACTGTCCCAGCCCGTTCACCATGATCAAGCCCAACAATCCGGTCATCATGAGGAGGCTGATCGCCACACCGGACGCCGTGAGCCAGACGAACACTTCGCCGCTTCGCCAAAAGGCCTTCATACAGTAACCATGATGCCCTATGTATACTTTTCTCGGAGCCGCTGCCGGACCAGCTCGGCGACGGTATTCACGGCAAAGGTTAAAATGAACAGCAAGAGCGCCGCCAGGAACAGCACGCGATACAACGTTCCGCCATGCGGCGCCTCGGGAATTTCCACGGCGATATTCGCCGAGAGTGTCCGAAAGCCGTTGCTCCAGCTCCAATCGACAATCGGGGTGTTGCCCGTGGCCATGAGCACGATCATCGTTTCTCCCACCGCACGCCCGAACCCGATCATGATGGCGGAGAAAATTCCGGGACTGGCTGCGAGCAGGACCAGACGCTGAACGGTCTGCCATCGGGTCGCACCCAAGGCGAGTGATCCCGCGATGAGATGCTTCGGCACATTGGACATGGCTTCTTCTGCGATGCTGAAAATGATGGGAATAATCGCAAAGCCCATGACGATGCCGACCACGACTGCGTTCCGTTGATCGTAGTGAACGCCGAAACTCTCCACCACCCACTGTTTGAAGTCCCCACCGAACAGCAGGTTTTCAATCCACAGGTTGCCCCAGAGGCAGAGCCACATTCCAGCGGCAAGAAATGGGATGAGGATGAGCGCCTCCGTCCCGGGACGGAGGTACTCGCGCAGGCGTAACGGGATCCCGGACCACAGGAACGACATGACGACGACCACGACGGGCAGCACGATGAACATGCCTACCAGCGCGGGAAAGAATCGTTCGAGCAACGGCGCCAGCCAGAGTCCGGCCAGGAATCCCAGCACCACCGTCGGGAGGGCCGCCATGGTCTCTATGAAAGGCTTGATCGTCCCGCGGAGGTCGGGATGCATGAACTGCGAGGTGAAGGCGGCGCTCAAGATCGCCAAGGGCACGGCCAGCAAGAGGGCGTACAGCGTGCCCTTGATTGTGCCGAAGGCGAGCGGCATCAGCCCGTATTTCGGTTCGAACTCATCGGAGCCGGATGACGATTGCCACACATGCTCCGGACGCTCATAGCCCTCATACCAAACGGCGCCGAAGAGGGTCTGCAACGTCACTTCCGGGAATGGATTCCGCACCTCGTACAGCGCCAATTGTCCTGCTGCGTCCAACGTGACGAAGCCGTCGGATTTCGGAGCAAAAGCGACCGCGCGGATCCCCGATTCTGCAACGGGGAGTTTGAGCCAGGTTTGTTCGGATGTAGCATAGTGCACATAAACCTGACCGTTCTGGTCAGCCGTGACGAACCCCTTGTCGCGCGTGGACGGAGAAACGGATGTCACGAGGGCGTGATGCGAACTCAACTTATGCATCTGTTCGAGACGATAACGCCCGAGGCCGCCGGGTAACCGTGTCAGTCCCCATATCGATACTTCTCCGTCTGCGGTCCCTACGACGAGGCTGCGATCTCCGTTGAGGAAACCCAGCGCCGACACGGCCACTCCTTCTCGTGCGACGCGGTAGACCTCGGGAGAAGGGCGCGTCTCGGCGCGCCCAGGGTGGGCGGGTGACAATGTGGCAGAAGGGCGCGTCTCGGCGCGCCCGGGGTGGGCGGGTGAAAACGTGGAAGCCGGCGTCTCGGCCGCCTCCCTCAGATCAAAATGATAGAGGAGGCCGTCCGTTGTGGCGGCGTAGAGATTGGCAAGCCCTCCATCCAGCGCTAGATGCGTCACTGGTCCATCGAATCGATAGAGTTCTCTGCCCAAAACTGTGTGATCGTTCTCATTGTCGGGCAGGCTGGCGTACAGAAGCGCCCCTTTCGTCGTGACGGCCGCGATGGCCGGTCCGGCGGTCTCGGCACGGTAAGCGAGTGCCGTGACGCCGTCGGATGCGATGCGAAGCGGATAAGACGGGCGAAACAGCGGCTGCCGACTTCGTTGTCCG
>DATFFC010000112.1:0-24123 GCA_035250505.1 Nitrospiraceae bacterium | reverse complement strand
GAATGATGAAAAATCGCCGGTGTGGGACTACCGGCGTATTCTCCGCAAGGGCCTGACGGAGCGCTATCCGGGCACGGAATTCACCTTCCAGCCCTCCGATCTCACCGCGAAAATTCTCAACTTCGGGGCGCCCGCGCCGATCGACGTGCAGATCAACGGGCCGGACATATATCCGAATTATGAGTTCGCCCGCAAATTAGTCGCAAAGTTTCGTGAGATTCCCGGCGCCACGGACGTGGTGATCCAGCAGACGATGCGCACGCCGACCCTCATGGTCGAAGGCGACCGCACGTTCGGACTCGGTGTCAACAGGACCGAAAAAGACATCGCCTCCAATCTGCTCATGACGACCGCCGGCAGCCAACAGGTCGATCAAGTCTACTGGCTGGATCCCAGTACCGGCATGTCCTATTTGATTAATGTCTATACGCCGCAGCCGCAGATCAACAGCCTCAATAGCATCAAGACGGTGCCGGTCGATGCTTCGAACGATAGCTCGGATACCAGTGTGCAGTTGCTCGGCAATTTGGCCGACCTTTCGGCGGAGGGTACCCCGGGGGTGATCACGCACGGGAACATCATGCCGCTGTTCGATGTCTATGTCTCTGCTGAAGGGCGCGACCTCGGCGGCGTGCTGAAGGACGTTCAGAAAGTTGCCCAAAGTATGGACCACGAAAGGCCCCGCACCGCCGCGCTCGAAATCCATGGTCAGGCCTCACTGATGTATGAGGCCTATGCCGAGCTGATTTTCGGGCTGCTCGCCGCGATCGTACTGGTCTATCTACTGATCGTCGTCAACTTCCAATCCTGGCTCGACCCCTTCATTATCATTACGGCCTTGCCCGGCGCGCTGGCCGGCATCGCCTGGGCGTTGTTCCTGACCCACACGCGACTCTCGGAGCCTGCACTGACCGGCGCAATCATGACCATGGGCACGGCGACCGCCAATTCGATCCTCGTCGTATCCTATGCGCGCGAACGGCTCCATGAGCATGGTGATGCGGTACGGGCCGCGATAGAAGCCGGAAAGACCCGCTTTCGTCCCGTGCTCATGACCGCTTCAGCAATGATCTTCGGGATGGTCCCCATGGCGACGGGCTATTCTCAAAATGCGCCGCTGGGCCGCGCCGTCATCGGCGGGCTGTTTGTTGCCACTCTTTTTACCCTGTTTTTCGTGCCCTGCGTCTATGCTATCCTCTATACCCGGCGAACGGCGCGTGAAAAGGGGCAAGCCTGATGAAAACGCTCAGCGGAAGAGCCATCGTCTTTCTGGGCATCGTGCTGTTTGTGTTCTATGTGGGCTATCGAATTTACGAGAGCAGAAGCGACGCCGCTCTATTGCGGGAGAAGACGGTCGAGGATGCCGTCCCAACCGTGGCCGTGGTCAATCCAAAGCCGGGGCCATCGACCGAGACCATTACACTTCCCGGCAATATTGTCGGCTGGTACGAAGCGCCGATGTACGCAAGAGTCACCGGCTATGTGAAGATGTGGTACAAGGATTACGGCGACCCCGTCAAGAAGGGCGACATCCTTGCCGAAATCAACGCGCCGGACCTCGACGCCGAATATGCGCAGGCCAAGGCGGATCTGGACACCGAGCGTGCCAGGTATAAACTCGCCGAGGTGACCGCAAAACGGTGGGTGGCGCTGCGCCCAAACCATGCGGTCTCTGAACAGTCGATCACGGTGCAGGAACAAAACCTGAAGGCCGAAGCCGCGAAGGTCAAAGGGGCGGAACAAAAAGTCAGGAACATCGAGGCGTTCATTCGATTCAAGACGATCGTCTCTCCCTTTGACGGCGTGGTCACTCAACGCAACATCAACGTCGGTGATTTGGTCAGTAAGGAAGGCAACCTCAGCACACCCAATGCAAAAACCAACCTGTTTACGGTCGCCGATGTCCATATGCTCAGGCTCTTTGTCTCCGTGCCGGAGTCGTTTGGTCCGTTTCTCCAGCCGGGCATGACGGCCGATGTGACCGTGCCGCAATTGCCCAATCGCCACTTCACCGGCAAATTCCTGACAGTCGCCCGTGGATTTGATGTGGGCACGCGTACCGCCACCACCGTCTTCACGATCGACAACGAAGACCATACTCTCTGGCCGGGTTCCTACGCCAAAGTCGAGCTTACCGCGCCGGTCGACAGGCAAGTCTTCGTGATTCCGTCCACCGCGTTGGTGTTCCAGGAGCACGGCACAGAGGTGGCGGTGGTGACGGAGGACGACCGAGTACACATGAAACCCATCATCGTGAGTAAGCTCATGGACAACGCCATCGAAGTGGAAAAGGGGCTTTCCATGGGCGACAGGATTGTGAACAATCCGAGCGCCGCATTGCTCGAAGGCAACAAGGTGCGCGTTGTCACACCGGCGCCCGGCTATGATCTCATCAATAATATCAAAGAAGGACCTGCGCCAAAAGAACAGGCGGCGCCAAAGGAAGTGTCTTCGAAATGACAGGCGCTTGCAGATGATGGGCGGACGCGTGCGAACGAGCCTCGATATGGCGCGCGTCCTGTATATCTCCGTCCTGAGCAGCGGCCTTCTGCTGTTGGCTCTCAGCTTACCGGCCTGCAATACGTTTCCGGCCTTCGATCTTTCACCCCCCTATGAGCCGCCCCAATACGTCGTGCCCGATTCATGGCGTGGCGCGAGTCCCTTTGTCGAGGCCAAGCCGTCTGACGGCGAATTGCGCGCCGATTGGTGGACGGTTTACAACGATCCGATTTTGAACAAGCTTGAAGAGCAGGCTATGGCGGCCAATCCCGACCTACAGGCGGCAGCCGAACGGTTCGTCCAAGCCCGCGATGTGATGATGAAGGCCCGGTCCCAGTACATGCCTCGCATCGGGATAGGGTTCGATGCGTCCAATAATAGGCAGTCCGAGAATCGTCTGTTTCGCGCTCCCGACAGTCCGCTCGAAGAATCAAGCGTCTGGGTGGGCGGCCTCGCATCCTGGGAGCCCGATTTCTGGTCGGCGCTCCGCAATAGGATGCGAGCCGAACTCTATCGGGCCGAGCAGCGCGCGGCCGATTACGGGCTTGCGCGTCTGAGCCTGCAAGCGGAGGTGGCGGCGAACTATTTCATTCTGCGCGGCCTCGATGCGCAGGATGCAATTTATCGGCAATCGATCGACCTCTACACACGGTCGCTGGATCTGGTCACTGCCCAGTTCATCGGCCAGATTGCCTCGGCCCTTGACGTGGCCCGCGTCCAATCGCTCCTGTTCAGCACCGAGACGCGGAGAGCTCAGATTCAAGGCCAACGCCAAGTGACGGAACAAGCGATTGCCGTCCTCCTCAATATGGCGCCGGCCAGCTTCTCGATCGAGCCGGTCGATGAGCTCCGCGTGGCGAACTTCACGGTTCCACAAACCCTTCCGTCCACTTTGCTGGAACGCCGGCCGGACATCGCCGCTATGGAGCGCCGGATGGCGCAGGCGAACCGCACCATCGGGATAGCCCGCGCCGCGTTCTACCCCAATGTCTCATTTCGGCTCGGAGGCGGGTTCGAGGATGACGCCTTCAGTCTGTTCAAGCTCGCGAATAGCTTCTGGTCCTACGGGTCCGGCGTATCGCTGCCGGTCTTTCAGGGTGGGTATCGCCGCGCTCAGTTACAGCAGTCGTGGTCGGCCTATCGCGAGACGGAAGACCTCTATCGCTCGACCGTGCTGAACGCTTTTCGAGAAGTTGAGAGCAACCTCAGCTTAACCAACCGATTGACCCTCGCGGCGAACCGGCAGGACGCGGCCGTCGGAGCCACGCTCAAGACCCAAGATCTGACCACGGAGCTTTATCAGGGCGGCCTGGCTTCCAGCCTGGAGCTGATTTATGCGCAAGTTGCCACGCTGACGGCGCGCATCGAGTCCGTGCAGATCAAGGCGGATCTATTGAGATCGTCGGTCGCGCTCATCCGGGCGCTCGGGGGAGGATGGGACCGCCGGCAATTGCCCACCGACGAGCAAATCCAGCCGTTCGGTACGTTCCAATATACCCATCTCGACAAACCGCCCCCTGCCGGCGGGATCGACGTCAACGCGCCTGACAACCGAGTGCATAACAATCTGACCAAACCAGCCGCTCCATGAATCCTCCCCAAAAAAGGGGTCGGGAGTCTTTTTATGGGGAGCACACTCGTGAGGCGCGTGTCCGTGAGTAGGATAGTGCGAATACCATCGGCCCGTTCAGCGCAATGCCAGTTTGATCAGGCCGATGCAGCCCATATACAGAGTGATGGAGCCGGCGATGGTCGGCCAAAATCCGAATCGGTTGATGCCGACAATGAGGCAGCCGACATAGAGGATCCAGGCCGGCACGAGCCAGAGGAGATGTTTGGCGTACACCTGAGCGGGTTCGCTGCCGCCGTTGAGATAGATCAGGATGATCGTGACGCCCGTGATCGCGGGAAATGTACTGATGAACGCGGCGAGAAAACCTCGTCCTTGGGCTCCGAGGTAGGTCGCCAGGGTGACGAGAGACCCACCCAGCAAGAAATAGAGGCAATACTTCAACAAGTCATTCACGGGTAAAATCCCTTCAACTGCGCCGGCGCTCCAACGGGACTTGGGCAATCATCTGACCGGTTTGATAATCGCCTGCGCCGGCATCACGCGCCCCACCACACTGAAATGCCTCGCCACGATAGGTCTAGTACGATAACGTCGATACCTGCTCGGCATCGGGGCCGCATCCGCCTCGGAACGCTTCCATTGCCTCTTGAACAATCGTCTGTCCCTGGCCCGTATAGCGTGGGGAAAAGTGAAAGACAATGAGTTCCCGCACACCGGCCTTTCTGGCCATTAAGCCCGCCTGCCTCGCCGTGAGATGATATCGCTCCTGTGCCTTATCCGCGTCTCGGTCCAAATAGGGCGATTCGCAATAGAACGTGTCCGCGCCCCGCGCCAGTTCGACGATCTTCTGCTCATTCGCTTCATCGAATCGGGCATCCACAACATAGGCGATTTTCTGTCCTCGGGTGATCGTCAGAAACCGATCACGCACGTCGCCGAGAACAAATTCCAGCTCTTGTTTCCGATGCTCGAAGTACAAGGTGGCGGTAAAACGGAACTCATCCGGCTTGCCTTCCCAGAGATACTGCTTCACATCTTTCAACCAAGAGCCGACCGGAAGTCCGGCGTCATGCAGCTTTTGCTTGTTCACATTGATATGAAACTGTTCCTGCAGCGCGTAAGCAAACGACGGGATACGATGATTCAACGCGACTGCGTAGGCGGTGAACATCTGATCCTCTAATACCGGAAAAATGGCGGTCTCGGCGACTCCGTCGGACGGACGCGACGGTTCCTCTCGAGCGCGAAAGCCGTCCGTGGCAAGAAAGGTGGTTGTCCGGCTCTCCGCCCGGTGGAATTCCCGGACCTGAATCGTCAAAGGGTACCCGTCGACAAGGTTCCAGGTATAGCCGCGTAGTTTGCCTTGGACGTTGGCGATCAGTCCCGGGGGGCCATAGAGACGCAACGTTTTGCCGCGACCGAGCGCTACCCGCAGCAGCGCGTCGAACCCGATAAAGTGGTCCATGTGCGTGTGTGAAATGAAGATGTCATTCGCCCGCAAGAGCCTTGTCGGGCCAAGAGCCTCATTATGTCCAAGGTCGAACAGCAGCGCGCGTTTCGACCAGCGCACCTCGACATAGACCCCTGGATCGCCGAAAACATCATTGACGAGATAGGAGGAAAACGATGGCGTCATGAGCAAGCAAATCGCGCGCAGGCCAATTGCTCAATGGGGCCGATCGATAAGGGATCGGTCCAGGCTACTGAAAGGTCGCTCGTACGATACAGTACATGATTATGACTTCTACCGCATGGGCCGTAATCACGGCGTAGAGGTTGGCGAGCCTGATCCACATCATACCCCAGACGATGCCGTCCCAAACGGCAATCCAATGAAGATGTTGGAACGTGGTGACCATGAAAGGATCGAAGGAAAAGAGAGTTGCGGTCAGAAGCACGGCAAGGGGCGCGGGGACCGACAAGGCCAGCAATCGCCCCAAGATAAAGCCGCGAAAGTTCAATTCGACGAAGACGGCGATCACGCACACAAGCCAGGGAATCATCAGCCAAAAAGGGACACGTGCATGGGGAGTCTTGGTTAGGAATGTAATGTCATAGCCGAGCCAGGGCGCTGCTTTGAGGATGACGATCACATTGAGCATGCCCAGAATGATGCCGACAATCGCGCCTCGGACAACGCCGGATCCTAGCAGGTCGGCTCCCAGGCCCAGTCGCTGCGCGACCTGTCCGTTCAGATGTGCCCACACCAGAAATCCGACGTAGGATAGGACTTGGGGCGAGAATTGTACGGCGATGTTGTCTTGCAGCGCGGGCGGCGCCAAGTAAAACGCGATCGTGCAGAGAAAGGGGAGGAGGGCCAGGCCGGCGGCGCGCTCCGGTCGCGGAAGAGGCGAAGCAGAAGCGCCTGCCGGCCCTGTCATGCGAGGTTATTGCAACTGCAAGTTATACCGTTCCAGCGTGGTGGCTTTGTTCCGGGCCAGGTTGGAAAGCGACTTGTTGTAGTCCACGATGGCGCGGAGTTCATTGCCTTGGGACGTCGCCAAGTCCCGCTGAAAATCGAGGACGAACCGAGTCGTGCTGAGACCGACCTTCAACCGCTCCTGCTCGGCCTGCAGTTGTTTTTCGGCCATGATGCGGGCAGAGCGCGTCGTTTCGATGCGCTTGAAGTCGGTCTGCACGCGACGTACCGCCTCCCGCACCCCGACGATCACCTGATGCCGGATGCTCTGCAAAGTGGACTGGGCATTGCGCGCTTCGAGTTGGCGCTTGTTATAGGTGCTGTAAGCGGATCGATTTCCGAGGGGATAGCTGAGGACCACTCCAGCCCCGTAGTTATAGAACTCCCCGCCGAAGTTGCGCTTCAAGGAATCGTTGTAGTCCGAGCCGAGACCGGCCAACCCCATCGTACCCTGGAGCGATAAGGTCGGTAAAAGCTGATTCCGGGCGAACTTCACATTCAACTCGCTCGTGTCGATGTTTTTGGCGGCCTGAAGAATCTCCGGCCTGCGCTCCATGGCGATATCAATGGCTTCTTGAAGACTCAGCGGCTCCAGTGCCGTCACCGGCGGATCAGTGGGCGCGAGCCGCAGATCTTGACGAAGGTCTTCTTCGGCCGGATTCAGGAGGCGACGCACCTGATCCTCCTGATCTCGGATGGCTTTTTCCGCGACGAGTATCTGTTCGACGCGGGATGCGACCGCGGCCTCCGCTTGCAAGACATCGACAATCGACATGACGCCGGCCTTTGCCTTGGCGCGGTTGGTCGCCAGCAGTTCTTCGGCGGCCTTCAAAGCCGCTTGCGCCACCTTCAAGTTCTCGTTGGCGAAGACCAATTCCCAGAAGGTTTGCTCCACGGTCGCGATGACGGTCATCACGCGATCGAGAAACACATGCTGCTCCACCGTCGCATTATTCTGCGCGATGTAGATGAATGTCTTGTTGATGTCGATGCCGAAATTCCGGAGCAACGGCTGGGTCATAGTGAACGCCAGACCGCCGGTGTAAGCGGGATTGAACAAGAACGTGTTCGGGCCCCCGACGAAGGTGCGTTGCGGACTGTAATTCAAGTCGAAATTCGTCCCCGTATAGAGGTTTTGCGTGATGTCCGCGGTCGCGCTCCACACGTTTTGATCGAATTTGGTGATCTCTTGAAGATTGGCGCCGGTAAAGCCGAGCACCGGTCGATTCAAGGGAGCCACTTGTCGGTTGTACTGAGTATTGAGGCTGACCGTCGGATCGAACTTGGCCTGCTCGATGACGATGTCGGCCAGGCGGCTGTCTTTGGTCTGGCGGCTGATGCTGATATCCAAATTGTTTTGCAAGGCCCGTACGACGGCATCGGCAAGCGAAATGGCCTCTCGCCGTTCGCCGGATGTCGGCGTCATCACATCGAGAGGCCAGGCGGGCAGTATTAGAGAAAACAGCAGCAGACCGGCCGCGGCCAGGATCGAGAGTCTGTATCTCCAGGATTGTCCATACATGTGTGACACTCCTTGAACCGACCGTGAATGACGTTTACTATAGAAGACGATCCGGCTCGGTACTACCACAATTTGATTTTCCTGTCCAAAATGAAATGGAGCTTGATATGGCCATCCGTGTAGCGACGGTCGTCGCGGTCATGCTGTATGCTGTGCTGGTGTCTTCCGCTGCGGCTCAATCGGTATCGGGAGTCCGTGCATTCGGAGGAGGCGTGGCGCCGCTCTTTGAACTGTCGGGGCCTGGGAACTTATATCTCGACACGCAAGGCACGCAGGGATACATCTATAACTTCGGGAACAACTTCGAATCCTACAATTTCCGGAATCCGATGACCGGCCAGGCATGGAGCGGGGCGATGATGACATTGGGGCCGCGACTGTCCGTCGGTCTCATCCAAGGGGCGAATCAAGTAGGCACTCCGCTGGTGCTCCCTCCCATTCCGCGCGACGTCTCGCCGGCCCCGCCGGTTGAATCGACCCTCCTGGACGAAATCCCTTAACTCGAGCCACGACGATCCGCATCAGCATGTGGCGGTTTAGCAGCTCCCTGCAGAGTTGTCACATCTCCTTTCGGTAATCCCCCATCTATCCACAGTTTGCACAGGCCAGGAAACGGCCGATGTCGGTGCGTCGAGGCAGGAGACATCCTATCCTAACTCGCTGGAATAACAATACATTACTTGCAAGGTTACAACTCCGTCGATCTCCTGAAAGGACGGGGCGTGATTGCATCTGGAGATCGGTACACAGCTTGCTTTACTCCAGCAGCGACCTCATCGATTCGCCTGGACAAAAAGGAAGACCCATTCACAAAGATGTCAATTGCCTCGCAACCATGCAAGCAGATAGGAAGGAGCACATAGTTGGGTTAGTGGGCTTTAATCAGTCGCTCGCCTGCCGCGTTACCGTGGTCACTTAAAAGGAGTCGTTCCAATGAAAATCGCGCAAGTGTCACCTCTCTGGGAAAGCGTCCCGCCGAAGTTGTACGGCGGCACAGAACGTATCGTTTCGTACATTACCGAAGAACTCGTTCGCCAGGGACATGACGTGACGTTGTTTGCCAGCGGCGATTCCGTTACCGATGCGAAACTCGAATCCCCGTGCCGTCAGGCGCTCCGCCTCAACACCGGTATCTTCAACCGTGAAGCGCCGGTCGTTTCGATGATGGAACGGGTCTTCAGCTCCGCCGACCAATTCGATGTCATCCATTCCCATCTCGATTTCTTGGCCTTCTCGCTGTCCCGACGCTGTTCCGTGCCGGTGGTCACGACTCTGCACGGCCGTCTGGATTTGCCGGAGCTGGTTCCGGTCTTTCACGATTTCTCCGAGTTGCCGTTGATTTCCATCTCCGATTCACAACGCCGGCCGTTGCCCTGGTGCAACTGGTTGGGCACCGTCCACCATGGCCTGCCTGCGGATCTGTACACCGTTCATCCGGAACCGGGGCGGTATCTCGCGTTTCTTGGACGAATTTCCCCGGAAAAGTGTCCCGATCAGGCGATTGAGCTGGCCAAGCGCGTCGGCATGCCGTTGCGGATCGCCGCCAAGGTCGACCCCGTGGATCGTCCTTATTTCGAGCGCGTGATCGAACCATTGTTGGACCATCCGCTGGTCGAGTTTGTCGGTGAAGTGACCGACTCCCAGAAGAATGATTTTATCGGCAATGCCCATGCCTTGGTCTGTCCTTATGATTGGCCCGAGCCGTTCGGTTTGGTGTTGATCGAAGCGATGGCCTGTGGTACACCGGTGCTCGCCTACCGCCGCGGCTCCATTCCAGAAGTCATTGATCACGGCATCACCGGTTTGATCAGTGACAACCTGGCTGAGATGACGAAACAGGTTGAAGGCATTCCTCTGATCGATCGCCGAGGATGCCGCCAAATGTTTGAAAAACGCTTTACCGCGGAGCGGATGGTGCACAATTACATCCAGATCTATCACCAGATGTTGAACGAGCCGAGTCTGTTTCACGGACAGAAGGACCGGCAGCTCACCCTCGAGAAGGCAAGCTGAGCGCGATACCAAATCGCAGAAGGGATATCCAGGGAATGGCGATGACAGAACAGACTCCCGCGGTGCCGCAACCCGTTTCGGGCTGGCGACTGCTTCGCACTAAGGATTTCGGGTTCTTGTGGGCAGGGCAGGCGGTCTCCCAGATCGGCGACGGACTGAATAAGGTGGCGCTCCTGTGGTTCGTCTATGAGCTGACCGGGTCCGCGCTTAAGATGACCGTGATCGGCCTGCTGCAAACCATTCCACCGCTGGTCTTCGGGCCGTTGATCGGCGTCTATCTGGACCGCCTGCCGAAAAAGATGGTGATGATTGTTGTTGACTTGGTCCGGACACTGACGGTCCTACTCATTCCCTTGTTCTATGCCTTCGACTTGCTGACCCTCGAGCGTCTTTATATCCTCGTGTTCTTGAATTCGATCGTCTCCACGATTTTCGGCCCCGCTCTCTCGTCGGCCGTGCCGTTGATCGTCGAGCGGTCACAACTGACCTCGGCCAACGCGCTCATCCAAAGTACGACGAACATCGGCGTCCTCTTGGGTCCCGCCTTAAGCGGTCTCGGAATCGCATTGATGGGCGCGCAGAACGTGTTGTATTTCGACGCGGCGACGTTCTTCATCTCGGCGCTGTGCATCATTCCGATCTCCGTACGGGACAACCGCGTCGTAGAGGGCTTGCAGGCCTTGTCCACCCCGTTGGTCAAGGATTTGGCCGTGGGCTTTCGGTTTATCTTCATCCAGCATCGAATCGTGTTCGCGCTGATGGTGACCGCGGTTCTGTATAACTTGGCCATCAGCTCTTTCGTCTTTCTCCTGCCCGTCGTGGCGAAGGAAGTGCTTCAGGTTGGACCGTTGGAGCTTGGCTGGATCTGGTCGGCGCTGGGAATCGGAATGCTGGTGGCTTCTCTCTGGTTGGCGTGGGTGCCGCAAGGCGATTTCCGCAACCGCATCGGCCGTATCGCCAAGTCACTGGCGGTGGGGGGCTTGGCCGTCTGCAGTTTAGGGCTGATACAGACGCCGCTGCTGTTGAGCACGATGTTGCTGGTTATCGTCATTGGAGGAACCACGTCGCTTTATTACCCGGTCGTGTCGGCCATGCTCCAGGAGTTCACCCCGGAGCATCTCCTTGGCCGCGTCTTTACGACGTTCAGCACCGGCGGGATGGCTTCCGCCATGGTCGGGATGGCGGGCTTCGGATGGGCCGCCGACGAAATCGGTCCAGCCGCGAGTCTCGTCGGTATCGGCTTGGTCTTATTGCTGACCGCCATTGTCACGGTTCATGTGAGCCGTGGTGATTTTGCTCGGTTGAAACCGGTCACAGCTTAATTTTCCGACTCCCGAGGCGCCGGTCCTCTCTCCGCGGCATCTCGGGATGCGCCCTTCTTCCACCCATCTCATGCGCCGGTCCTCCTTGCCCTTAGCCGTATATTTGCAGTTTTCTCGCGTCTGTGAATCGAGTACCATACGGCACGCACGTTGAGAATAGATTCAGGCCTTTCAGTGGTTCAGACAAAGGACTTAAGCCTATGAGCCCGTTCTTTCGTGCGTTCAGATTCGCGGCATTGGTCTTCACGCTGTGGAGCCCCATGTTCCCGGGAGGAATCTTGCTCCATGCCCAAACCACTCTTGATGTCAAACCAGAGACTCCCAAAACAAAGGACCCGGAGCCGAAGACCGCTGAACCAAAGGTGAAGGAACCGGAGTCGAAGCCAAAGGAGCCGGAACCGACGACCAGGGAATTGGAGCATAAACTCAAGGAACTGGAACAAAAGGTCAAGGAACTGGAACCCAAGACAAAAGAAGCGGATACGAAAGCGAAAGAACCCGATATAAAGGCAAAAGAGCCCGACCAAAAGGTTAGAGAGCAGGACCAAAAGGCTAAAGAGCCGGAGGCGAAACCCAAGGAGACGGAGCCGCATCCCAAAGAGACCGAAGGCAAGCCGAAAGAGGCCGAGTCGAAACCGAAGGAGGGAACAAAAGCAAAAGAGCAGGAGGCCAAACCAAAGGAGGCCGAGCCCAAGCCAAAGGAAGCGGAGGTCAAACCGAAGGAATCGGAAGTTGCCGAATCACCCTGTCCGCAGGTCCATCCGCCCGTTGACAAGTCGGCCGGGAATGGCCAGCCACCCGCCGATCGACCGCCCGCAGACAAGCCCAAGCCGGCGGAAGCCGAAGGGAAGAAGCCCATGCGTTCTCCCATGGTCACGGCTAAACTGGCACTCATGGGCGATTCACGGCTCTTCCCGTATGATATCGAGATCGATACGAAGGATAAGGACTTAGTCTTACTCGGCAAAGTCGCCAGCGACGATGAAAAGCGCGCGGCGGCGGACATCGTCCGTTGTCTCGACGGCGTGCATGCCGTCGAGAACCGGTTGAAGGTCGAACCTGACGCTTCTCATGGCCTGATTGTTGAACGGGACAAGATCATCACGACTCTGGTGAAGGAACGGTTCGAGAAAAGCAAAACGCTGCAAGCGGTCAAGTTCGAGGTCAAGACGGACGATGGAATCGTGACGCTGGCAGGATCCACTCGGTTCCAAGTGATCATCCTGGAAGCTGCTCAGGCAGCCCGCCAAGTCCCCGGCGTCAAAGCGGTGAATACCGACGCCGTGCGCCTTGTTGCCGCTGAGTAGCCGGTGATGGTGTTCCGCTTCCTTTCCCTGTCATGAGCCAGAGCCTCTCATGGAACGGCGCAGCGTGAACGGGGGACGGCCGCGGCCGACTGTCATCTGGTCGCCGCAACTGCTCAGCCGCGACTTTACGCTCGTCTGGTGGGGCCAGATGGTTTCCCAGGTCGGCGACGGCGTATCGAAGCTGGCGCTGCTTTGGTTCGTGTATGCCATCACCGGCTCTCCGCTCAAGACCACGGTCATCGGCCTTTTGCAGACACTCCCACCGATTCTTTTCGGGCCTTTCATTGGAGTGATCGTCGACCGATTGCCCAAGAAGTTACTGCTGATCGGCAGCGATCTCATTCGTGCCGTGGTCCTCGGCGTCATTCCCTGCTTGATCTCGGTCGAGTCCTTCAGCATCGAACGACTCTATATCCTCGTTTTTGTGCATGCAGTCGCGTCGGCTATCTTCGGGCCCGCCTTGACGGCTTCGATTCCGACGCTGGTGGCGCGGCATGAGTTTACAGCCGCCAATGCGCTCTTGCAGACCACGACGAGCATCGGCATCATCATCGGTCCCGCGCTGAGCGGTATCGGGATCGCCACAATGAGTTCGCAGGAAGTCTTGTGCATCAATGCCGTCAGCTACGTCGTCTCCGCCTCCTGTTTCCTGTTCATTCGGTTCGCGGCCTCCGAATCGGCTCCGACAGCGGAAACCTCGCTGGCCAATACCTTCCAGGACGTGCTGGACGGATTTCGGTACGTGCTGTTCGACCAACGCATGGTGATGTTGTTGATCGGCGCCGCCTCCACCTATACATTTGCGTCGAGCGCTTTCAGCACCCTGTTTCCGGTGTTCGGCAAGAAAATGTTGGATCTCGGTCCGATTGAGGTGGGCTACCTTTGGTCGGCGTTCGGGGTAGGCCTGTTGGTGATGTCGTTGGGACTGATCTCGCTTTCGGGCTGGCCGCTCCATCGGCGCATTCAAATTATGTCGGCATCCAGTCTGGTCAGCGGCTTCGCCATCGTGGCGCTGGTCTTGAGCACGAATCGGCTGTTTGCGGCATTCCTCATGTGTGTGATCGGCATGGGAGCCGGCACGCTGACGCCGATCGCGTGGGGGGTCTTACAGGAGATCGCCCCGGCGTCACTGCTTGGACGAGTCTTGGCCATCTACAATTTGGGCGCGATGACCTCGGCGATCGCCGGCATGACGCTGTTCGGATGGATGACGCAGGAATACGGAGAGCGTCTGAGCGTGGTCGGCATCGGAATCGGCTTCCTGGTGACCGCTGTGGTCGCAAGTTACGTCGTTCGTTGGGTCAGGGCCAATTGGACGGGCCGCTCTCCGGTCGAGGAACCCGCGCCGATTGCGTTGGCGACGCAACCTTCGACTCATTAAGGATACGCGAAGACCGCCTTTCACCGGCACGAGGCAGGTCCTGTGTTGAGCAGAAGTCGCGAGAAGAGTATAAGGCGGGTAAGGGGAGATGGCCTGATAGCCGGTCCGGGGACCGCCGATGGAGGTGGCTGTGGAAGAAATTATCAGCGTCAATGATCAGTTCTATATTCTCGCCAGTTCCTCGATGGCGGACAATCGCACCCGTGTGCTCAAACACGGCGAGACCTTCGGCGTGTTTGATCGATACGGCGACATTCAACCCGTCGGACGGGGGACGCAGGGCCTATACCATGAAGGCACGCGGTTTCTGAGCCGCGAAGAACTACTCCTGAATAACGACCGCCCGATGCTGCTGAGTTCGACGGTCAAAGAAGACAATGCCTTATTGGCGGTCGATTTGACGAATCCCGACCTTTATCAGGAGGGGCGGATCACCATTCCGCGCGGGAGCGTGCATGTCTTCCGTTCCCGTTTTTTATGGAACGGGGTGGGGTATGAGCGGCTCCGCTTGTCGAACTTTAGTTTGGCTTCGGTGTCGATTCGGGTCGGGCTTCGTTTCGAATCGGATTTTGCGGACATTTTCGAGGTGCGAGGTACGAAACGCGACCACAAAGGCAAGCGGTTGCACGCTTCGGTCGATAAAGATGGGCTCGTGTTGCCCTACGAGGGACTCGATGGCGTTCTCCGCCAAACGCGGATCATGTTCTCGCCGTCGCCGCGCGAACTCAGTGTGAGCCACGCGGTCTTTGCCGTCACGTTGGAGCCGAAGGCCGAAACCATGGTGACTGTGACGGTGAGTTGCGACATCGGCGAGACCCAACGGACATGCTTTGCGTATGATCATGCGGTAGCCGAGGCCGGAATGGACCTTAAGGTTGAGCAAAACCAGGGCTGCCTCATCCACACATCTAATGAGCAGTTCAACGGGTGGTGGAGCCGATCCCTGCTCGACCTTCGCATGATGATCACTGACACCACGGAGGGGCCTTATCCCTACGCGGGGGTGCCCTGGTTCAGTACCCCGTTCGGCAGGGACGGCATTATTACGGCGCTCGAAGCGTTATGGATCAAGCCGCAGATCGCGCGCGGCGTCCTGGGCTATTTGGCATCCGCCCAAGCCAAGGAATCAAAAGCGGCGCAGGACGCCGAGCCGGGCAAGATCCTGCATGAGACACGAAAAGGCGAGATGGCTGCGCTGGGAGAGATTCCCTTTGGCCTGTACTACGGCAGCGTGGATTCCACGCCGCTGTTTGTCATGCTGGCAGGAGCCTACTATGAGCGGACCGGCGATGCGGCCTTGATGCGTTCCCTATGGCCCAATATCGAGCTGGCTCTCCGGTGGATCGATACGTACGGGGATCAAGACGGAGACGGATTCGTCGAATACATTCGAAAATCCAGAACGGGACTCGACAATCAGGGGTGGAAGGACTCGAATGATTCGGTCTCTCATGAAAACGGAGACCTGGCGGAGGGTCCGATTGCGCTCTGCGAAGTGCAAGGCTATGTGTATGATGCCAAGCAACAGGCGGCCAGGCTCGCAGACGTGCTGGGACTTCCGGAGCGGGCGAGCGAGCTCCGCCGGCAGGCTGAGGACCTGAAACAGCGCTTCGATGAGGTCTTCTGGTGTGAAGACCTGTCGACCTACGCGTTGGCCTTGGACGGGCATAAGAAACCCTGCCGCGTGAAGGCCTCCAATGCCGGCCATTGTCTCTACACCGGAATTGCTCGTCCCGACCGTGCCATCCGATTGGCCGGCACTCTGATGAGCGAAGAGCTCTTCAGCGGCTGGGGCGTGCGTACGTTGTCGGATCGGGAACGGCGCTATAACCCGATGTCGTATCACAACGGCTCAGTGTGGCCCCACGACAATGCCCTGATCGCCGCCGGCCTTGCGCGGTATGGCTTGAAAGCCGGTGTGGAAAAGGTCATGACCGGTTTGTTCGACGCGAGTCTCGTCGTTGATTTTCATCGGCTGCCCGAGTTGTTTTGCGGCTTTGTCCGCCGGCCCGGCCAGGGCTTGACCCGCTATCCCGTCGCCTGTAACCCCCAGGCCTGGGCGGCGGCGTCCGCTTTCATGGGCCTTCAGGCCTGTTTGGGGATGTCGATCCGTGCCCCGGAAGCCAAGGTGATCTTCACGTATCCCGTTTTGCCCGACTTTCTGGACGAGCTGCAGATCAAAAATCTTCGTGTCGGAAAAGCCTCGGTCGACCTGCTGGTGCGGCGGTATGAGCTGGATGTGGGGATTACCGTCATGCATCGACAGGGCGAGGTCGAGGTGGTCGTGGTCAAATAGCGCCTTGGCGCAGCCCTGGTTGGATCCCCACCCGGAAATCTGCCGGCAAAATTCCACTTGTTAGGTCAAGAACCGCCGGGCGGTATGGGCGGGCCGCCGTTCCCAGTGCCGCACTGGGCTATTCGGCAGATTCTGCTACACTTTCTTAGGGATAGGCATGCCGGTTTGCCCCAAATGCAGGCGCCGGCCAGCCGGTCTTCTATCCTGAATCTCACACGGAACCCCGGTCGAACGATGAAAGTCGTGCTGTTTTGCGGAGGGTTGGGTCTGCGGTTACGGGACTACTCGGATAAGATTCCGAAGCCCATGGTACCGATCGGATACCGGCCCATCATCTGGCACATCATGAAATATTACGCCTCGTTCGGGCATAAGGATTTCATCCTCTGCTTGGGATATGGGGCGGATGCGATCAAAGAATACTTCGTGAACTATGACGAATCCGTATCCAACGATTTCGTCCTGACCGATGGAGGCAAATCCCTTACGCTCTTGAATGAGGACATCCAAGACTGGAGGATCACGTTTGTCGACACGGGCATCACCTCGACCATCGGGCAGCGGCTGAAAAAGATCGAGCCCCATATCGGCATGGATGACGTCTTTATGGCCAATTATACGGACGGATTGACCGATCTGTCGCTGGAGGATCATCTCGCGCATTTCTCGAAACACGGCAGAGTGGCGAGCTTTTTGTGCGTCACGCCCCGCCAGAGTTTTCATCTCGTCAACTTAGCCCAGGATGGACGGGTGACTCATCTCGAGGAACTCGGACGATCCGGTTTGCGCGTGAACGGCGGGTATTTCATCTTCAAGCGGGCGATTTTCGATTATATCCGCGACGGCGAAGAACTGGTCCAGGCGCCGTTCCAACGCTTGATGCAGCGCAATCAATTGATCGGCTATGAATACAACGGATTCTGGGCGGCGATGGATACCTTCAAAGACAAGATGCTATTGGATGACTTGTACGCCCGGGACAAGGCGCCATGGGCTGTATGGAAAGAGCGCGCGAATCTGTTCCCCGACGCATCCCATGCGGCCGAACGGGAGTCGCTGAGAAAAGCAGGCGGGTTCTAAATAGGGAGGCGTCGTGTTCGATCTCAAGGCCGCACTCGCGGGACGCAAACGGTTGTCGGTGCTCTGTCTGGGCGCCCACGCGGACGATATCGAAATCGGCTGCGGCGGAACGATTCTGCGCTTGGCCGACCTCTACGGGAATGCGCTGGATGTCCATTGGGTCGTCTTCAGCGCGCGCGCGAGGAGACGACAGGAGGCGTTGCGCGGGGCCGGGCGCTTTCTTCAAGGCATCCGTGAGAAGACGGTCGTGGTCAAGAACTTCCCCGACAGCATCTTTCCTTATACCGGACAGGCACTCAAACGGTTTTTCGAATCACTCAAGCGTCGGTGCCAGCCTGATCTTATTTTGACCCACTACCGCAGCGATCTGCACCAAGACCACCGCATGATCGCCGAATTGACTTGGAATACCTTCCGGCGCCATTTGATCTTCGAATACGAAATCCCGAAGTACGACGGTGACCTGGGAGCACCGAATCTCTTTGTCCATTTGGACGAGCCGACCTGCCTAGAGAAGATCCGCACCATCATCGCCTGTTTCGGTACCCAGGCCAAAAAACAATGGTTCTCCGAGGACACCTTTCTTTCCCTCATGCGCCTCAGGGGTGTCGAATCCAACGCGCCCCACAAGTATGCGGAAGCATTTTACTGCCGCAAACTGGTCGTCTAGCCTCTTCACCCGCCCACCCCGGTGAGGCCGGACGCATTTTTTATGGTCGTAATATTCTGTTAAGCCCGTGAATCGTCGCTCGGGTCACGGCCCTTATGGCGAGTTCGCCAAGTGCAGGGTCAAGGCGAGCGCATAGCGGGCGGCGGTCGTCAGGATCTCTCCGCTGATGGTGTCGGCCTTGTCTGTCGGCTGATGGAAGTGGGCGTGCGTCCCGCCGCTGACGACCGTGACGGTCGGAATTCCCGCTTCCTTGAACGGCACGTGATCGCCGCCCGGAAAGAATCCGAAGAGATCCAGCCGGTCTTCCATCCCGGCCAGCCGTCCGGCCGCAACGGCGACGGCTTTGTCTACCCCCGTCATTCCCACCGTTAGTCGACCATTTCCAATCCCGGCATGATCGATGTTGATCATCACCGTGGTTCGGTCAAGCGGCCGGGCAGGATGGCGCACATAAGACTTCGAACCAAGCAATCCTTGCTCTTCTCCGCTAAAAGATACAAACAGAATCGGTCGTTTCGGTCTGAGTCCGGCTTGCGCGATGGCTCGGGCCACTTCCATGAGCACGGCCGTCCCTGACGCATTGTCGTCGGCTCCCGCAAAAAGCATCCCGGCCTGTCGCCCAAAATGATCCCGATGGGCGCCCAGGATCACCGTTTCGTCCGCTCGCTCGGCATCGGACCCGGCGAGCAAAAAACCGACATTTCGCAATGAGGATGCCGTTCGCATGCTGGTCCATTGGAGGTTAATCACGGCGGGCGTCTGATGGGACTGGGATGACAGTTGATGGAGGCGTTCCTGTCTATCGCGGAGCGATCTGTCGGGCCCGCCGACAATGCGCTCCGCCAGTTCCGTGGAAATCCAGGCACCGGCCAGCTCGACCGGCGCCTGGCTATAGTAGGCCGACGGCTTGCCGCCGATGCCACGCCGGGCTTCGTAGGCGCTGAGAATGGGGCCAGTGGTAGTCAAGTATGCGGCGGCGCCCTTCTCCCGCGCGATGCGAACTTTGTCTGCATGAGAAATCTGGCCGGTGTATCGCTCCGGCTTGCCGCGCAGAAACAGTACAACACGATCCTTGACGTCCATCCCTGCATACTCGTCGAAGCCGCGATCTGCGTCGGCAATTCCATATCCCACAAAGACGATCGGCGCGTGGAGGTTGATAGAGGGAGAGTCCAGGATCGGCAAGTAATCGGGTCCGACACGGTACACCGGACGGTCGGTCGTGGATCGGCCCGGAAACTCCAGAGACAGGGACGGCTCGGCGCTGATCGAGGTGACCGTCACAGCTGCAGGGTCGCCCATGGCGAGTGAGTTGATCGGGATCCTGGGGGCTAATGCCGTCAATTGACGGACAACATATTCCGCCGCCTGCTCGTCGTCCGGCGTGCCGGCCTGCCTGCCGTTGAACCGATCGCTGCTTAGCAGCACCACATCCGCCAGCATTCGCTCGGTTGACACGGCATCCAATGCTTCAGTGATGCCTTGTTCCCCTCCGCCCGGAGCCCCCGGAAATACGGAGGCGGGGAAGCAGAGAATCAGCGTCCAGACCAGATACAGGTATCGGTTCATTGATTAGAGAATGTCGCGGACTTGCGCTTGAATGATGGGCATCGAGAGGCTCGGACAGAGATAGCAATTTCACTATACCACAGCTGTATGTCTAGGTTGCAGATCGGCAAATGGTCCGTGTAGTATCAGCCGGCGCCGCACGGGACATCGCATCGTCCGGTTCAGACTTGTTTCCAGTGGAAGCGCGCCGGCGCCCGGGAACTGATCGAGACACGACCAGCATGGGTGAGCAAGGACAAGGTCTGTACGACCACCAGTACAAGCGCTTTCGAGAAAACCGCGAGGGGCATGATGGATATGACTTTCAGCATGCTCCGGCGGGGAATCAGCCGCCCCCGCGGGTGTCCTTTCCGGAGAAACTGCGCTGGTGGACCTGGGATCGGTGGAAGCGGCGAAAGACCTTGCTGGCTGAACGAGATCGGTTTCAGCGTGAGATTCTCGACATCAACAAGAAGACGTCTCCATCGTGATGATGGGCGGCGTCCCGCACAGCGAAGCGCTTCCCATAGGTCAGACAGTGAGCCGCAGGGGCAGCTAGGCCTTCATTGCTGAAACGGAAATCCCATACCGCAGAGTTCATCATCCGACCGGAGTAGAATCGTGCATCACAATCCTGTTATGCGAAAAGAACCCGGATCGATTGCGTCCGCAAGACTTTGGAAGCGACAGAGCCAGGGTCGGCCGCGCATCCCATTCTTCATCTTGGTTGCCGCCGTGCTTGGTCTCTTTTCCCAGCCGGCGACCGCCATCCAGAAAGAGACGACGGCTGAAAAGGCGGAGAACTTGGAAAAACAGGTCAAGGGCGGCCTCTTCAATTTCTGGGACTTCGACAAGCAGTCCCCGGGGGGAGTGCCGCAGGGATTTGTCGCGCTCACCTACGGCGACGGTCAGGAAGGTCTGTGGCGAATCGAAGCAGAGCCGGCCGCGCCGTCGTTCCCTCATGCTGTCCTGGCCGTATCCGCCTGCTCGACTTGCTCTCAGCTCCTGATTGCCAAAGATCTGAAGTATGAATATCCGGACCTGGCGGTCCGTTTGCATCAGGCAGGAGGACACGGAAGTATGGGAATGGTATTCGGGCTCAGGGATCGGATGAACTTTTACGCTGCGATGGTTGATCTAGCGGGCAAGACGCTCCGAGTCGTGCGCGTCGTGGACGGCAAGGAAACGGTACTGGGTGAAGCGCCATTGAAGATGAAGCCGGTGGAGTGGCACACGTTCCGTGTACAGCGAAATACCATTATCAGCAAGGACTTCATTGAAACTGTTTTTGACGGACAACTGACACTGTCGGTCGAGGACCAATCGCTAGGTCTTGGCCAGGTTGGGCTGTTAGTGCGCGGAGACATGTCGGTTCATTTCGACAGTTTCCACGCGGCCCCGTTGTATTCCCACCGGCCGCTGTCGCCCCCGGCGGCGTACTAGGCTGGTCTTCCATTCATGCCCCGTCCATCCGTGTTTTCCATCTTGCCTTTGACAAGGGGCTGCGGTACAGTGAAGGTGTTTCACTGCGATTGGCCTGGCGGTGGAGCGAGATCGTAACAAGGCCTGAATCGATGTTGTTTTGGGTTCTTCCCGGGAATTTCGGAAGCCAGACCTAAGTCGCCGCTGTGTTTGCGTCTTCGGGCCATTCCTTCCTTGCTCTGTTCTCGAGTCCCAGACAACACCATTTTCTTCAAAAGGAGAGAACCGATGGGTTCTAAGATCTATGTTGGGGGCTTGCCATACTCGACGACGGAGCAACAGCTAAGCGACCTGTTTGCGACGCACGGAGCTGTGGCGTCGGCGCGGATTATCACCGATAAGTTCACGGGGCAGTCTCGCGGCTTCGGCTTCGTCGAGATGTCCTCGGAGGACGAAGCCAAGGCGGCAATCAATGCATTGAACGGGACCCAGTTCGGTGGCCGAACGTTGACGGTCAATGAAGCTCGTCCGCAGGAACCCCGTTCCGGCGGCGGAGGCCGCGGCGGAATGGGCGGCGGCCGGTACTAGACAGCGTTTGTTTGTTAGTGGGAGAGGCCGCCGGCCGGCGGCCTCTGTGTCTTCGTTGCGCGGTACGGGTGTACCATGCGGCAAGGGATGCTGCAGCGATGATCTGTATAAAACGGCCGTCTCGCGTATATGGTGCTTATGATGAAATCGGTTATGATGAATAATGCAAGATGGCTCTTACGCGGTGGGTTCGGCCTTTGTGTAGGCCTCGTCGCTCTCGCCGTACCGGCCTATGGTGCAAACGATTTGGCGGTCGCGGACGGTCTAAAGGTCACCCTCGAATATAGTCTCTCCGTGCCGAATCAAGGTGTCGTCGATTCGAACGTCGGCCAGGCGCCGTTCACGTTCACGCAAGGAGCCCACGAAATTGTCCCGGGTCTCGAGAAATCCATCGTGGGAATGAAAACGGGCGAAAAAAAACGCGTGGAGGTGTCGGCTCTCGAAGGATATGGTCCCTACGATAAGAAATCCCGGACCACCGTAGAATTGAGTCGTCTTCCTCAAAACCTCAAAGTCGGCGACATGCTGCAGGGATCGGACGGCCGATTGGTCAAGGTCCTGGAGTTGAATGAAAAGACCGCGGTTCTCGATTTGAACCATCCACTCGCGGGGAAAAATCTGACGTTTGACGTGACCATCCTCAATGTCGAGAAGCCTGCCGCTGATGCTCCTGCCGGTTCTCCGAAACCGTAAACGTCTGCTTCCAGCACCGGTTTCCTGTTTGCTTACTCTGTCCCATCCTCGCCCGTTTTCTTGCTTACATAGTGCGTCCGTAACGAATGATGCGGTCTCCATACCGCTCTCTGAGGCGGTCCAGCGCGACCGCAAGCCGCTGTCCGCGAGTCCGGCGTTCTGAATCCGGGGAAGGCTCGAATAACGAACATTGTTCGGCTGGCGGGAGCAGGCGGGTGGCGGTGAGAGTCATCATCCGAACCCGGAGGCGGCGTTTGAAGCAGCGCTGGAGCAGCCTGGATGCCGTCGGCATCAAATCTTGTTCCCAGGAGCTCCCCGGCTCTACCGATTCATGCCGCAGGATATCGGTATGGTCGCTGTAACGAAGTGTGAGGGCCACATCATGACAGACGCGATGCCGGTGCCGAAGCATCCGGCACAGGTGTTCGATCAAAGTCGAGAGGCGATTTTTCACCGATTGTTCATCGATCTCATGCGGCTCAAAGATATGTGAGACTTCGACGGACGGCTTTGCGGGCGGCGGTAGTACCGGCGATGGATCGATCCCCTGTGCCCAGCGCAGCAAAGGGAGGGTCCACTTGCCGAAGGCCGACTCGAGCACAGGGACGGGAACGTTCGTCACATCTCCGAATGTGCGGAGATTTAAATCCTTCAGTCGCTCACACACCGGTTTCATGCGGGGCCGGTTGAGCGGAGGGAATGTCTCCAGCGAAAAGGATGCCATGAAGTCCTGTTCCGAGCCGTGCCGTACTTCGTAAAGCTCGGCCGGTTGGACCAGCGCTGCTGCCGTCTGCGCGACCAGCTTATTGCTGCCTATGCCAAGAACGCCGCCGAGGCGGTACTGCCGGAAGACATCCCGTTGGATACGAGAGGCTGTATCGCAGGCGGGTCCAAAGAGCCGGGCGGTTCCCGTCAGATCCAAAAAGAAGGATCCTGCTTGCATGGGTTCCCAGGCAGGCGCAAAGCGCTCCATGACCTGGACCAGCGCATGCTGAGCCTGGACGAGGCGGGAGGGGCGGGAGATAAGGATCCGGAGGTCGGGGCACAGCTTGATGGCGTGATGAATCGACATCCCCGCCTGCACGCCCTCGCTTCGAGCTTCCGAGGAGACTTCATGGAGTAAGGCCTGCGGTTGATGCAGCGACGTGATCCCGACCGGCTTCTGCATGAGCAGAGGGTCGGTCAGGCGCGCGAGAGAAATCTCGAACGATGGAACGGCGAAGCAGACGATATGGCGGTCCATGGATTGAAGAATTTGCTGGTCCATTGATCTATTGATTAACAGAAAGTAATTTCGCTCGCTTTCGTGATCGCTTCTTTAATTACCAATTAACAATCACCAGATCATCAGGTCAGCAGATCCATCGGACAGCGGCTCCAGTTGGATCTCCATAAGTCATAAGTTAAAGGACACCCTCCGGCGAGGCTGACCGGTTCTTTGACTGCGCTGCTGCCGCCGGCTTCATAAAGAAGACAAAAAGACTACACGAGGGTTCCGGCTCGCCGCAAGGACCGGGGATTAGGAATCATTGAAGGGATGACCCTTGGCTGACGAAAGGAGAGATTCCGCGATCGCTGCTTTCGCGCTGCACCGCCTCGTCTAGCTGCTGTAGTGAACGAAAGACCGGCTGCGGCTCCCCCCAAATCAATGTAGAGTTGCTCCACATTGTCGCAGTGAACTACAATCCAGTCCATTGGAGGAACGGTTACGATGAGCACGAAGGTTCGGCATCGTAGAAAAGAGCCCAAGATCCTGATTGCTGAGCCGCTCCTGACAATTTTGCTGGCAA
>DATFFC010000111.1:0-3820 GCA_035250505.1 Nitrospiraceae bacterium | reverse complement strand
TCTCTGTCTCAGAAGCGGCTCCGGATCATGAGTCAACACCTCGTACAGAAGATTATTGAGATCCTGCCCGATGCGCAACACCTCGGATTTCAGGTGATTGAGCATTTCAGCTCGGATCCGCAGTTCTTTCATGCGGTAGACGCCGCCGTCGCCGAAGAACAGTTCGTCGCGCCTTTTCTCGACGTCCTTCGCCTGACCCAACCGGCCCTCCTCCTTCCAATATTCCAGAAGCGCCTGTCGGATCGTCTCTCCGGGAAGCACCCATGAGGGGCCGTTGAAGTACCGCCAGACAGAGCCGGGGAATACCGTGGATTGCGACGGCCCGTCCCGAATCTCCCTGAGGTGATTGCGCGGATGATGAAATTCATAAGTTTCGTCGGCAAAGACCGCCGCCGTTCCGCTGCCGGTGGCGAATAAGCCGCCGAATACGGCGCTCGCGGCCGCAGCCGTGTCATGTCCGGCCAGATGCAACGAGCCGGCAATGATTCCGATCCACATGTCGCCGGCGAAGACCAGAAACAAATCGCGATCCGCACGGTCTTGCAGCATTTCCCGCAATCCGTCGGCGACATGATCGGCACGAGATTCTTCGCAGTCGAGTTCGGCGACTGTGCTCGACACATCAAAGGCGGCAAGAGCAATGCGATGAGAAATTTGTTGGCGCGTCGTTAGAAGACGCCAGGCGACTTCCGGCCGCTCGACGGCCCCACGCTCCAACTCCCGCAACTCGATGAGGAGACCGAGAATGTCGATCGCGGAGGCGACCTCCCGCACCCGAGGGGGCAAGGCTTTCGCGATCGGATCTCCCCGGAAATCCTGCCGGCCCGCCTCGCGCGACACAGGAAGGAACTGCATCCTCGTCTGCGATTGACAGCGCGTGGTTGTCGCGTCTCCATGCAGCCTGTGCAAGGAGGGGCCCACACATCCCATTCCCGCGCACAGGATGATCACCGACGCAATCATTGGACAAGCGCGCATAGTCGGAAACCTTTTCACCGCGTCTCATTCCTTTACAAAGCGCTTGAAGCAAGCTTCTCCCGTGCTTCACGTGCCAAGACCTCGTACAGAAGTTGATTGAGGTCTTGTCCCATGCGCAGGATCTCCGACTTCACATGGTTGAGCATCTCGGCCCGGATGCGCAGCCCGGTAATCTGGTAGGTGCCCCCGTCTCCGAAAAGCAGCTCAGTCCGTCGTTGCTCCGTTGCGCTTCCAGGCTCCCCCAACCGGCCGTCCTGGCTCCAATAGGTCAGCAGCGCGGCGCGCACAGTTTCACCGGGCAATGTCCGCGAAGGTCCGTTGAGATAGCGCCACACCGAGGCCGGAAACAATGCCGACTGCGCGGGCGGGTCGCGGAGTTCGCGCAAATGGTTGCGCGGATGCTGAAAGTCGTGCTCACCTCCTAAAAACACGGTGGCCGCTCCCCCAATGCCGACGGAGAGCGCGCCACCGAGGATGGCATTAGCTGCTGAAGCAGTAGCTTGTCCGGCGAGAGACAGGGCACCGGCCACCACTCCGATCAAGGCGCCCCCGATGAGCGCCAGGAACAGCCCCTGCTCCTGCCGATCCTGACGTACTTCTTGCATGCCATCCGCAACGTGATCAGCCCGCGACTCTTCGCAGTCGATCTCCGCCACGGTGCTGGACACGTCGAATGATGCCAGGGAAATGCGGTCCACGATTTGTTGGCGGGTCCACAACAGGCGCCAGATCGTGCCGGGCTCCGCTTGCGCCTCCCGTTCGAGCCGAGGAAGCCTCTTGACCAAACCGAGCACGCGAATCGTCGCCGCCGTCTGTTCCGCGGTCGGCGAGAGTTCGACCACCGCCCCATCGTCCTGATCGGGATTTGACTGACTGGTGACGACCGGGAGGAGATGCTCCGACGTTTTCGGCGCCTCACAACGGGTGGTGGAGACGTCGCCGTGTAACCGAAGACGGGTCGAGCGGCCTGTGGCACAGCCGGAAACCAGACATAGAATCAGCACGGACGCCACCACGCGCGAGACTGTCCCGAACGCGCGCATGGGAATCAGCGATCTCCCCCGGTTGCGAGGACGGCTGGGTCAACGAATCGGTCCGGAAACGTCCTGGACGGTGACATGACGAGCATGGGCACAGAAAGCGGTCCGGTCCCCAATTGTTTCCTCGAGCAAAGAGTGCAATGAAGGAGAGGCAGAGTCGGCTGGAATGGCGGACAACCCGTCGTTCGCGATCACCATCCGCTTGTGACTCGACGGGTCAAGCGTATGACCGTCGGCCACGGATCATGCGGCTGAGGCGCCGTCGGCGCCGGATCTCTGGCTGTGGTCCCTCTTCTAGCGAACCGTGGGATGGTATCTATCGAAGATGAAGCGCAGATGAACGGCAGATGAAAAATCGCCGCATAGGCAGACTGTTGAAGAACCTACTTTCTTATGGCGGCTCAATTCCGGATTGTCTTCACTGAAAGACTTCCTTGAAGAACGCCAGCATCGCCGCCCAGGATTGTTGATCCGCTTCGGCATTGTACGCAAGCGCATCCAGCCCGGCCTTGCCTACGTCCGGATTTGTGAAGCCGTGTTTGGCGCCGGGATAGCTCACCAGGTGAAAGTTTGCGCCGGCCGCCTTCATCTCTTTTGTAAACGCCGCGACCTGATCAGCGGGAACAAAGGGATCGGCCGCACCGGTGAGGATCAGGATTCGAGCCGCCACCTTCCCTGGCTGCGCCGGATGGTCCGTCGCCAGCGCACCGTGAAAACTGACCACCGCATCGAGATCGGCTCCCGCCCGAGCCTCGTCGAGGACCACGGATCCGCCGAAACAGTAGCCGATGGCGGCAATCCGGTCCACGGCGACGTGAGGGTCCTGCTTCAGTTGCTCGAGCGCCGCCTGAAAACGCGCCGCCAGCAGGGCAGGGTCTTTCTTCGCTTCAGCCATGAACGCCTGCGCCTCCTTGGGATGAGTCGTGACTTTGCCTTTACCGAACATGTCCAGTGCAAAGCCGACATACCCGGCCTCCGCAAGCCGCTTGGCTTGATACCGCACGTGGTCGTTGTGCCCCCACCATTCGTGAACGATGAGCACGCCGGGACGCTTGCCTTTGATTGTGTCGTTCCAGGCAAGAAAACCCTGAAGGACCGTATCGCCCTGCTTGTAGTCGATCTGTTTGGTTTGCACTTCGGCCGCTGCCGTCGACGCAAAGAGCACGATCACCGATACCAACGCAATCAAGTAGAGCGGCATGAGTTCCTCCTCTCAGACGGCACGTACTTCCAGTTCGATGCGGGGCGGTTTCATGTCGGGGGCCGACAAGATAGCTCAAATTGTGCGGCCGACAACGGCACGAGGAGTCCATGACGATCACGGTGATGCCGTCGCAGCAGGCGGCTTGATCGCCTGGCAGCGCAACCGCACATAGTCCACGATCCAACCATCCGCGGTTTGGAGAGTTGGACGCAGCGAATCGCGCACCTCCTCCAGGATCTGGCCTCGCACGTCATCCGGCACGATGCCCATAAACGGTTGCGCGAACATTTCCAGCCAATCTGCCATGTCATCCGGCAGTCGGGTCGGACGGGGAAAAAGGGTCAGACTCTCCACGTGGAAGCCCTGTTCGATAAGCCGTTCCCGATATTCCTCTGCAGAAGGAAAGTACCAAGGCCGGATGGACTCCGCATCAAAGCCGTGGCGCTTGAGGATATGGTGAAGGCCGATCAAGACTTGTTTCAGATTTCCCCGGCCGCCGAACTCCGCCACGAAACGCCCACCCGGCCGCAGTGACCGCCATACGCGCCGTAGGACTTCGCCCGGTTGCAACATCCAATGGAGCGCGGCATTACTAAAC
>DATFFC010000110.1:0-32014 GCA_035250505.1 Nitrospiraceae bacterium | reverse complement strand
CTTTTTCATCTCCCGCTCATGGTCCGTTCATTTGCCCGCCTTATAGTTATGGGCAAGCACAACAGAGAGCAGTGAACGCTTGCTGAGCCGCCGCTGATCAGATGATCAGACGCGCGCTGGATCGCGACTTCGAGCTCGACCGGTCCGCAATGGTCTCCGCAACTAGTCGCAGAGGGAAATGTTCCACCGGTCGGCCATGCACGGCGTGTGTCACATACAACGGCCGGCCTGATAGTGCTCTGTGACATACAACAAGGGAGGTCACAAAGGTGAGCAGTTTTAGCGGAATGATCCCGACGGCGCTGGTGTTCTTGCTGGTGTTCTTGGTGATGGGCGTGATGATTCTGTGGGGAGTGTCGCTGCTCGATCTGCCGGGATAGCGTGGCTCGTATCTCGTGAAGCGTGAGGTCGCAAATCGTTCCTCACGAGATACGAAATACGAGCGACGAGGTCCGCGACGCGAAGAATAATGAGGCGCACGGCGCGAGAATAATGAGGCGCACGGCGCGAAGAATAATGAGCGCCACGTTTGTGCGCGCCGGCGAGTCGGTGAGCCGGCGGTGTCTTTACGGTCTGTGGACGCCCGCGAGTGGTGAGCGGTCCGTGTCTTCGGTGAGCCGGCAGTGTCCCACGCTAGACGGTGAGCGCCCAGTGTCCGAAGATCAATCACGAGTAACGAACGACGAAAAGGAAAGGAGGAGCATCATGTTGGATAAGGGTGGAATGCCGATGTATCCGGCGGTCGTGTTCGCCGGATTCACAATTTTCACATGGATCCTGGCCATTGTCGCATCCTATTTGGACGACAAACCGGCCGATTTCGACCGCCTTTACGCTGCAGAGGAAAAGAAGGCTGCCTGAAACGCTTCTGAAGACTTCGCACGGAAGGAGGAGTACAGATGACTGATCGCGACATCATGAAGGCAAGGCGAGCAACGTGGCCGTGCGACGGCGCGGCTGAATTACGGAACGAAGAACGAAAAGTGCTTGCCGTGCTGTTGTTGTATGGGGCCCTCATTCTCTTTGCCATCTGGGGCGTCAAGGTGCTCGATCGTAACATGGAGGAGCAGCAGGAGCCTCTTGCCGTGGGTGGATCGACGTGAGTCGGCCGGCATCGATTGAATCGAACAATGTAGAACCCTGAAGGAGTATCCATGAATCCGCAATTGATGACCCGTATCCTCTTTCCGACCGATTTTTCGGATTGTTCCGGCCGCGCCCAGGAATACGCGATGTATCTGGCCACCGCGTGGGACGCCGAGGTGGACGTGCTTCACGTGATCGAAGCTTCCGGTTGGATGGAAATCAATGTTCCGGCTCTTCCGGGCATCGAGCAAGTCCGGCGTGGAATCGCCGGTCGCCTGGACGTCGTGCACCATGAAATGACACGCAGCGGCATTGCTGCGTCCGTGCGAGAACTCATCGGAACTCCCAGCGAGCAGATCAGCCGGGTCGCGCGGGAAAGCGGAACTGATCTTGTCGTGCTCGGCGCGCGGGGTCGGACCAATCTCTTGTATGGGCTTGTGGGAAGCACGGCGGAACGGGTGATCAAGGAGGGGCCCTGCCCCATTCTTGCCGTGCCCGGCCTTGGAGATGAGGCGGCCAGGCCGATCGCACAGACGCCGCCGTCCGTTCCGATCCGGCACATCCTCGCTCCGATAGATTTCTCCAGTCCGTCGCTGGATTCGCTCGAGTATGCGATTCAGGTGGCGAATGGCTTGGGATCCAAGGTGACGGTCATGCACGTCCTGGAACCAGTCTATTATGACTTGGAATGCGGCCTCGGCTCGATCGAACACGAAGTTCGCAAGCGGGATCACTGGAAGAAACAGCTGATGGAGCTCCGAGATCTCGTCAGGTCCTTTGGACTATCGGCCGAGTATGAGCTCTCGGGCGGGATTCCGTCGGAATCCATCCTGAGCTGTGCCTTGCGGATCGGATGCGACCTGATCGTCATGGGGACTCATGGACGGCGTGGCATCTCACGATGGCGGTTCGGGAGCGTGGCCGAATCGGTGCTGCGCCGGGCGACGTGCCCGGTCTTGACGGTGAAGACACCGAAGTTTGCGCCGGGTCATCCGCGCCTGGTCCGGGAGGAGACGGTGGAGTCAACTCCTTGAGCCGAAAGCGGGTCTGCTGAAGAAGAGATGGCGAATGCGCGCAAGAAAAACAGGAAGGAACGGAATGATGGAACATCGAGACATCTATGTGACGGAATACGATTTGGGTCGTCTAAAGGAACTCGTGAACGTCGGCATCTCATTCAAGGAGCGTGATCGCGATTATCTGGAAAGCTTGCGCCATGAGCTCGACCGAGCCCATGTCGTTGAACCGGGCGCCATTCCCCGCGACAGAGTCACGATGAACTCGCAGGTCCGAATTGAAGATATGGATACCGGTGATCAAAACGTGTACACGCTGGTCTTTCCATCCGATGCCAAGATCGCGGAGAAAAAAGTCTCTATTCTGGCGCCTATCGGAACCGCCATGCTCGGCTGCCGTGTCGGGGATACTGTGGACTGGCCGGTCCCGGCCGGCACTCGAAAAGTTCGGATTAAGGAGATTCCGTATCAGCCGGAAGCGGCAGGGCACTACGACCTATAGGAAGAGCGGAGCAGATGGCTAATGGCTTATAGCTGATGGCAGAAGCGGGCGAAGAGCAGATAGTGGCCTGTAACAACTGATTGTGGACGAATTCGTCTGGACGGATCACCGTATTGCCACTTCACCCGCTTGGGTGCCGTATTGTAGTGGCGAATGTAGCGCATCAGCTTCTTCGCGAGATCGTTGACCGACGTGAAGACGCCCCGCGCGATGACATCGCGCTCAATCTTGGCGAACCAGAGCTCGACTTGATTGAGCCACGAGGAGTACGTCGGTGTGAAATGGAGAGACACCTGGGGGTGGATCTGCAGAAACTCAGCGACGCGCTTGGTCTTGTGCGCCGAGAGGTTGTCCGCGATCACATGGATCTCCCGCCTCTTCGGTTGGGTGGCCACCAGGTCCATCAGGAAGGCGATGAATTGCTCCGATGTATGCCGCTCGGCGGTCTTGCCAAGCACTTCTCCCGTCTTCGTATTGAACGCGGCATACAAGGAGAGGGTGCCGTGCCGATAGTATTCAAACCCATGCCGTTCCGCCCGCCCGGGCGACAAGGGCAGCACCGGATCCTTGCGATCCAGGGCCTGAATCGCCGTCTTTTCATCGACACAAAATACCGCCGCATGCTGCGGCGGGTTCAGGTAGAGGCCAATGATATCGGCCGCCTTCGTCTCAAAGTGCGGATCATTGGAGGCCAGATAGCGGTCCAGCCGATGCGGCTGGAGTCCGTGCTTGGCCCATACCCGAGCCACCCGCATGTGACTGATGCCGAGCTGAGCGGCGAGCTTCCGGGTGCTCCAGTGAGTCGACCCGTCGACGGGCGCTCGCCGTGTGGCCGCCAGGATGCGGGCTTCCGTCCGCGGGGTATGCCGCTGAGGGGCTTGCCCCCGATGGCGACTGTACAGCCCGGCCAACCGCTCGTCAGTAAAGCGCTGCCGCCACAGGGCGACAAAACCGCGGCTGCATCCGACCTGCGCGCAGACGGTATCCCAGGTCCGGCCCTCGGAGAGCAGCAGAATCACCCGGGCACGGCGGGCGTCCTCGGCCCGCCCCGTTCGGCTCTTGGCTCGTTGCATCAATGCGGTCCGTTCCAATTTGGTCAGTGTCATGGTGTTCTTCATGAACACCAGTATAGTCTACAACTATCCGTTACAGTCAAATAGTAAGCATCGGCTATACGCTCCGTGATCTTCCCGTGCCATACGCCATCTGCTCCGTTCTCCTGTGGCATCCTGCGCCAGCGCGCCCGGAATTGGTGGGGTCATTGTCCCCATCGCGTGTGACTGCCTTCTGTCGCAGCGCTCACGAACGATTGTCCCATGCCGACTTTCCGCGCCCCCGGTGCTCCGTTGGTTGGCACGCTGATCGCATACTATCAAGTAGGTATTCGCTTCAGGCCCATTGGTAACTACGACGCACGCGCGTCAGCCAACCTGGGGTGTCCCATGAAATGCAACGTCGGCAAAATCGAACGTCCGATAAGGATCGTATTGGGACTGATTCTGATTGCAATCGGCTCTCTGGCCGAATTGCCGATAGCGGGAATGGCCATCGCTTTGGTTGCCGGTTCGATTGCCCTGGTAACCGGAGTGATCGGGTTCTGTCCGGCTTGGGCGCTGCTTGGGATCAATACCTGTGGGAGCAAATCGGATACCGGGAAGGTGGCCAAGCCGGCGTAGGCAAGACCCCTGGCACCACGATCTCCTTCGCGCCTGGGTCGGCCTCGGGCTCGATATTGAAAATGTGACGCCCATAGATTCCTCGGCACCGTCCGTGCCCGCCGCAGCAAGTTTCTCACGCGCGGTGTTCCCCGCGCGTGAGATTCTCACCGAAGAGCGCAGTGTCGTCCCTCGCATTTTTCAGAGAAAAGGCAGAAAGACTCATTGTATAAGAGTTGAAACTGCGCTACCTTGTGAAAATTCTTCTCACGAGAGTCGAATTTCTTCGTATGAGGATCCCGCCAGGCGCTAAGACAGAATTCCAATCGATTCGGACTACTAATGGTGAATAGTCCTATGGGGCCTGACAGGGAAACGGGACCTCTCCACGCTCCATCCGAGACCAGACGAAGCTTTTTTGAATGGGCCACGGCCGCGGCTGCGACGCTCGTCGGTCTGGGACTTGCGATCCCGCTTGTGGGCTATGTGGTCGGGCCGGCATTCAAGCGGCGCGAGCAGACATGGGTCGATGTCGGAGAGACCGGGCCGCTGGCCGCCGGCGAACCGACACAACTGGATTACATGACGACCGTGCGCGACGGCTGGATGGAATCGAAGTCCCATAAGGCGGTGTGGGCGGTCAAACAGTCTGATGGAGACATCACGGTGTTTTCTCCGATGTGCACGCATCTCGGCTGCGGCTACCGATGGGATGACGGAGAGAAAAAGTTTCTCTGTCCCTGCCACGGCAGCGTGTACAACGTGAAGGGCGAGGTTTTGGCCGGACCGGCACCGCGCCCGCTGGACACTCTCCCGGCCAAGGTGGAAAACGGCCGGTTATTCGTGAAGTACAAAGAATTTCGTTCCGGCCTGGCGAAGAAAGTGGAACTCTAGTGGCGTCTCGATTCTACAACTGGCTCGATAGCCGGCTGAACCTCAAGCCGGTGGAGAAAACCCTGCTCGACGAGCCGATTCCGGGCGGCGCGAGCTGGATCTACGTGTTCGGCTCGGCGACTCTCTTCCTCTTTCTCACGCAAGCCATCACCGGCATGTTCCTCGCCGTCTATTACGCCCCGACCCCCGACCATGCGTACAACAGCGTCCGATTCATCATGGAGGAGGTTCTGTTCGGCTCATTCGTACGCGGTCTGCACCATTGGGGCGCCTCCGCCATGGTCATCATGATCGGGCTCCATATGCTGCAAGCCTTTCTGTACGGAGCCTACAAGCCGCCGCGAGAGGTCATGTGGATGGTCGGAGTCGTCCTGTTCCTGATCGTGATGGCCTTTGCGTTCACGGGGTATCTGCTACCCTGGGATCAAACCGCCTATTGGGCTACTCAGGTGGGGATCAATATGGTGGGCACGGTTCCGCTGATCGGCGACGAGTTGGCGCGGATTCTCAGAGGAGGCGAGATGTTGGGCGCGCTGACCCTGTCGCGATTCTTCGCCGTGCACGTCCTGTTCCTCCCGGCCATCTTGATTACGGGGATTGCGCTGCACCTCTTCATTCTGCGACGGGTGGGGCCCGCCGGACCATGGACGGATGAGCGATCCGCGCTGAAGAGCGAAGCGTTCTATCCTCGCCAAGTGTTCATGGATGCGGTTGTGATGCTCGGCATCTTTTTGATCCTGGCCTCGCTGGCCGCCGGGATATCATTGCCGCTGACGGACAAGGCCGATCCGTCGGATACCTCCTTCGTGCCGGTGCCGGAATGGTACTTTCTGTTTTACTACGAGCTTCTGAAATACGTACATGGGCCTCTTGAGCCGCTGGCGACCTGGGTGTTGCCGCTCGTGTTCATCGCGCTCTTGCTGTTCTGGCCCTTCATCGACCGCAATCCGGCGAGAAATCCGACCCGCCGTCCTGCCGTCATCCTCAGCGGCGGCGTGTTTCTACTGATCGTGTTTTCATTGCTGGGCATCTCTCTCAAAAATCTCTACGCCGTTCCGCGAGTCGATCCGGCGATCGCGCATGGGAAAGCGATCTATGCTCAGTTTGGCTGCGCGGGCTGTCACCGCCTTCATGGTGAAGGCGCCGCGGTGGCGCCGGATCTGTCATACGTCGCCGATAGACGGCCTGACCGAGAGTGGCACCTGCGCCATTTTCGCGATCCCCAGTCCGTATCGCCCGGGTCCTTCATGCCGAAATTTCCGCTCAGTGAGCAGCAACTCAATGATCTCACCGCCTACATGTTGACCCTCAAGCGGATGGACAGCGACAAATCGTGAATCCTTTCGTGTGACGCCGGCTCTTAGGATGGGTGTCTATTGTCTTATCTTCCATACATTAAGGAGGTCGCCATGTTGAAGATCGGATGGGTCGTCGGCGGAGTGTTGCTCTCGGGGCTCATGCTTGTCGGAGGGATACCCACGACGGCGGTCGGTGCGGAATCTTCGTCGCCTGCCACGGGGTACGATATCCATGTGCAGGCGCCGCACATGATGCCGGATGGAACGCCGGGTGGCCCGTATCATCACTATTGCAAAGGCATCTCCGATCAGATTTTGCAATGTCTGCTGTTCGAATCCACCGATCCGAAAGCCGCCCTGGTCGGCATCGAATATTTCGTCTCCAAAGATCTCACCAGAAAACTTCCTCCCATTCAATGGCATCGCTATTTCCATGATCACAAGGTTGAGATTGCGACCGGCCGGGTTCAGGTGCTCGATATGCCGGAAGACAAGGCCAAGGCTGTCGCCGAAGCCGCTTCCAAGACCGATGGAGTGATCTACCATCTCTGGCAGAAGGGACTGGAGTTTCCCGACGGCAGCGTCAGCTTCCCGCAATCGCTGGGACATAAGTTCCCCGGGCATGAGGACAAGTAGCAATTCGTAGCGCCGTCCTGTCATGACAGTGGTTCCGTATGTGATAGGGACCTTGGTGCTCGTGGTGTGGTTTGGAGCGGCCCTCGGAAGCGACATGGAGGTGTTGCAACCGAGGGTCCCATCCCACCTGCTCGACGAAGCCCGCCAATGGAAAAATCCGCTGGACGCGACACCGGAGAATATCGAACAGGGGAAAGCCCTTTTCCTGGGTAAGGCGTTTTGTGCGACCTGTCATGGGCGGGATGGACGGGGGTTGGGCGACATTCCCGGACTGCGGGGAAAGCTGCCGAGAAATTTTACCGATCAGGCGTGGCAGGCCGCACGAGCCGATGGAGAATTGTTCTGGATTCTGAAGAACGGAAGCCCCGGTACCGACATGGCGCCCTTTGTTCCGTTGGTCCTTACTGAAGAGGAAGCCTGGCAAGTACTGCTCTACGTCCGGTCGTTCGGCAAGCAATGAGCGATGTCGCGCCGGCTGCGCAGGGTCCGTGCCTCATTGGGGCGGACGTTTTGTGTTGCCGTCGGCATCTGGACGGCATGGTCGGTCGACTGCCG
The DNA here is from genome assembly GCA_035250505.1 of Nitrospiraceae bacterium. Lineage (GTDB taxonomy): Bacteria > Nitrospirota > Nitrospiria > Nitrospirales > Nitrospiraceae > DASSBQ01. The sequence continues at coordinate 24,372 of DATFFC010000110.1, read as the reverse complement.
GCCGGCGAAATCGGAATGGTCGGCGATTGCGCAACAACGAGTAAGCTATACGACCGATGCCTTTCAGTTTTCATCCGCCCGTCGCCTCTACTTGAGCGAAGATCCTTCTATGCCGACCGTGGTGCCGCTGGGAGAACCGGAGGATGTGATCTGGGAGCCGGCCCTTGAAGTGATTCGCACCGGACCGACGCGCCTTGGTCTTAATGAACTCTCGGTCAAAGCGCGCGGCTTCATCTATACCGATAAGCCGATCTTCAACCACGCAGACTTTCGCATTCAGGATCGCCAGCAACTCGGCCGGGCCACCTCCCTTCTCTTGCGGTATCGCTATGTGCCCAATTTGTTTCTGGGGCCGAATTTCGAGCGGCGAAGCGGCAATCGGTCGATAGAAGAAGAACGGGTCACTTCTCATAGTTGGAGGACGGAACTGGAGCACCGTCTGCACGACAAACTGGGCGCCACGCTTGTCGGCCGATATGGGCTTCGCTTGTACAATGACGCTTTCGAGGAACGTGACACACGTTTCTATTCCGTCGGTCCGCGGCTCGACTATCGAGCCGCCTCCTGGATCATATTCACGTTCGGATACCTCTATGAGCGTGGGCTTGCCGATGGTCGTCATGAGCCCCAGTTCATGGATGACGTCTCCTACTACCTGCACTTCCTGTCGTTCGATACGGAGCTCCGCCTTACGTCCAAGCTCGCGCTCACGCTCACGTATGTCCATGTGCGGAAGACCTTCACGAGCGAGATCCCAGGAGATACCCATCTGGGTCGTGAAGACCTCACTCATCAGGGTCGGGCGGAATTCCGGTATCAGCTTACCGCCGCCGCGGCCGCCACGCTCGCGTACCAACGCACGCAACGGTCCTCCAGCAACGCTTTTCGCGAGTTTCACGACAGCATCGTCTCGATTGGCGGAGAGTATCGTTTCTAACAGCATCTGTGGCAGAAGGCGGCAACGTCGAATCATTTTTGGTGTTTATCTCCACGCTGCAAAGAGGAATGCACTCTCTGCCACACACCGGACCTGATTTATCAGCAACGGTTGCCCGAACAGCGGTGGACGGCGACGGTGGACAAGATGGTGCGATGGGGCGCCGAGCTTTCGACAGATGAAACAGCGGTGCTGATTCAGTATCTCGCGGCGCGCTACCGTCCCGGAGCGCCTGATCAGGTGCCGCCTCTCCACAGCCAACGAGGTGGATGAGAACCAGTCAAGCCGGAACCGGCGGGCGATAGTCCGATCGCCGGGATCGCCGCAAACGGCTCAGGTAAGTATTCCCAGAACTGCCAGGCCTGTCATGGAAAAGGGGCAGCAGGCGGCATAGGTCCGAAGCTGGCGCGGAACGGCATTCTGAAGAATGAAGGAGCATTCTGGGAAACCGTACTCTACGGCCGAGGGTCGATGCCGGCCTGGGCCAGCGTCTTGAGCGATCAGGACATCGCCGATATTCAGGCCCGGCTCAAGACGCTGTCGGAAGAGCGGAATGCTCAATAAACAGAGCATATGGCTAATGCTTATGGCTCATGGCATGAACATAAATATCCGTGTCTCGCTGTCTCAACAGCTGATCAGTTAGACAGCGTATGGTGGCTCCTCTAGAATAGCGCATGCAGTTCGTGTGGGATTGCGAGAAGGCACAGTGTACCTTCGAAACACCACGTGTCCTTCAACGAAGCTATCACTGTGTTCTACGATCCGCTATCCGCAACTTTTGACGATACCGACCATTCGGTTGGTGAGCGGAGGTATATCAGCATCGGCTACTCGGCCCGTGGCCGGCTACTTGTCGTAGCCCATAACTGATAGCGGAGCAGCCGTGAGACTTATTAGTGCGCGCCGGGCTACTGCGCACGAAAGGAAACGCCATGAAACGTAAGAGCAGGAAACCGAATGCCGAGCTGCGGGCTGAGTACCGTTTTGATTACTCAAAGGCGGTTCGCGGCAAGTATTTCCAGCGCCTATTGAAAGAAGGAGCCAACGTCGTCGTGCTCGAGCCGGATATCGCGAGAGCCTTTCAAGATTCCGCAGCGGTAAACGACGCGCTGCGTGCCCTACTCTCGGTTGTCCGTTCATCTCGGCACTCACGGACGCGGTTGAGGCGGGCAGCACGAAAGCACGCCGCTGCTTAGCCCACCCTGAGGTCACCTATAAAGGCTTGTGATTGTCGTGACTGAGAGAGTCCATATAGACAATGGCAAGACGAAAAGACAGATCAGTCACTATTCTTGGCTCCTCGTATTTCCAGCCCATTGCCGACCTCGTCGAGCGAGACGGTAGTATCTGCGCCATGACGATTGAACATGCTCGAGATAGAGCGGACATTCCACATTTCTCGTTCGAACAGATTGCAGCCTAACACCGCAGCTTTTCTTCCAACGCACTCGTGAGTTCGTCCAGCAGCCGGTCGCGATTCTCCCTCGTGACTGTGATAAGACGGCAGTCCGGCCGTTCTTTCACTTGCCTGATGAATCCGCCGGCTTTCAATGCGATCGTGGCCACGACGATGTTCGGACCATCGAGCAGCGCGGTCACCTCCTTGATAAACAGCCGAGACAGACATTCCATTTTGCCGATTTCGTCGATGATGAACAGTCGTGACCGGGCCCGGCCGAGGTCAAGCTCGGTCAGAAGTCGCTCAAATCCCGCGACATCCACGCCATAGCGGCCGACTCGGCTCCGTGCCCGGAAATCGATGTGCGACAAGATCAGGCGGCGGCCGCACAGCGTCACGATCCGAAATCCTTCTCTCTTTCCCTCAGCGTTCCGCGTTTCTTCCGTATAGAAGCCCGCCGGGTTGTATGCTGCCAAGCGTGTCGCCAGCCCACAAATCAAGGTGGTCTTGCCCACTCCGGGAAGCCCGGTCATAAGAATGTGGCCTCCATGGCCAGCATGCTGCAGAATGTTCACGCGACTTGGCATCGTGGATCGACATATGACGATTGTGGTCTTGCGCCCGTCGAGCATCAGGACCACGTCGTCTCCCTTAGAAGGAGAGGCGTTTTTGGTGCCGGTGTTTCACGCCTATTCTGTTCTCGATATCATGCCGAGGTCTAGGGTGCGGCCTTTGCAAGCGCATCTATCATCAGAGCGACTGTGCGATGTTCGCGGCATCCATGACTTGTCGGAATCCATTCGGCGTGGTGTCATCTTGATCATTACTTCACCTGTGAGGACATTGCGATGCCTCTGGTTTCTTCGCTCGGACTATTCATCGTCGCCGGACTCTGCGAAATCGGCGGCGGGTATCTCGTATGGCTCTGGCTCCGTGAAGGAAAGCCGATCGGCTATGCGATCGCGGGCGCTGTGATCTTGGTCTTGTACGGCATCGTTCCGACGTGGCAGCCGGCTCACTTTAGCCGCGTGTACGCCGCATACGGCGGCATGTTCATCGTGTTGTCGTTGCTTTGGGGCTGGCGCTTCGACGGCATGCGGCCGGATCGGTTCGATACGATCGGATGCCTCATCTGCCTAATAGGCATGATGGTCATCATGTATTGGCCGCGCGAATAGCAAGGTTCCCGGTTCCAGTTGGCAGTCGCGCCATGCTCTCATCAGGGTCGCCGGATGCCGTCCCCAAGCAATAGGGCATGCCATGAACTCTGATGTACTGATGATGTGCCGTCACTGAGCCGGCGTGCCGTCGCGGCGACGCTTCATTGCTTGACCGAGGCGGCATGAACTTCGCCGCCGATACTGCCTCCATCAAACTGAAGTTATCATTGTTCAGCTTTCCAATCGGTGTTGCACGACGACTTTTCAGGTTACCGGGCTGTTTGTCTCGAGAAGCACGATGTCTTATCGGATCATCCCTTGGGGCGTGCTTGCTGCCATTAGTGCCATGATTGTATCGGTCAGCATGGCCGCCTGTGGCCAGTTCGAGCAGCGGGACAAGCGGTTGGACAGTCGGTGTGTCTGTGGGATTCTGATCGAGACGCTGTTGCCTTTTGGGACAGTAATGGGACCGTAATCGGTTCGGGAATGCCTCACCGACCCGCGCGAGCTGCGATCCACAGTCGAAAAGGCTCGTGTGATCAGTGGATTACCAAGAAGATAAGGGTCATCATCTGGCATGGCCCCTGCTTAACTGGGATAGCGCGCAGCCATTCAATGATCCGCAACGACCTTCTGAGACCGTAAGGAAGGGAGGGACTATGCCGACACCGACCATCACCCAGTATTTCGCCCAGGACCACGATCGACTCGATGACATTCTCAACACCTTCCGAACGGAGAAGTATCGGAATTATGAGAAGGCCAAAGAGGCTTTTCAGCACTTCAGGCAGGCCTTAGAGCGCCACATCCTCCGGGAAGAAGAGTTGCTGTTCCCGCTGTGGGAGGAAAAGACCGGCATAGCGCACGGCGGTCCGACGTCCGTTATGCGCGGCGAGCACCGGCAGATCGGTGAACGGCTGGAAGCTCTCGGTCGGAAAGTAGACAACGAGATTCCGGACACCGGCGCCGAGGAGCAGGCCTTGATGGTCCTCTTGTCGACGCACAATATGAAAGAAGAGCGGGTGCTCTATCCTTCACTGGACAAGCTGGCTAATGACGAAGAACGCGATGAGCTGTACGAAAAGATGAAGCTCGCCCCAGATGGGCATTCCAAAGTATGTTGCTGTCGAGACTGAAGCCCGATGCGTGGTTCTATCCTGATGGTCGGTGGCGCGCTTCTCGTATGCGGTCTCATAGGACCGGATGATCGCGCCGGCATTCTTGCTCAACACACCGATCCGGCCCTATCCAATCCTCATAGCGATTTGATCTTTCGCGCGACCGGCGCCACATCCTGCCGTGATTGCCACCGGAGCGGTAAAGAAGGACAATTCAGCGCCCTGTTGCAAGACAATGAGCTGGTTCGTGGCCTCAGGGCCAAGGCGCCCGGCATTCACGGACCTGGTCGGTTCGCCGATTGTCTGCGGTGCCATGCCGGTGGCGACAAAGGAGTGGAAAAGTACCGAAAACAGTAACTCGTAACTCAGCACTCAAACTCAGCACTCAGCACTCATTTCTATGGCCGCCCTCCATCGAAGGATTGTCGCCATTGCGGCGATTGTAGCCGTATCCGTTGCCGCAGCGTTAATCTTCGAACTGGTCCTGAGCATCGACAAGGCATCTCCGTTCGGACATACGCGATACGGGCGCGCCGTGGGATGGACGGGGCTGGGGGTCACGTTGCTGGTATTCGTCTATCCCTATCGAAAAAAAACCGCTCCCGAGCGCCGGTGGCCGCGTGGATGGTTTCGCGTACACATGACGGCCGGCGTGATTGGCCCGCTGCTGATTTTTTTGCACTCGGGAGCACACTATCACGCACTGGTACCCGTTCTCGCGATGCTGGCCATGGTGAGCGTCGTACTAAGCGGGATCATAGGGCAGGCGGTTCACGCCTATGTCGTGAGAACATTGCATGAGGAACACCATAGGTTGCGGCAAAAGGGGCTGTCGGACGACGATATCGACCTTCAACTGCACGCCATGGCCTCGCGCGAAGAGACATTTCGGCTTTGGCAGGCCATCCATGCGCCGATGACGGTGGCATTCCTCCTACTCAGCGCCTTGCATGTCGCGGGCGCTCTATTTTTTGGCGGTCTCGTATAAGCATGCGGTACCATCCGCTGCCGGGAACCGCCCTGCCGGTCGTTGTGACGGCGACGTTCGTGATCGTCATTTGGATCGGCTGGGGCTCATGGCGGTATCCTGTTGCCTTGTGGGCACCGGGGGCCCTAAGCCGCTACCATGCCGACATCGTCTCCTGCATGCAATGTCATGAGCCCTTTCATGGGCCCAGCCAGACACGCTGCATGACGTGCCACTCCGGGCCGTACTTCGAAAAGAGATCGACTTCGGCGACAGCCAAGCTCCATCGCGACATGGTCGTGCAGCAGACGGCGTGTTCCGCCTGCCATACGGAGCACCGTGGCGCACTCGCGCAGATTACGGATCCGGCCAGGGTGAATCCGCATGGAGAGTTCATCTTTCTCGCGACCCGCGCGAACTCCTGCAGCGCGTGTCATGAATTCGCTGCGCGAGTCGCGGAGCCGCCCCGGCTCAAGACGAACTCTCTCGTGGACGCGCTACGCGCCGCGGGGGGAAGTGCTCATGTCCCGGGGAAGATGGCTCTGTGCCTCACATGCCATGCCAAAGGAACATGACAAGATACGGTCAGCGAGGCTGGGGCGCAGCACGGCGCGGTGTCAGCCTGCCTGTCTAGCCCACATTATTCATGACGGTTCGTGACGAAACCGACAAGACGCCAAGCGAGGTCCACGACGCGCCGAATAAGGCGCGGCAAGTTTGTGGACGCCACCGAGTCGGTGAGGTAGCAATGTCTTTGCTCGCGGCGCCGCGGACTGCCCCCGTCGCCGCATCTACGCATGGTCTGTCTCCTTCCGTACTTGAAACAGTATGTCGACCCGTTGCCACCCACCCAGCCCCAGGCGCCGAGACCCGCCCTTTCCCGAGGCTGAGAGGCAAGCCCGCGCGCTTGGGTGCGGAAACCCGGCACCCAGGTGCGTCGCTCCCGCGCTTGCGACACTCAGCACCACCTGGCGCGGCACCGCAATGACGGCGAGGTCGACCGGACCCGGAACCTTGGTGATCCGGGGATAAGCCGGCAGGCCGGCGAGCGAGGCCGCGTGAGGGTTGATGGGATACACCGGGCCTGAAAATCCGCCCCGGAGGAGGGCATCGAGCAGCCGATACCCGATGCCGGCGGGATTCGCCGATGCGCCGATGATGGCAACGGCCCGGGGCTGGAAAAACGGCCGCAGAGAAGCCACTGTCGCGACTCGTTCCCGCCATTCGCTTTGGGTGACCGTGCGTTCCGTCGGTCTAAGCGACAATTCGACCTCGATCTCTCCGCCCTCGACATGTTCTTGCCACGGAAATCCGGATTCGCGGAAGACTTCCCGCATCGCGAGATTTTCGGCATGCGTGACGGCCCAGAGCTGCGTGAATCCATGGCGGACTGCAAGCAGGGCCAGATGTTCCACGAGGACGGTTCCGATTCCTTTGCCGTGAAACAGGTCATCTACCGCGAGCGAAACTTCCGCGGTCGCGGCATCCCGGGCCATATAGGTGCCGGCTGCCACGATGGTGGGTCGGCCCTGCGACATGCGGGTCGCAATCAATGTCAATTGAGATCGAGGATTGGAGGAGTCGCACAGGGAGGCGATGATCTCTTCAGGCGGCGCCGTTTCTGAGAAGAATCGATGTCGCTTGGATTTCGCCGAAAGGCGGTCGATGAACTGCCGGAGGGCGCCGGCGTCCGTCTGCTGGGACATCCGCAACTCTGCCGCTGTCCCGTCTTTCAGAAGGATGTGTCCCGGCTGGCGGAGCAAGTCGGTTGTCGGTGGCAGAAAGACCGCGCGAATGGGTCGCACAGATGAGCCTCCTTGATTGGAGAGAATGAACGACTCACGCTGAATGATGCAAGGTGTTATCGGGTACGGTTCGCGAAGAACGCCGTCCCGAGAAGAAGCAATATGGCGCGCGGGATGTGCGCTGGAGAGCTCGGTGTCATGTTGGGCTCGTTTCTTCCGGTGGCGAAGGGGCCGTATTTCGGAGATCGGCCGGGAGTGCTTCATTCGCCATTTTCAGATAACGGAGGACGTCGCTGTCTTCCATCTGAGCAAAATCTACATAGAAATTGCCGACCGCATAGAACGGATCCGGTGTCAGCAAGACGATGAGTTTGTCCACCCGGCGCGCGACCTCTCCGAGGGTTTCCGGTGGACCGACCGGGATGGCGCCGATGAGGGCGCCGGGTTGGAGCCGGCGGATGGCCGCAATGGACGCGAGGAATGTGGCGCCTGTAGCGAGCCCGTCATCGAGGAGGATGACCGTCCTGTCGGTGAGCGACCTTAGGGGCCGGCCTTGCCGGTAGAGGTCGACCCGTCTCGCGATTTCTTCCTTGCCGACTGTGACTGCTCGGTCCATATCCTGCGGACGAAGGGAGAAGGAACTTAATGCCTCCTGGTTCCAGAATACCGCGCCGGTTTCGCAGATCGCGCCGAGCGCGTATTCCGGATTCCCCGGTGCGCCGATCTTCCGCGTGATGAGGACGTCGAGCGGAACGCCGAGCAGGAGGCTCAAGCGATATCCGACCGCCACCCCGCCGCGGGGCAGCGCGAGGATCACCACGGAAGGATCACCGCGGTAGTCGCTCAAGCGCTCAGCCAACCGCCGGCCTGCTTCCTCCCGGTTCGTGAACATGCAATCAGAATCCCCCGGTGGCTCGGACGCCGATCAAGAGCAGACCGGCCGCGATCAGCACGGCAATGAACCACCAGTGGTGGCGCACTCCGGCATCATGCCTACACGGGATGTCCCACGGCATGTTTAGATAGCGCGGATGCCGAAACATGGCAGTCTCCTTTCATCTATGAGATCTTCACTCGATCGCTTTCGACTAATAGAGAAAGGCCCTCCTCAGCGCGATCAGAAAGTCGTCGACCGCCTTGCGATCGGCCTGGTGCGAGCAGGCGGCCAGGCGGTGCGTGGCTTCCTGAGTCCAATATTCGCCCAGATCGATGACTTCACCTGTCCGATAACGCCCGTCTTTAATCCTGCGCAGGCTCTCCCCGATCGGTGAGTCGACGATATTGAGTGTGAACGTTCCCCGCTCCAGCAACTCACAAAGATGGAACAGGATGCGAACGTAGGCGACCGCATATTTTCCGGGGCGGCCGTCTTTCTTGTCGAGCATTTTCCTCCGCTGATTGTCGCCATACTGAAGAAAGGCTTCGTAGGCTGTCTGTGCCGACCAGACCGCCGGAAACAGCGCGCGTAATCGTTCACCCCATGCGTCCACCACTTCGACCGGCGCCATGAACGTTTCGAGCACCAGTGGGTGGCATTGCACGGCCAGTTGCAGAAAATGGCCCACCTCCCACGAGGTTTCGTCGGCTTCTTCCTTCATCATCCTGGTGCCTTGATATTTGAATCCCAGCCGAAAGAGTTCAACGGTCGGCATGACAAACACACTGCGGTAGTCCTTGTCGCTGTCCGGGCCGGCCAGCCCATGGGCATGGGAGCCGACCAGCACCTTGAGGATGGTATGAGCCATTCAAGCGCGGTATTCTAGCAAGTCCGCACATGCCGCACGAGGGTATTCCACGCGCTATGGCTGAGACACGCTCGGCTCTGTTTTTCGATCCCTGTGCGGACAATTGGATGAAGCGATGGCCGGCGCAGTACTAGAGATTGACGGGTCGCGGCATTCCGGGAGCGGCACGATCGTAAGGCAGGCGGCCGCCTTCTCCGCGCTCACGGGCCGCGCGGTGCATGTCGTGAACGCACGCGTCCGGCGGCCTCAGCCCGGACTCCGGCATCAGCATGTCCGGGTGGTGGAGGCGATCCGTGATTTGGTGAACGGGACGGCCGAAGGCTTGGCGCCTGGGTCGCGGGAGTTCTGGTTCAAGCCCGGCACGATCCAGACCGGCCGCCGCTATGTTTGGGACATCGGCACCGCCGGGTCGACCACGATGCTCGGCGTGGCCCTGCTGCCGGTGCTCGCGTTTGCTTCGGCGCCGGTTGATATTGAGCTTCGCGGTGGCTTGTTTCAAGACTTCGCTCCGTCCTTCTTTCATGTCGAGTCGGTCCTGATGCCGCTCCTCCGGCGCATGGGCTTCGAGGCGGCCGTCTCCATGGGCCGTCCCGGCTATGTGCCGAGGGGCGAGGGAGTGCTGTCCCTATCGGCGCGACCTGTATCTGGTTCTTTATGCCCGCTGCGATTGGATCGGCGGAGGGAGTTGCGCCGCATCTGGGGTATCGCGCTTTCCTCGCACCTCGAACAGCGCCGTGTGAGTGAACGCATGCAGCAGGCGGCGCAGGATTTCTTGGGGGCGCGCGGGTACCGGGCCGAGATCGAGATTCGCCACGACCGCCATGCTCTTCAGCCGGGAGCCGCCTGCGCCTTGTTTGCGGACTCCGACGAAGGAATTCGGCTCGGCGCCGATCGGGCCGGCGCGCTACGCCGATCGGCCGAATCGATCGGCCGCCATGTCGCGCAGCAATTGCTGGTCGATTGGCACAGCGGTGCGACGCTCGATCGGTTTGCTACGGACCAGATTGTCCCCTTTACCGCGCTGGCGGAAGGCCAAAGCCGCTTTCGCATTCCGGAAGTGACCGACCATCTCCAGACTTGCGCCTGGCTGGCCGAACTATTTTGTGGGGCGAAGATAACCATCGATGGCCAGCTTCTGACGATCGACGGCGTGGGCTATCAAAGGGGGAGACCGGCTGTGAACAAGGATTCGGACGGCGAACAATGAGAGTCGGGCGGGCAAGCGCATCCAGGGGCCGGCCATGAGCAGGCCGGTGAAGCCGGTCGGCGCGCGGATCACGTCTTCGATCACTTCTTTGCGCGGCCGCTCTCGGCCGCGTCTTTTTCTTCGCCGATGGCTCGATCACGTAAGCGCCGGACCAATTCCGAATAGGAGGAATCGCGGAGGATCTTCGAAAACTGACTGCGGTAGTTCTTGACGAGGCTGACACCGTCGACCACGATATCATATGCGTGCCATTCCTCCCCCCTCTTGATCAAACGGTAGTCGATAGGGATAGTCACTTTTTGGGAGACGAGCTTCGTACGCACTTCGGCATACTCGCCTTCAATCCGTTCGGACAGATACTGCACCTGTTCGCCGGCGTACCCCTCGATCTTGCCCGCGTACCGGTCTGAGAGAAAGCTCTTGAAGAGGTCGACAAACTCGTCGCGTTCTTGTTGAGGCAGCGATCGCCACTGAGCGGCGAGCGTACGCTTCGACATTTCGGCGTAGTCGAATCGCCTCGCGACAATGAGTTCCAGATTTCGCCGGCGCTCCTGCGCTTTGTTCGGTGTCTTGAGATCCGCATTGTCGAGGATCTTGATCATCTGATTGATCGTGTTCCGCACCGCTTCGGTCGGCGATTCAGCCTGTCCGATACCCGGACAAGCGACCATCCATGCGATCCCTATTGCCAAAGCAGCGGTCAGGACGGTAGCTCGGGAGGGCGTCATGCCGGGCAGAGGCGTCGGGTGGTGCCCGCTTCGCATGGGTTCGCTCAGTTGAGTGCTCAAATGCATGGTATCCTCATTTCGTACCGATGGATGGATCCCGCATCCCTTGGGACGGTTCGTCGTGCACCAACGGCACAAAGCGCACGGCATCCAACGTGGCATGCTCATAGCCCGTCGGGGTACGCCGGTAGAGGACAAGATTTTGAAGCGACTCGCCTACCGGGAGGATCATCCGTCCGCCCACGGCGAGTTGATCGAGCAGCGGCTGGGGTACGTGGTCCGGGGCGGCCGTCACGATGATGGCGTCAAAAGGAGCCTCTTCCGGCCATCCGTTGTAGCCGTCGCCTATGCGGGTCCTCACGTTGTGGTACCCGAGCTCCGCCAAGATCGTAGCCGCCTGCCTTGCCAAGGGTTCAACGATCTCAATGCTGTAGACCTGCCGGACGATCGTGGCCAGAATTGCCGTCTGATAGCCTGACCCGGTTCCGATCTCCAAGACCTTTTCCGTGCCCGTCAACTCCAAGGATTCAGTCATCGAGGCCACCAAGACCGGCTGGCTGATAGTTTGGCCATAGTCGATCGGCAATGCGCCGTCGGCGTACGCCTCCGCTGAATAGCGTTCAGGAACAAACCGGTGCCGGGGGACACGTCGCATGGCCTCAACGACTTTGGCATCTCGGATGCCGCCGCCGATGATCTGCTCATCCACCATTCTGTCCCGTTCCGCTTGCCTCTCGGCTTCCGAGGACGAATGAGCCATCCCGTTGGATTGTGGTTCGCAGCCGTTCATCACGATTCCAATCACGAGAATCACCGTCAACAGTGTGTGGACCACCATCTTCTTTGGAAACGGCAGCCTGTCGGATGCAATCGATTGTCGAGGTCGGATAAGCATCCATGAACAGATGGGGCAGGCACGATCTCGTTTCATGTATTATACCCACATCCCCCCTTGTTCAAGGTGCGGGTGGATACCATGATGGCTGATAAAGGAGCAACGTCATGACCTCACGGAAGGATATGTCAAAGGACGGAGGAAGCAGGGAGAGTCACAGGGTCGCCGGTACACTGGGCCGGAAAACGAGTGCGGTGAAGCGCGAGCAGAAGAAGAATGCCATCACCGCCGCCATGGAGCGGTCGCAACGAGGAGGTTCAATGGAGATCACGCCGCGGGATTCCGCTGCATTGGGCCGCGTCGTGGAGGCGGCACAACGAGGGCGGAAAAAGCAGGCAGTTACCGGCGCTCTGGAAGCATCGCAGCGGGAGACAGGAGTTCCCCGGAAGTCCGGATCGTCGGAGATCTTGGAGCGAAAGGTGGCGGAGAACGACCGTCAGCGCAAGAAGGCCGCGATCACCGCCGCCATGAAAGAATCGCAGCGCCGATCCGCGCCGCCGGAATCATAGTCGCCGTCAGCCGTGATCGCCGTCTTAACGGAGTGGTGGGCGACCACTGCGACCCTACAGCGCGGCAGCTTTCTCCGGGCCGACCATAATGATGTAGTCGATCAGCTCATCCATGGCGATGCAAGGAAGCTCGCAGGATAGGCGATAGAATTCCTGACCCCGATCTCCGACCGTAAATTCAATAGTAGATGTCTTGCGGGTCTCACCATCGATGACGGGCGAGGTGATCTCGGTGTCTTTAGCCGTCACGGTGAATTTATGCGCATTATGGTTGCTGTCCGCATAGTTGAGAACCAGGCGCACCCTCGTGCCGCGCGGAATCGTCATCCGTTTGTCTTGCATCGGCACGCCTGAAGCGACCAAACCCTGTGCGGTGACTTTCATCGTAATCGTCAGCGGCGTCGCGGCCTGGGTCGACGGGGTTTGAGCGCCCGCCAGCAGAATGAGGATCACTAGAACACCGATGATACGGTTCGTCATGGTTACGGTACTCCCTTGTTGTTGGTATGTCACCCGATGACGGGACTGCATCCGGACTTCGGAAACGACGCATGCAGGTCGTTCATACAGGTCTCATGGCAGCGGCTTCCCACGAAGGCTTTCTGATCGCACGTGTCGATGGCGAGGCGATCTTTGCCGGCGTCCCAGGAAAGGACGAGCGAGGCTTCCTTGCCTGATACGGGACATTTCGTACAGGCATGTTTCGAAGGCGGAGATCGTACTCGCACCGCAAATGCGCTGATCACCAGCGTGAATAGAAACGCCGTCACGGTTCCGATCCCTACAGATCCATTGTCAGGCCTCCTTGTGTAGGAACTGGTTGAATTACCTAGCTAGTACTCTTGCATAGGTCAAGACGGATCAACTGCAGTGGCTTCTCTGCAATCGCGATGTCGTGCCGGGCTTTCGTCCGCCTGGATGCGGTGCCGGCTAAGTCGCTGGAATATTGGATACAGCAATGGAAGTTCGCGTGCGCCGCGATCAAAAATGCGCGCCTCGTGCCACCGAATTGTGCCGCCTGTCACGGTGCACCCGTCGCTTGAAGTGACGAGGGTAGTGTAGAGAATGCACATGTGTTAGGTAGAGGGGAGGAGCCGGCTTATGCGGAAGGTGAAAGGCGCGGAAGCCTTATGGGGAATCGGCTTGCTTGCCGGGCTGGCCGTCTGGGTGTTGTTCATGACGGTGGCAATCGCCGGCCCCACCGCTCGAATATCGCAATCGGGAGATGTATTGGAACTGGACTATCAAGAGGACGGCAGGTCCCACACGGATACGATCCCCCTATACCGGACCGGCGAGGTGCAGTATTTCAGTGCCGGCGTAGGAGTCGAAGAACGGTCGGCCACCTACCCGCCTTTTCCTCTCAAACTGATCTTTAGCGCCGGGGGGAAGCCGTATGTGGCGAGAGTGTCCGTGACGGTGCGGCAGAGCAATGGACCCACCATGGTCACTATCCCGTCCGAGCAGATCACCGGTCCCTGGCTGTTTCTTGATCTACCGGAGGGGTCTTACCATATTGAGGCGACGATGGGAGGACAGATCCGGCGCCTTGAGGACATCAAGGTAGAAAGCGGAACGCAGAAGACACTGTACGTACGATGGCTCGACGACCGCGAGCCATCGCGAGACACCAACGCGAAATAGTGATAAGGGAGGAGTCATGCGGCAAACGGAGTTTCTGAGTAAAGCCGGCGACCCGAAAACGCTGACCGTCTGCCAATTGATGCAGGACGCGGTCTTTACATGCGGTCCCCGGATGGACTGTCTCACGGTCAGCCGGCTTATGACCCGCCATCACTTCGGCAGTCTTCCGGTCGTCGATGAGCATCGCACGTTGTTGGGACTGGTGACCGAATATGACCTGCTCGGACTCATGATCGCAGGGCGGGAATTGGGAAAGGTTCCGGTGGAGCAGGTCATGAGCACACCCGTCCTTACGGTGACCGAAGACAAATCGTTGGTCGAAGTCGCCGACCTCTTTCAAGATCGTTATGTCACCAGGGTGCCCGTCGTGCGCGGCAAACAGCTCGTCGGCATCGTGGCGCGTAGGGATTTGCTGTTCGGCTATCTTCAGGCCTCCGCCTATTGGTCCTGATCTTTCTTGTCCTCACGTGTTTCATGAGGCAGGCGACTGGCGCATTTCGCCTCAGTCCGCCGGCCAATGGTGAAGCCCAATGCGTCAATGACCGGAGGCCCTGATAAGATTCCTGACAATCTGCTGGAACGTCACTTGCGGAGCGCTCTGACATGCCGATACTCGACAAGCGTCATCTCGAAGTCTATGTCCAAGGCCGATTCGGACCTGATGCCACAATCGAAACCTACGGCACAATCGGGAAGGAAACCAGCGGGCTTAAGTATAAGCAGTATGGATACGGTGCGCCGGTCCGTCTGAACATTCGGGTCGGCGGCCGCCTTGTTCGAGCGGTGCTGGAAACCATGAGTCCCGGCCCTTTTGGGCATGAGCATATGGCCGACCGGGCGCAGGCCATCCTGTGGGACTATGATTCCTATGGCCGGCTGCCGCGCCATGTGCCGGCCCTTGATGTCGGAGCCTTTACGGTTGACGGCGGGCTCATGTCGGTTGCGCCGGCGCGGGAATTTTTTGTTCTCACCGAGTGGTCTGACGGCGAGGGATATCAGAAGGATCTTGAGCGTCTCTCCAAGAAGGGAACCGCCCGCGCGATGGACCGGAGAAGAGCGACGGCCTTGGCCGAGTACCTGGCTTCGATTCATCGAGTGAAGCGACGAGATCCGGATCTTTATCGGCGGCGATTGCGGGAACTGATCGGCCACGGTGAATGCATCATGGGCCTTACGGACAGTTATCCCGTCCGCTATGGTTTTATTACAGAAGACTTACTTCGTTCGATTGAAGAAGCCTGTAACCGGTGGCGGTGGCGCCTGCGCGGTCGCGCGAAGAGACTCTCCCAGGTACACGGCGATTTTCATCCTTGGAACGTCTTGTTCCGCCGGGGGACCGATTTTACCGTGCTGGATCGCTCACGAGGCGAATGGGGCGAGCCGGCTGATGACGTGACCTCCATGACGATCAACTATCTCTTTTTCTCCCTGTGCCGATGGGGAACGTTGCGGGGGCCGTTTGAATCGCTCTTTCGGAGTTTCTGGGACACCTACATCGAGGCAAGTCGCGACGAGGCGGTCCTCGAGACGTCCGCCCCGTTTTTTGCATTCCGCGGATTGGTCCTTGCCAGCCCCTTGTGGTATCCGGATCTCTCGGTTGAGGTGCGAAGAAAAATCTTTCGGTTTGTCGAAAATGTGCTCGATGTCGCGCGGTTCGACCCGGCGGAGGTCAACAGGTACTGTGGGAAATAATGCCGCCTTCGCCATCTGGATCACCGGATTGCCGGCTTCCGGCAAAAGTACGGTCGTCGCCCACCTTCTGCCGAAGCTCAAACAAATGGGCATGGCCGTCGAGGTGCTCGAATCCGATCAGGTCCGCCGGACCTTGACCCCTCATGCTTCCTACAGCAAGGAAGAGCGCGATGTATTCTACCGGGCGCTTGCGTTCACCGGCTCTCGCCTGATGGCGCATGGGATCGCGGTGATCTTTGACGCGACCGCTAGCCGGCGAGCCTATCGGGATTTTGCGAGGCAATTGATTCCCCGTTTTGTGGAGGTCGCGGTGGAATGTCCCCTCGCGGTCTGTATGGAGCGCGACAAGAAAGGGACGTACGCCAGAGGACAGCGTGGCGAGTCGACAACCGTGCCGGGATTGCAGGCTCCTTACGAAGCGCCGGTCAATCCTGAGGTGACGATCGATACCACGAAAACTGCTCCTGAACATGCGGCCCGGCAGATTCTGTCCTTCATCGAAACGCGGTTTCTGTAGATTACGCCTCCTCCAGCTCATGCCTCGCGTCGGTATTCGGCGGAAGATACTTCAAGAACCACTGCAAGGCCTGTTGGGCGACCAGTTCCAGTGTACCGGGCTCCTCAAAGAGATGGCTCGCACCTGGGATGATCACCAGATCTTTTTTGCATGTCAACCGGGCCAGTGCGGATCGATTCATCTCAATGACCGGTACATCATCCCCGCCCACAAGGAGCAAGGTCGGAGCCCGGACCAGCGCGAGGTGCCTCTCGGCCAAATCAGGCCGTCCCCCTCGGGAGACAATCGCCCTAACGTTGCCGGGGTCTGTGGCTCCGGCTTCCAATGCGGCTCCCGCTCCAGTGCTGGCGCCGAAATATCCCAGGGGCAACGTGCCGGTACGGGAATCACGGGCAAGCCAGCCCTTGGCGATCAATAACCGATCCGCAAGCAGATGAATATCGAAGACCTTCCGCCGGTCATTTGCCTCGTCCGGCATCAACAGATCGAGCAACAGCGTAGCCAGGCGGCCTTGCTGCAGCACTCGGGCCACGGCATTGTTGCGGGGACTGAACCGCCCGCTGCCGCTTCCATGCGCAAAAAGGACGACGCCCAGGGCTTGAGGCGGAAGCCCCAGGATTCCTTCAAGAAGAAGCGTCCCAGCCGTAATGCTGACCGGCTGCTCTTCTATGAATCGTGAACCGGCACTCATACTCGGTTGGCTCCGTACGACGTCTACCAGGCGCCAGAGTAGGATGAGGGTGTTTTAGGCGTCGCGTGCGATGGTGCCAGTTTTCTTACTATACGCTATTCGCCATCGGCCATCAGCTCTTATCCTCGCAATGTGTGGTGTTCCGCTACAAAGACGTGACCGGCGCTGTAGCAGGACACCCCGGCGGCGGAGCTAGAGCGTATAGCTGATAGCGTATGGCGTATGGTTGATGGGGACGGATGCAGCATTTGCTCGTGCTATATGCCATAAGCTATAAGCTCCTATGCTCTCTCGGCCATGGCACCGGCCTTGCGTACAGTAAGTGACGGGATGGTGACGGCTAGGAGAACGGCCTATGGCAGAGGCACTGTTTAGGAAAATCCTGGTGCCGGTGGACTTTTCAGCTTGCTCCAAAGCAGCGTTTCATATTGCCGTGTCACTGGCGAGATTGCTTCAAGCGGAGATCCTGCTGGTGCACGTCATCGACACGAAAAGTCTCGAGGCGCTCAATCGGCTGGGCCTGGCGTCCATCACCGAGGAAAAGGCTCAGAAGAAGCGCCTCGGTCATCATGCGAGACTCAATGCCCGCCGATTGCTGACATCGGATGATGCCAAAGGGGTCACGATCAAGCGCATTCTCGTGGAAGGAGCCCCTTTCGTGGAGATCGCTCGATTGGTTCGTGTGGAGACGGTGGACCTCGTCGTTATGGGAAGTTACGGCGGGAAGGTCGGCAGTGTCGATAAGATTTTCTTCGGCAGCACAGCGGAGAAGGTGGTGAGGACGGCTGGTTGTCCCGTCCTGACGGTTCCTCTTCCCGTGAGGCGCCAGGCGCGACCCGTTTCGCGTGCATAATGCAACCAACCTATGGGGAGGTGAATATGAGTATCGGGGCAGCCCGTCGCGGATTCGGAAAGCTGTTCATGGCCGGAGGTCTCGTGATCGGCCTCTGCATCCAGAGCGCGGCCCAGTCGGAACAACGCATCGACGTGACGATCCAAGACTATGCCTTTGTTCTGACGAAACAGATCCCTCTGCGATTGGGCGTGCCCACGGTCATTTCGATCCGGAACGTGGACCGCGAGCGGCATGACTTCGGCTCGGCCATGTTCGACGGAGTATCCACGAAGGTCGAGAGCGGCGGGGTGATTTCCTACGGCAGGGGAATCGCGGGCCTGTTCCTCGACTCGAAGCGAGACGCGGTGATTCGCTTCACTCTGGAGCGCCCGGGCCGGTATGAATTCCGATGCTCCATCCATCCCACCATGAAGGGAGAGCTGTTGCTCCTGAACATCGAAGCGGTGTGATCGTATGGACCCTCTCATCACGCGGGTATTGCTCGCCACCGATTTTTCTCACGGCGCCGAGCAGGCCTTGAGCCATGCCTTGGCGATCGCCTCCTCATGGAAGGCTGAGCTTCATATCCTTCACGTGTTGGAGTTCTTGCCCGGGATGAATCCGGAGTATCCGGTTAATCAGATGTACTTGGAGCAGCTTCGGAACGAAGCCGCCCACGATATGGTTGCCATCGAAACACGCGTGACCCAAAGCGGTCTACCCGCCCGCACGACGATCGATGTCGGCGTTCCGAGCCGACGCATCGAAGCTGTGAGGGCTCAAACCGGGGCGAGCTTAATCGTCATGGGCACCCACGGCCGCACGGGATTGGAGCATGTCTTGGTGGGAAGCACAGCGGAGCGAGTGGTCCGCACTGCATCGTGCCCGGTGTTGACGGTCAAGGCTCGTGGGGACGCGCCGTCGCAGGCCACCCTGCCGGCCGATGCTCTTCGATTCCAGCGCCTGTTGATCCCGGTCGATTTCTCAGCCTCCTCGCTCGAGGCACTGGAATACGGAGTGCAACTCGCGAAACACTTCGGAGCAAGCGTGACGCTTCTGCACACGCTTGAGCCGGTGGCCTATGGGCTCGACTTTACATTAGGAAGCGGGGTGGAATGGAGGACGCAGAAGGCCTATGTGGAGGGGAGGCTCGAGATCCTGCGTGCGCTGTGCACGTCGAATGGAATAAAGGCCGAGCAAGTGCTGAAGGCGGGGACTCCGGGCGATTCGATCCGTGACTATGCCGAGCAGCAACCACCCGATCTCGTGATCATGGGGACTCATGGCCGTCGCGGCATTTCCCGTATACTGAGCGGCAGTGTGGCGGAGACGCTGTTGCGCCTGGCCCCCTGTCCCGTCCTTACCGTGCGGACGCCGGTGTTTGGGTCGGACCATGAGCGGATCATGCCGGCGGGAGAGGAATGGCTGAAGGCTGACACATAGGGAATGTATGAAGTTCCGAAAGTGGTGCTCATGCGCCGGTTCGTGTACCTTATCCCTTTCGCCAACGGAAGCCGGTTCAACGTCCAGATTGATTTCACCGGCGGTTGTGGCCGATCAAAAACTTTTGAGCCTGCTGATCCGGCGAATCAATCCAGTGAACCCCGGGCGTATCGAAAGGAAGAGCGCATGAATATCGTCGTGGCGCATGATGGATCGAAACACGGCAAATGGGCGATGGAGTGGCTGGGCCGGCTGCCTCTGACTACTGAGCCGGCGGTCACGGTTCTCCATGTGGTCGATGTGGCGTCGTTGCGCGCGCCGTTTATGGCGCAGCCGGTCGTCTGGGCCAACGAAGCGATCGTTCAGCAAGAACTCAAGCAGCTCGACGTGCGGGCCAAGAAAACGATGGCGGAAGCCAAACAATTCATGATGGCGACGAAATTAAAGGGCAGGGTGGTCAGGACACAGGGTCCGATCGGGACGACCATCTTGGATAAGGCCCCGAAGCGTGACGGCTTGCTGATGTTGGGCAGCCGCGGACTGGATGCGCTGGACCGTTTCATGCTGGGCAGCGTCTCCACGCAGGTCACATTGCACGCGCCTTGTTCCGTCCTCGTCGTGAAGGAACAGCCGCATCCATTAAAGCGGATCATCTTTGCGACGGATGGCTCGAAGACGGCCGAGAAGGCCTTGCAGTTCCTCCTCACCAAGCTCGCGCCCGATCTGCCCAACCCACCGGGAAGAAACCCTATTGAAATTGTCGTGATCCATTCGGTGCCCTTTCTCAATTATCCGGAGCTCAAGGAAGCCGGCAACCGGCTGGTGGGGCAGAATGCGGAGAAGCTGATCAAGGCGGGCTATGTCGTAGAGGGAGTCGTTCGTCTCGGCAAGCCGGCCGATGAGGTGCTCAAAGTCGCCTCGAAGAAAAACGCGGATCTGATCGTGACCGGCGCCAAAGGACAGGGCGCGATCGCGCGCTTTCTCCTGGGAAGCGTCTCGACCAGAATCGTGCAACACAGTACCTGTTCGGTGCTGGTGGTGCGGTGACGCTGTTTCGCAGAGAGCCTCACGACCGGCCGGACTGCCGAAGTCGAACCTCGCAGGTTTCCAGCCACCGGATTCTCATCCAGCTCACCGCCTGCGCGGGCTAAAAAGGCGTTAAATCCCCAAGGTAACTCGATTCGCTAGAACCGCGATGCCGTCAGCGTCACGTCCGTGCTTGCCCACGCACGGCGGAAGTGCGCTTCCGCTGCGGCCGCTTCAGTGTCCTTCCCCTGCGCCCGAAGCGCCTGCGCGAGCCCGAACAGGGACCAGCCGTTCTCAGGGAAGCGCCGGAGATCCTCGCGATACACCTTCTCGGCCTCGGCATTGTGTCCCGCCTTCAACAGCGCGGCGCCGAGCGAGTGCCGAATCGGGTAGTACCACTTGGGCGGTTCGAAATAGAGTCCCGCGTCCTCGATCTTGACCGCTTCCCGAAAGTGGCTGATGCCCGCGTCGAGGTCGCCGCGGCGGGTGGCGATCTCGCCGGACAGTGCGTGCACGGCGATTGAGAGCGCCGTCTTGCCATCGGCACCTTCGGGCGTTGCAGCATTGATCGCCCTCACCGTGTCGCGCGCGGCTTGCGCCTCCGCCCACTGTCCCTTGGCGGCGTGCGCCACGCCGCGGGCGTAGTGCGCCATGGCGTACGAGAAACGGATGTCTGCCGGCGGAAGCGGGTCGGCAAGCACGTCGTCCCATTTTCCGAACGTCGTGAGCGTGAGCACGTGGTAGGGCAGCATCTCCTGCAGCAACCCGACCTGGCGCGCGGCGTCGAGATTCACCTTGGAGGTGAGTGTATTGGACGCCTCGATGGCCTGCGCACTACGGCCTGCCATCGTGGAGGCGAAGGCCAGGAAGTGGATGTTGTGCGGATAGTACGCGAGCGGATAGACACCCATCGGGTGCTGCCCTTCGATGAACGCCTCATCGGTGTGGATGGCATGTTGGTTGGCCTGCACGGCATCGTTCCACCGGCCGACGCGGATGTAGATGTGCGCAGGCATGTGGACCATGTGTCCTTCGCCCGGCATGAGACCAGCGAGCCGCTCGGCGCACGGCACCGCCGCCTGCGGGTTCACCGCTTCGACGGCGTGGATGTAGTAATGGCACGCGCCGGGGTGGTTCGGGTCGCGCGAGAGGACTCTCTGGAGCTGGTGGACGATTTCATTGGTGCCGGGGTAGGGAGTCCCGTCAGGTTGCCAGTAGTTCCAGGGGCGGAGGTCCATCAACGATTCGGCGTACAGGGTCGCGGCGTCCAGGTCGTCGGCGTAGGTGTTGGCGACCCGCTCCATCGCGCGCGAGTACAACGTATCCAACCGAACACGGTCGGTCGGCGGGACGGCCTCGTAGCGTTGTGCGACAGCCTCGATGTACGCCTGCTCAGGAGCCGTGGCGTGGGACTTGAGCGACAGCGCCTTCTGCGCCGCCGCGTACGCGGCGATTCCGCTCGCCGAGTCCATCGGCGCGTTGACGTGCGGACCGTAGGCGAGTGCGATCCCCCAGTAGCACATGGCGCAGGTGGGATCGAGTTCTGCGGCGTGCGTGAAGGAGCGGATCGCTTCCGCATGATTGAATCCGTAGACGAATCGCAGGCCCTGATCGAAGTACTGCTGTGCGGCCGGGACTTGGGTGGAGATGGATTTGTGGTGGGAGCCGATGTTTGTATAGAGGGGGACCGTCTCAGAAAGGCTCTTCGGCGATGCGGGCGCCCCCGCCGACTCCGTGCCCCAGCTGGGAACGGCGCCGGCGAGCAGAACAGCTACGGCGAACACGTAACACAAGACTCCATAGGTAAAGGCGAGTATCCTATTCATGGTCGAGGGTCTCCTCTCGAGTTCCACTCATGTGAACTGCCGGTGACCGGTTTGGCTCACGCCTTTTCCGGCCGTTCAGTCTTGATCGAGATCGACACAGGTACGGGATTGGCGATTGTATCGTACACGGGAGAAAATTTGGCGAGTTTCTCCAGTAGCTCTTTCGTTGCGTCACTCTTGACCGTGAACGTGGCCCGGATCTCTTGAAACCCTTTCCGAACGTCGTCGGACAGGCCCAGAAACCCACGCAGATCCAGATCGCCTTCTAGCTGCGACTCCATCGATTCGATGCGGATGCCCCGCGCGGCTGCATGGTAGACCAGCGAGGTGGTGAGGCAGGCCGCCAAGGCATGCAGGACATACTCGGCAGGATTGG
Source organism: Nitrospiraceae bacterium (assembly GCA_035250505.1). Taxonomy (GTDB): domain Bacteria; phylum Nitrospirota; class Nitrospiria; order Nitrospirales; family Nitrospiraceae; genus DASSBQ01. The sequence continues at coordinate 1,909 of DATFFC010000110.1, read as the reverse complement.
GCGCCTGGTCTTCTCCAAGCAGAACGGGCGGTTCCGCCGCACCGACCACAAACGGTTTGGTCCGCACAGTGTCTTCCGCTCCGGCCCCGTAGAAGCTCTTGATCATGGATCGATTGTGGCCGCCGTTGATCCAGGTATTGGACGCGCGGAACCGAAAGGTGGCGAGCGCCGGATCTTTCTGCACCGCTTGGACCGTGGCACCCATTTGTTCGGTGTTGACGCCGTTGATCGGTTCATTGATGACGGTCTGTGGCATGGCCCTTCCTCCTTGATTGCGATGATGGTGAATGAAGCTCCGAAATAGGAGCCGGTCTGCTGAGCGACACACATCGTCCCAGTTCATAGATCCTCCAAGGCTTCGTGCCAACGCCGTTGTAGGACGGACCCACAGGGAGTGACTTCGGTTTGCGTTGAGAAGAATGTGCTGCGGACGAGCGACAGCGACAATGGCTTCCGGCGATTCCATGGGGCTAAGGAAAGGGTCCGGGCCAGCAGGCAATAGCCGATCAGTACGCGCGCCGAGGTGCCGAGCAATTGCACCACGTGAATCCATTGCATTGAGGACCACATGCCCACCACCAGCAAGGCCAGGTATACGAGCCTGACCTGAACGGCCAATGCCGCAGCAGTCCCGGCGCGCCATCCAAAATGGACGATTTGAACGGCGCACAGGACCATGGCAAGCGGGATTCCCCATGCCCAGCCGCCGATACCTGCTGCAATCAAACCCGCGGTCAACAACCAGTACCGCCAAGCTGGATCGTGTATGGTTTGGATCATGATTGCCCTCCGGCATAACGCCCGATGACGGTGACATCCGGTCCGTCAGCAGGATTGATGCCGTGCAGGGCGGCAACAAAGAGTCTCTGATAATTCAACGAGAACGGATGGGCGGGCGGCGGAAACAATCCATGGCCGGCTTGCCGTTTATGAAATCCCGCGAAAATCGTTACGAGATTCCGCGAGAGCGGAGGAGTTTGGTCCAAGCACAACACGGCCCCTGATCGCTGTAGTGAAGCGGGGAACGCGGCTCACGGGGAATTCTGATTCAGGTCGAGATGCGGGATCCGCCTGGTTTTGAAATGCCGAGCGCTTTCATGCGTGAGCTGAGCGTAGACGCATTCATCCCCAGCAGGCGGGCTGCACCCCGTTCGCCGGAAACTTTCCAATCGGAAGATTGCAGGGCGCGCAGGATGTTGGTGCGCTCGAATTCCTCCAACTCCTTTGCCGTGCGAATGGCGCTGGCTTCTGTCGGCTGGTCGGTGGAATGGCCTGAATCGGACGGCATTGCTTCCGGCAGAGCACGGGTCAAATTCAAGCAGCCGTCGGAGGCGGTGATGACGGCCCGTTCGATGACGTTCTGCAATTCGCGCACATTTCCCGGCCAGGGATAGGCTTGGAGGCGGCGGACGCAGTCGGGCGTCAAGGGGGCAATGGTGCGGCCCATTCGCCTGGCGAAGCGTTGTGCAAATGCGGAGGCCAACCGCACCACATCCTCTCCGCGTTCCCGTAACGGCGGCAGCGTGATCGGGAAGACGTTAAGCCGGTAATAGAGATCCTGGCGGAACGTACCCTGCTGCGTCGCTTTCAATAAATCACGGTTCGTCGCCGCCAGCACGCGCACATCGACTTTCTTCGTGTGCGAGCTGCCGACCGGTTCGAACTCTCCCTGCTGCAGTACCCGCAATAATTTCCCTTGCAGGTCAATCGGCAATTCTCCGATCTCGTCCAAGAAGATGGTGCCTTTGTCGGCCAAGGCGAATCGGCCGTCGCGTTTTTTTGTGGCGCCGGTAAAGGCGCCCGCCTCGTGGCCGAAGAATTCGCTCTCGATCAGGGATGCCGGAATCGCGGCACAGTTCACCGTGACGAGCGGGCGATCGCTGCGCCGGCCGGCTCGATGAATCGCTCG
>DATFFC010000109.1:0-19944 GCA_035250505.1 Nitrospiraceae bacterium | reverse complement strand
TCGGTGATCTTGATGTTTCGGCTGGTCAGCGAGGCGATCGTCTCGTCCAGATTCTCCACCTCAAACGCCAGATGGACAAGATCTTCCTGAACCTTCACGGGGCCGCTCGCGGGAAAACTACACAGCTCGATCAATTCCTCGCTATTCGGCACTTTCAAGAACGCGAGCTGCGAGCCGCGCGGCGACACCTTGCGTTCCATGACCTCAAGCCCCAGGACAGCGGTGTAAAACCCGATTGTCTCCTCCATATCGCTGACCCGCATGCGGGTATGGAGCAGTTTGCGAACCTTCATTGCGTTCCTTTCTCACTCCAAGACAGTGTACGGCTCGCCGCCGTTCCGATACAACCCTGGCCCACCCATGCCGGGCGACTCGGACGTCTGCACAAGAATCTTGGAAGCGACGGCATCGAGAGATAGATTCCGCTCGTTGATTGCCGAGCCGTACCTGCTGTACTGTACCTCTTCACTGCATGAATCGCCGCCGTCTCAAGAGCGTAGATCGTCACGATACAGCGATGCACAATCGTCAGAAAGGAGTCTCCTAGCATGTCCGGGTTCCCCATCGAGTATGCCACTCGTATCAAGACACTACCGCCCTATTTGTTCGCCGCCATCGATAAGATGAAACAGGAGGCAATCCGCCGGGGAGTCGATATCATCAATCTCGGCATCGGCGACCCCGATCTACCGACCCCGTCGCCGATCATCGAAACCCTGCGCAAAGCGGCGGGCGAGCCTAAGCACCATCAGTATCCCTCGTATGAGGGCATGGCCTCGTTCCGCGCCGCAGTGGCCGACTGGTATCAACGGCGCTTCCGTGTCACGCTGGACCCGGTTTCCGAGGTCCTCACCTTGATCGGATCGAAGGAAGGGATCGGCCATGTGCCGCTCGCATTCGTGGATCCCGGCGACGTCGTGCTGGTGCCGAGTCCGGGCTACCCGGTGTATCCGGTCGGAACGAGCTTCGCCGGCGGCGTCTCGCATATCATGCCGCTGACGAAGCAGAACGGATTTCTGCCGGACCTCGACGCCATCCCCAAGGACATCGCGAGAAAAGCCAAGCTCATGTGGCTCAACTCACCGAACAATCCGACGTCCGTCGTGATGGGCACACACTATTTCGCACAGGTGGTCGACTTCGCACGGACTTATCAGGTCATCATCTGTCATGATGCGGCCTATTCGGAGATTTTCTACGATGGGAACCGTCCGGCGAGTTTCTTGGAGATCGAAGGGGCCAAAGAGGTTGGGGTCGAATTTCATTCCCTCTCCAAGACCTATAACATGACAGGGTGGCGACTCGGCTTTGCGGTCGGTAATAAAGAGGTGTTGGCCGGCTTGGGGAAGGTCAAGAGCAATTTGGACTCCGGCGTGTTCCAAGCGATTCAGGAGGCGGGCATCACGGCCCTGACGCTGGACGAGTCGATTACCGACAATCTCCGGAACACATATCAGGAGCGGCGCGATGTGCTGGTGCCCGGCCTGAAACAATTGGGCTTGGAGGTGGATCCTCCGCCGGCGGCGTTTTACGTCTGGGTGACGGTCCCGCAAGGGTATACTTCCGCTTCGTTTACCGCCCATCTCCTGGAGAAGGCGGGGATTGTCACCACACCGGGCAACGGCTTCGGCTCGCCGGGAGAAGGCTATGTTCGGATGACCGTGACGACGTCGAAGGACCGGCTGGCTGAAGCGGTGGAGCGGATCAGAAAAACAGGATTTTAGTTCGAAACTGCCGACGTTTCACGAATCACGATTCACGAATGACGGCAATCATGGCCACCGCATGTATCGGCTTCGGGTCCAACGAAGGGAATCGTCTCGATTACTGCGACCGGGCGATTACCTTGCTGGGTCTCTTGCCGCATTCCCGGCTCGCCGCGACGTCTGCGCTGTATGAGACGGAACCGGTCATCGATGGCGCCGAACCAGGTCCCGGCTGGTTCCTGAACGGCGTGGTCCTGTTGGAAACTGATATCACACCGCAGAGTCTATTGAAGGTATGCCACGAAATCGAGCGGGCGCTCGGGCGCAATGAAGATCGTCGCAAGGGCCCGCGGACGCTCGACCTGGATCTGCTGTTATATGATGAGCAGGTGATACGAGAACCGGAACTCACGGTGCCCCATCCACGCCTACACCAGCGGCGGTTCGTTCTTACGCCGTTGGCGGACGTCGTTCCGGGTTGGCGGCATCCGGTCCTTCACCGCACCGTCGCGGAATTGCTACAGGAATTGGACGATCGGTCGGTCGTGAGAGCTCTCGATCCGCAACCGCACGGCCGCTATGGCTCCCGTCCTTCCTGCGGACCCGCCCGCCCGGATGAGCCGCCTGCGTGAAGACCATCCGATCACCGGCCGCCATGGCCGCTTGGAGCCGAGCCCTTACGCGCGAGGGTGTCAAGGTCGGATTGGTGCCGACCATGGGAGCCCTGCATGCCGGGCATCAAGCCCTCATCAGGGCTGCACGCCTCCAGTGCGATGCCGTCGTCGTGAGTATCTTCGTAAACCCCACGCAATTCGGTCCGCGGGAAGATTTTTCGCGGTATCCCCGCCGGCTTTCTCGCGATCAGGCGCTGTGCCGGACGGAAGGGGTCGATATCGTGTTTGCGCCGGACCGGACGGCGATGTACCCGGAAGGATTTCAAACGGTCGTGTCGGTGCCCGGCATCGCCCGCTGTTGGGAAGGCGCGGCCCGTCCGATGCACTTCCAAGGGGTGGCGACGATCGTGACCAAGTTGCTCTGCCTCACCCAGCCCGATGCCGCATTCTTCGGCCAGAAGGACTATCAACAGGCGGCCCTTATCCGTCGGATGGTAGCGGACCTGAACATCGGCTGCGCAATTATGGTCCTCCCCACCGTGCGCGAAGAAGACGGGCTGGCTCTAAGTTCGCGTAATGCGTACTTGTCTCCTACGGAACGGAAGGCGGCGCCGATACTCTTCCAGAGCCTGACAGCCGGCGCTGAAGGGATTTACAAAGGCAGCCGGGTCTCAAAAGATATCGTCCGCGTCATGACGGACGTGATCGCCCGCGAGCCGAAGGTACGTGTGGAGTATTTGGCGGTCTGTCATCCCACCACATTGGAATCCCTGACAACGATTCGAAATGACTGTGTGCTGCTCGGGGCGGTGCGGGTAGGGGCGATCCGCCTCATCGATAATCTGCCGGTCACGGCCAAGCCGGTCGGCTCGCGGCGCCGCAGCGGAGGATGAGTCAGGCGGTCATGCCGGGCGGTGAGGTCTGGGTCACCAACAGGCTCAAGACCAATTCCCCGAGGCGATGTTTGTCATCCGGCTCAAATTCAAGAAATTTGAGCCCCACCGCCGCGCCTCGCTGTGAACAGATCATCGCGGCATCCACCTTGATGTCCATCTGGGTCTGCGGCGGCTTGAGCAGTACCTCCACGAACGTCCCTCGGGGAAACATCGCATCGGTCTCGATGGTACAGCCTCCCATCGAGACATCGGTAATGATCCCATCGAAGGTCGGTTGGTCCACCGTCAGCGCCGCGGGTATTTGGGCGGTGAGGCGCCGGTATTCGCGCTGATCGAACTCCTGGGTGGCATGCCTGGCTCCGGAACGGATCGCTCTGAACCGGTTGGTGCAGACCTGGCAACGATACGTAAATACGCCCATCTTGTTCAGCAGGCGCTCCATGACCCCCGGCTGATGAGTCAACCGCACAAAGGGCGTCCCGCAAGCCGGGCAATGCAGTTCTTTCATGCCGTATACTCTGCTCCGCCGATTACGTCGCGTCCGGAGCTTCTGGAGCTTGAGCCGATGACAAGGGAGGACGATGCGCCGCCTGCAGGTCAAGAATTGGGCCGATCTGCGCCGGTGAATATGTGGCCGGCTTGACCCATTTCCCATCTCCACGCTTGTATCCGCCGACTTTGGTCAAGTTCGAGCGATGAACTTCACGAAATACCGGATCCATATCGATGCCGCAGGACACAGCGGTCCCGTATATCACGTAGAGCAAATCGGCCAGTTCCTTAGCGATGCCCGTCAGGTCCTCTCTCGCCAAGGCTTCCTTGACTTCGTCGAACTCTTCTTGGATCAACCTGATCCGGAGCCGGCGGGTCGCGTCGTCGAGAATGGTCGGAGCCGATTCGGCGCGCAGCTCGAACTTCCGGTGAAACTCCTCGACCATACGTTGCTGTTCAATCATCCTACACTCTCGGCATCCCGGCCCGCCAGCGACGCACGCCTTCTCGGCAGCTGCTCGACCGAATTCAGCAGATCCAGCTCCTTGTCCGATGAGACGCCCAGGTCTTTAAATTTTCGGGCGGTGGGCATGATCCGCGACTCTAACGAACTCACGGCCTTATTATATGCATGAACGCTCTTCCCGAGCGACTGGCCGATTTCGTTCAGATGCTCCGCCAGCACCGCCATCCGTTCATACAGCTCTTTTCCCAAGCGGCCGGCCAGCACCGCATGTTCCGCCAATTGTTCCTGCCGCCAACCATAGGCCACCGCGCGCAGGAGGGCCACCAGTGTCGCCGGCGTGGCAATCACGATCCCCCGCGAAAACCCGTCTTCGATCAACGACGGGTCCTGCTCCAGCGCCGCCCCGAGAAACTGTTCGCCCGGCAGGAAGAGGACCACGAACTCGGGGGCCTGCGGAAATTGATTCCAGTACGCTTTGAGTCCCAGTTCGTCGATCCGGGATCGAACCTGGCTCGCGTGGCGGATGAGATGCGAAAGGCGCTGACTCTCGTCCTGACATTCATAGGCGTCGAGATACGCGGATAACACCGTTTTGGCATCCACGACGACGTGCCGTCCGGCGGGAAGCCGTACAACCATGTCGGGTCTCGACAAGCCCGTATCATGAGTGGCAACCGGCTGCTCCACAAAATCACACTGTGCCACCATGCCGGCCAACTCGGCCACCCGTTTCAACGTGATCTCTCCCCATCGGCCGCGCACAGCCGGCACGCGCAACGCCTTGACGAGATTTCCCGTCTCCTGCTGCAACCGCCGCTGTGATTCCGCCATGAGTTTCAGATGCTGTTCCAGCCCCCCATAGTCACGCCGGCGGGCCTGCTCGACTTCCCTGATGTGCTCTTCGTAGCGGTTGAACTGATCCTGCAGCGGCCTGACAAGCTCGTCGATCGCCTGCTGTCGCCGGCTGAGGTCCCCGGTGGCTTCTCCTTGGAGATTTGCGAAGGAGGACCGGGCCAGTTGCAAAAAGGCTTCGTTGTTCTGCTTGAGCGCTTCACCGGAGAGCGCTTGAAACGACGCCTCGAGATCTCGCCGCGCTCCCTGGAGCAGTTCTTTCTGCTCGTGAAAATGCCTGGCCGCTTCGTTATGTTTCGTTTCAGCGACGGCACAGGCTTTCTGCGATTCAGCAAGCTTTTCCCGGAGCTCGGCGATGACGCGCGCCGTCTCTTGGAGCCGCGATCGAAGCTCATCGTTCGTCGCTTCAGTCCGATACAGGCGCTCAGCGAGTTCCTTGACTTCGATCTGCGCCCGCATGCGCGGTCTTGCGCCGATCAGCCACCAAGCGATCGCCAGGCCCAAGGTCGTCCCTAGCCCGAGGCCGAGGGTAAAAACGAGGGTCGCATTCATGAGGGGTCTAGCAAGTTCTACTGCCTTTCGACATGCACCGATCCACCGGTTCTGGCTCCTAGGGATTCTATATAAGGAAAACTGTCTGAAGCCTACGGGAAATGCGTAGAAAGGTCAAGCCGAACGTCGGTGCACGATCCCCTCCGTCGCGTCCAATTTCACCCATTCTCCGTCCTTCAACATGCGAGTGGCCGGGCCCACGTTCACGACCGCCGGAATTCCATACTCACGCACGATAATAGCGCCGTGTGACAGCGTGCCTCCCATGTCGACAATCAATCCGCCGGCTAGGCCGAAGAGCGCCGCCGCTCCGGGATCGATGACCTCAGTGACAATGATATCACCGCGCCGTACCTTTCCGATGTCCTCCATGCTCTGCACGACCGCCACCCGACCCTCGACGACTCCCGCGCCGATTGGAACACCGCGCAGCACACCGTCCGCATGCATCGATTCTCGGGTCATTTGCCCGCTGTCCCTCGCTGAGATGAAGTCCGGGACCGTGCTCTCGGAATGCATCCGACGGCTTGCCCGGCGCGTCGCGACGAGCGCTTGCCAATCTTGAACGGACGGATCGCACCTCAATCTCTTGAGCTCTTCGGCCGTGACAAAGAAGATATCATCCGGGTCGGACAACCGGCCGGCGGCGCTGAGCCGCCGGCCGAGCGCCTGAACGAGGCGGCGCGTCGCCGCGGCATAGTACATCAGGTGATGGCGGTTGGCTTCCCGCAATTCATAGGTTCGGCAGAGTCGCCGATACCACCAGCGAAAGACCAGCCACCGGTCGTATCTCCAACGGCAGCGCTCGCGAATCAGCGCCAGCGCCGTCGCCCGATCCTGCCGCTGCCGCAGAGCCGCTTGCTCGGCCGTCTCTCCGGGAAGGTGTGCGACGTGCCGGCGGATGACCGTCAACAGATACGTTGGATTCTCGGCAAAACGCGGAACCATCACGTCCGATTCACCGATCGCCCGATGGCCGTACTCTTCAAGAAACGCGTCCAGTTCCACCAGACACTTGGTTCCTGCCAACCGGTCGCGGTACGAGGCCGGCTCCCACGGCTCAGACAGGAAAAACGCCGCGGCTTTCGCCTCACAGTTCGCTCGCTCGCCGATCTGCCGCAGCCATCGAACCTGTTTTGCGCTGATAATCGTCTCCTGGCCCTGCAACGCCGCATTGAGCACGGCCCGCCAATCGGGGCCCATCCACCGGGGCAGCAAGAAGCCCAGCATCTGTTGTGCCTGCCCTACCGCCGCAACGATCGCAAAGGTACATTCGCCACGGCGGAGACAGCTTCCCAGCCATTCCATACGCTGGATCAGTTCCTGAGGCGCCAAGGCGGATAGCGGCTCTTCGAGTTGGCCGCATGCGGTGCGTTTCAGTTCTTCGAACCAGGCTGGGGCGCAACGCAGCGCACGCCGAATCCTGCGATGCATTAAAAGGTACCCTCGCACGAGTTTCCAAACCGATAACCTTCCCGGCTTCATCAAAGGGATTCGGCTTTCGCCTCCCATTTGCTCCGTCACGCGTTCAGGATGCCCGCCCAGCTGCACCAGGAACGATTGGAGAAGCGTCACATTAATGAAAGGGCGGCCTTCAATAATGCGCACGGCCGATACGCCTTCCGGAATCACACATCCGAGATCACAGTAATGCCGAATGATAAAATCGTCCATGAAGGCTTCGAGAAAAGAGAGCCCCAGCGGACTCGGCAGCTCTGGAAGGGTCTCCTTGAAGTTGGCACGGGACCAATCGCATTGCTGATTCGTCGGCCGTTGTCCGCTTGTCCGACTGGTAATCGGCCGAGCCTGCAGAAACCACACATGTTCGTGATCAAACGCCCATTCCACGTCGATCGGCGTTTTCCATACCTTCTCAATTTGGTGCACCGAGGCTGCCAGCCGTACCGCTTCATCATCGGTCAGCGATGGGCGAGGCTCTTCTTGTTCTGCGATCCGGTCGATCACCATGCCGTCCCCGGTCAACCTCACGATGTACGGCTTGCGCGCCACGTACCGGTGCGCGACGCATCCTAAGCGCCCGGAAGAATCCTGCGTGATCACATACTCATCTGGAGCTACCCGGCCGGAAACCAGCGGCTCCGCCAGCCCCGGAACGGCGTTGACGAGAGTTTCGTCGGCACGGCCGGTGATCGGATGCCGGGAAAAGGCAACACCCGAGGTCCGAGCCTCCACCATCGGCTGAACGATCACAGCCATACGCGGCGCTGGTCCGGTCGTCCCCTTCGCGGCGTCGTACTCGAAGACGCGCTCTTCCCACAGAGATGCCCAGCAGCGCCGGATGGCTTCCCGAATATCTGCGTTCGGCACACCGAGTTGGGTGCGATAGAGGCCGGCGGCACTGGCGTCGCCTCTATCTTCGTTCGTGGCCGAGGAACGGACGGCCCAGAACCGGACGGAGCCTGGCCGAATCTTTAGGATTGCCTCATCAAGATCAGCAGACCACTGGGCCGGCCATGAGAAGCCCGCGAGACGAGCCTTCACCGCGGAGAGGGCCGCCTCCCGTTGAGCTGCCGGCAAGCTCCGGAGATATGCCCACTCGCGTTGAGCATGGAGTCCGGCACTCGCGCACGCCTCCTGATAGGCTTCCGTGGTCACACAAAAGCCCGGTGGCACGCGGAAGCCGGCTCGAAGGAGTCGCGCCAGGCCGGCGGCTTTTCCTCCCGCAACGGCAGGGTCTAAGCAGGTGTCCAATGTCTGAATGGACAGTCTCATGAACAATGATGACTCACGGACCGCTTGATTCCAGGGATTGTAGCAGAAGGAGAAGAAACGGAGCGCTAGAGTGCGAGGAGAAAATATAAATCGTTGACGTTGGTTCCGGTGGGTCCGGTCTTTATGTGTCCGCCGGCACGGTCAAAGAATGTATAGGCATCGTTGCCCAGTAAAGCGCGGGCGGGATCCACCTTGTGGCGCATGCTTCTCGCCGCTGTGTCTCCGCCTACGACCGCTCCGGCCACGTCGGTGGGGCCGTCCGAGCCATCCGTGGCAAATCCCGCGATCCAGACCCTCTTGAGGCCGGCGATCTCCGGCACGGCAGCGAGCGAAAACTCCTGGGCGCGTCCGCCTCGCCCATGACCCGAAACCGTCACCGTCAATTCTCCTCCGGCCAGGAAACAGCATGGACGGCGCATCGGTCGGCCGTAGTGCGCGATCTCGCGGCTCACGGCGCCAAAAACCTTGGCAACTTCCCTTGCCTCACCGGTCAAAGTCGATGAAGCAACCATGGTACACAGTCCGCTCCGCACGGCGGCTTTCGATGCCGCTTCGAGCGCCACCCGGTTGCTGCCGATCACATGATGCCGGACCCTCGCAAAAACGGTCGACCCGGATGTCGGTGTTTCCTCCCTTCGCCCGTGCATCCCTTGCAAAAGGTGGCGTCGGACGGCCCGTGGAATCGCTGCGTCGAGGCGGTATCTGCGCACAATGGCCCACGCCTCGCCGAACGTCGTATCGTCCGGCGCAGTGGGGCCGGACCCGATCGACCCAAGATCGTCGCCGATGACATCCGAGAGCACGAGGGTCACGACACTGGCCTTGGTGGCCGCGGCCAAACGGCCGCCCTTGAAAGACGATACATGCTTGCGCACGGTGTTGACTTCTTGAATGGTGGCCCCGGACCGGAGCAAGAGCTGAGTCGTCGCCTGCTTATCTTCTAAGGAAAGCCCCGGTGCCGGCACCGGCAGCAAGCTGGATGCGCCTCCGGACAACAAGACAATGAGCAGGTCACCTCCCGTCAACGTGCCGGCGAGATCAAGCAACTGCCTGCCGGCTTCAAGACCCGCACGATCAGGAACCGGATGGGCGGCTTCGACGACTCGGACGGTTCTTGTCGGAAGCCGATGACCATATTTGACGACGACCAGACCACCGTCGATTTTCGGCCCAAGGACGTGTTCCAACCCTTGCGCCATGCGTGCCGAAGCCTTGCCCGCACCGATCACCACAATACGGCGATATTTGGAAAGCCGATAGCGATGAGGCCCGACCAACAATGCGCCTCTCCGCATCCTGGTATCACGAAGCACCGCCCTGTAGGGATCCACCGCCTCCAGCGCCGCCTTGAAGAGACGAGCGAAGATGGTTCGCGCACGAGCGTGTGAGAGACCTATGCGCATGGAGCCGTTACGGCTTCTCTTGCTTGAAGCAACGATTGGGGCAGGTCTGGCGCGGGACTTTGACCTGGTAGGTTCCTCTCGGCAGGAAATCCTTCGTGAACTCCGGATTGAGCATCTTGAGCTCCAGAAAATATGTCCCGAACTCGTGAGCGATAACGGTCAGATGCCGTTGGGGCTCCTTGATCGTGACCGTGACGGTTTCCGTTTCCAACGGCGTATAGAGGTCTTTTTTTGTCAGGCCCAGATATTTCTCCGGCTGGGAATAGATCTCCTTGGCGGCAATGATACGAGGAACGTACCGCATGGTTTCTCTCGGACCGTGCAATCTCCAATAATCGCCCACTTTCTGCTCCTTCATGAGCTTTCGAACTCGATCCTCACCGGCATTGTAGGAGGCCATGGCAAGGAACCAATCGCCCTGTTGATACTCCCGGAGATAGCGCAAATACTTGATCGCGGCCTCCGTAGACATCTCCAGGTTCCGCCGTTCATCGAGCCATCGATCGCTGTGGAGCTTGTATCGACGGCCGGTTGAATTGATGAATTGCCACGGACCGGACGCCTTCGCACGCGAATAGGCGGCGGCGATACACTTGCTCTCCACCAACAGCATGTACTTGAGGTCGTCGGGCAGGCCGGCCTCCGCCAATTGCTTTTCCGCCGGAGCAAAACAGCGGCCGGTGCGTTTCGCCAGAATGATGCTTTCGCCCTGGTCCTCGAGAAACTGGTAAAACTCATACTCGATCCGCTCCCGCACCTGCCAGTTGTCGAGCGGCACGGACTGGCCGGCAAAGGTGAGTTTGTCCGGCAGTTTGAACGAACTGAGGAAAAACCGCTCCCCTTCCCGCTTGATCTCCGGAAGGATCACCAGCCGGTCTTCCGGCTCCGCCGGTTCCTGATCTGCGGCTGGTGCAAGCGAGGGAGGGTCGGTGTCCGGGGCGATCCGGCCGTCGGGTTTTACCACCTCATGGGCGAGTCCTTTGTGCGCGGCGCCCGGGTCTCCTCCGCTTCGTAACGGCACCCATAAGAAGACGAGCCAAAGCACCAGGCAACCGGCGACAAGTCTGCGCATACGTATTTGTCCTTTCGCTTGAGTCCGGTCATGATGCTAGCAGCAAGACGGCGTCGCGACAAGCATGAACATGTTTTCCAAATCTGGTAGAGTGCAGGCCGCCTTATGCGCGCGCTCACCCTGTTGAATGAGCAAATCGTCGATTGCCGCAAGTGCTCCCGTCTCGTCAAGTACAGAGAGTCGGTCGCCCGCACCAAGCGCCGCCAGTTCCTCGACTGGACCTATTGGGGCCGGCCGGTCCCTGGATTCGGCGATGATCAGGCTCAGCTGTATGTTCTGGGGTTGGCGCCGGCAGCGCACGGAGGCAATCGAACCGGCCGCATCTTTACGGGAGATCGAAGCGGGGATTGGCTGTACGAAGCCCTGCACCGTTATGGATTCGCCAACCAGGCGACTTCTCTTCATCGAGACGATGGACTACGCCTGTCGAACTGCTACATCGGCGCCTCCGTGCGGTGCGCGCCGCCGGACAATAAGCCCTTGCCCGAGGAATTTTCGAATTGCCGGCCTTATCTGCGCGAGGAGATCAATTTCCTCACGTCCGTGCGGGTCGTCATCGCTCTCGGGAAGGTGGCCTTTGACCAGTATTTGAAAGTCTGCCGCGAGTGTAACCTTCTCCCGCCGAGGCCGGCCCTTGAATTCAGACACGGGGCATTCTATCGTCTGCCGACCGGTGTCGCGCTTCTTGGCTCATTTCATCCGAGTCAGCAGAATACCTTCACCGGCAAGCTGACCAGGCCCATGTTCCACCGAGTCTTCCGGCAGGCTCGCGCCCTCCTTGATGGGACATAAGGAATCCCGGGCCGGCCGCAGGCTATTTTCGTCCGTGTGCTTCCCAGTCCGCGAGGAACTTCTTCAAGCCCACGTCGGTCAGCGGATGTTTCACCAACTGCTGGAAGACACTGTACGGCATCGTACAGATATGCCCCCCCACGAGTGCGGCTTCGACGACATGTTGCGGATGGCGCACGCTCGCCACCAAGACGAGCGTCTTATAGTCGTAGTTGCGATAAATCGTCACGATCTGACGGATCAACTCCATTCCGTTGGAACTCACGTCATCCAATCGGCCGATGAACGGTGAGACGCACCAGGCGCCCGCCTTTGCCGCGAGTAGCGCCTGGGTCGGCGAAAAACACAAGGTCACGTTGACCTTGATGCCTTCTGCCGCCAGCTTCTTCGTCGCGCGGAGCCCCTCCGGGATCAGCGGGACTTTGACGACGATGTTCTTGTGCACCTTCGCCAATTCCCGCCCCTCCTTCACCATGCCGTCGGAGTCGAGACTCACGACTTCGGCGCTGATGGGGCCGTCGACGATGTTGCAGATTTCCAATAGAACCTCGCGAAAACTACGGCCTTCCTTGGCGACGAGCGACGGATTCGTCGTCACTCCGTCAAGCAGGCCGAGCGCAGCCCCCTCCTGAATTTCCTTGACGCTGGCAGTATCTAAAAAGAGTTTCATGGGATTATCCTTTCTTGCGTGAGCATCCGTGATATTCCTATTGTAAGAGGATCAAGATTGCATGGCAAATCATCATGCGAACCGGACCGCAGATTTGACAGGTCTTGCGGGGCAAAGCTAGAATTTCTTCGTACGGCTTACCTGTTCATGCCATACGCTGGAGGATGATCCTGAATGAGCCGATTCATCCGGGCCCTGCTGTTCGGTCTCTTGTTCACGGCCTGCAGCCACAATCCGTATCTTGAAGCATCACTGAAGCCCGCCGAGCTTCAAGGGAAAGACAAGGCTTGGTTTGAAAAGAACTGGGGCCCGCCCGACGGGAGGACGGCACGATTCTTCGGAGGCGAGAAATGGATTTATCACCGGATCGCAGGCGGGAAGACCGCGCTTCCGCTCTTTAATTTCAGCCCGAACGAATGCCAGATCACTTTGTTCTTCGATAAGGAAGACCGGCTCGCAGACTCCAGCTACTCCGGCTGTTGATCGCTACACCGAGAGCTGTTTCTGGAAAGCCATCGCACAATCCCGACTGCAGAAGAAATAGATTTGCCCGCCGATCTGATGCTGTACGGCCGCTCCTTTCGGAACAAACACTCGGCAATTGGGGTCCTGAATCATTTGGTGCTTATCCGACAATTGTCGATTTGGGTCTCCTCTCATTGCACGTTCCCGCAGTTCGCGAATGGCGCTGCGCAGCAGGAAGTAGAGGAGCGTGAGCAGGACCAGAATGAGAATGATCCTATACATTGTGGTCTCTCGACTTCTTCTCCCCAACCTATACAGGGCTTAGAGGGCCGGTCAACACAATCCCGGTACACTTACGGGGTGCCGGCAAGGCCGAATGGCCATGTAGCTCACCCGAACGGCCCAGTCCTTTTCTAGTCTGCAGGACCTTTAACCATGACTCAAGGTACTTCAGGTGGATGGTACGCCCTACACCGCAATGTTATAGAGTCATGTATGCATACATGTGATAAATGCCGCGGCACGATGTTGCCGGAGCGGGCAGTCGATTTGGATGCGGGTCTCGCGATCACTGTTTTAGCCTGTCTGAACTGTGGTCGTCGCAAAGTCGCCGATGCTGAGCCGAGGCCTATTACATCCCGTCACTGACCGTTTCTCTGACAAAACCGGGATCGCCCGCCACCTGACAAGGTCTGCCCGGCTGACCACAGCGGTGGTGTCTCTACGTCCGGTGAGTCAGTCTCACTAGCGAAGCCCCAGAACATTCCGCATATCATACAGACCCGGCGGTTGTTTCACCACCCAGCGCGCCGCGCGAAGGGCGCCGCTCGCAAACGTATCGCGATTGTGAGCGCGATGCGTGACCTCAATCCTCTCCCCTGCCGTTCCGAACAAAACCGTATGGTCGCCGACAATGTCGCCGGCCCGGATGGTCTGAATGCCGATTTCCTTCCGCGTCCGCTCCCCGATCAATCCTTTGCGGCTGTACACTCCCACCCGGTCCAAGTCACGATCCATTGCCTTCGCGAGAATCTCGGCCAACTTGAGGGCCGTTCCACTGGGCGCATCCTTCTTGAGCCGATGGTGCGCCTCGATTACCTCGATATCGTAGTCCTCGCCCAAGGTCTTCGCCATTTCGGCAATCACCTTGTAAATGACGTTCACTCCGACACTCATGTTGGGCGAACACACGCAGGGCATCTGAGTCGATAGAATCTTCAGTTCTTCGTGTTCCGTTGGAGCAAATCCGGTCGTTCCAATCACCATTGCGCGACGGCGTTGAGCCACGGCCCTGGCATGTCCCAGCGTGGCGGCGGGCACGGAAAAGTCCACCACAACCTCGCCTTCTTCCAAGAGCGCCGAGAGATCGTCGCCGATCTTGATTCCGGTCCTGCCGCAGCCTGCAACCTCGCCTGCATCCTGGCCGATCGTCTGATGGCCCTTACTTTCGACCGCGCCGGCCAAGGTGAGGGCATCCGAGATCTTAACCAGCGAGATCAGGCGACAGCCCATTCGTCCTGCTGCGCCGGCGATAATTACCTTGGTCATTGGATTTGGTCTTGGCGCTGCGCGAGGGATCCGCCTAGATGAGTCGGTGATCTTTCAGTACCCCGGCCAGTTTCTGCCTGGTATCCGGCCCCATCGCGCACAAGGGCAACCGCAATTCCCCGTCGATCTTGCCCATCATGCTCAACGCTTCTTTAACCGGTATCGGATTGGTCTCATAGAAGAGGGCCGCGAACAATGGCGCCAGCCTATAATGCAACCGCCGGGCTTCTTCGACCCGTCCGGCCAAGAATGAATCGACCAGTCGGGCCATGTCGGCCGGCGCAATATTGGCTGTGACGGTGACGACGCCCTTGCCTCCGAGCGCCAGGATCGGCAGGGTCAAGACGTCATCGCCCGCGAGGACACTCAATCGGTCGCCGCAAGCCTGGATGATCTCGGATGCCTGTTGGACGGAGCCGCTGCCCTCTTTCACTGCCACGATGGTTCGGCAACTTACTAGGCGGGCAATGGTCGGGGGCAGCATGTTGACCCCAGTCCGGCCGGGAATGTTGTACAACACCAGCGGCAAATCGACCGTCTCGGCAACGGCTTTATAATGCCGGAACAACCCTTCTTGGGTCGGTTTGTTATAGTATGGCGTGATCAGCAACGCGCCGTCGGCGCCTGCCTGCTTCGCATGTTTGGTCAAAGCGATCGCTTCGTCCGTGCTGTTCGAGCCGGCTCCGGCAATCACCGGGACCCGCCGCCTCACCACCTCGACGGTAAAGGCCACGACCCGCTCATGTTCGGCATGCGAGAGGGTGGCCGATTCGCCGGTTGTGCCGCACGGGACAATGCCATGGGTGCCGGCGGCTATTTGCCACTCGATCAAGTCACCGAGTGCCTTTTCATCGACTTTCCCTTTTCGAAATGGCGTGACGATCGCGACCAATGATCCGCTAAACATGCCTACTCCTCCGTCGGCCTTTGTGACTCAGGATAAGAACGAGGGGATGTGCTCGCCTCTCACGAGGTCATCATACGACTCCCGCGCTCGGATCACGTGCAGTTCCCCCTCTTTCACCAACACCTCCGGCACCCGAGGCCGCGAATTGTAATTGGACGCCATGACAAATCCATAGGCGCCGGCGCTCATGACCGCCAGTATTTCGCCGGGTCTCACCTGGGGCATCATCCGATCCTTTGCCAGGAAATCGCCCGACTCGCAGACCGGGCCGACCACATCGACCATGCTCTTCGAGGCATGGTTGGTTCTTTCATGCAGCGGGCGTATCTCATGGTACGCCCCATACAAGCTGGGTCTGATGAGGTCGTTCATCGCCGCATCGACGATGAGAAAGCGTTTCGCCTCTCCTTCTTTGGTGTACAACACCTTGGTCATGAGGACGCCGGCATTGCCGACGATGACACGACCCGGCTCCATAATCAGCACGCACTTCAGATCGCGCACCAAAGGCGAAATGGCATCGGCCAGGTCTTTCGGTTGAGGCGGCGTCTCGTCCGAATAGGTGATCCCGAGTCCTCCGCCGATATTGATGTAGCGGATATCGATGCCTTGCGACTTCAGGGTTTGAACCAGCCCCAATATCTTTTTCAACGCCTCCACGAAAGGCGTGACATCGGTCAATTGGGATCCGATGTGCTTGTGCACGCCCACCACCTCAATGTGCGAAAGGGCGGATGCAGTCCGGAACTCCTCCAGAGCCCGGTCGGCGCCGATCCCGAATTTGCTCTTTTTCAAGCCGGTCGAAATATAGGGATGGGTCTTGGGATCGATATCGGGGTTGATTCGAAGCGCCACGCGGGCCTTCGTGCCCATTGAGGCTGCCACCTCATTGATGGCCTGCACTTCCTCGGACGACTCGACATTGAACATGAGAATATCCGCCTTCAACGCGTCGCGGATCTCCTCGGCATTCTTCCCCACGCCGGCAAACACAATTTTCGAGGCCGGCACGCCAGCTCTGAGAGCCCGGTACAATTCCCCGCCCGACACGATATCGACGCCGCTGCCTTCTTTCGCCATGAGCCGCAGGATCGCCAGATTCGAATTGGCTTTCATGGCAAAGGCCAGGATGTGCGGAATGCTCTGGAAGGCGCCGTCATACGCGCGGAGATGCCGCACCAACGTATTGTGGCTATAGACGTAGCAGGGTGTCCCGACTTCTTTGGCGATCCGGGCCAACGGCACGTTTTCGCAATAGAGCTCGCCCTGCCGGTACTGAAAATCATGCATCTTGGAAATCCTCGCTTAGAAAATCACTGCCGCTCATGGAAAGCCCTTGCAGGGCGTCGGCAAAGGCGGCCCGGAACTTTTGGTAGCGGACCTTGGCGTACGGCAGCACGTCTTTCAGCATCCCGCCGTCCAGCAGCGTGCTCAGCGCCTCCGGCGTGGCATGTTTGAGATGCTCGAAATTAATGATGATATCCAATCTGGCCCGCTCAGCGGCAGCCTTGATCCGCTTGAGCAATTCTTGCGCAGTCAAGTGATCGAGCGTCCCTTCCAACGTGATGACCAAGGCGGCGAACTGATCGTGCCGCTTGGCCTTGATGTTGAGCCATAAGCCGTGCGCCGGACCCGCCGTCTGATCGAATCGCTGTTTGATCGCGTGCAGCGCGTTGGGGATCAATTGCCTCGTTTCAACCGTCGGAAGTTTGGCCTGCAGATTCTTGAGCACGTCGGCCACCGGGGACAGCGACCCTTTCGGACAGGACCGCTTCACCAACTTCCGGAACTCACGGTTCATCTCGAGACGCGCGACGAATCGTTGCTTGGTACCTGCCATGCGATGCCAGATCGACGGGAGCGAATAAAACTGATGGTTGGCCCAGTAAAACCCTTCCTGCAACTGCTCTGGAGTCATCCGGCTCGGACGAAACACCACGTGCTTGCCGTCATACTTGGCCCAATCACGGTCGAAAATGCGGCCGGCGTTGTTGTATCGCTCGTACAAGGCCGTGCCCGGCAGCGGAGTCAGGACATTGAAATAGGCCAATTCTACGCGACATTTCGTGAGAAACTCGACCGCGCGCTCAAAGACCGCTTCATCGTCATTGTCGAATCCGAAGACAATGCCCGGGTTCACCATGATGCCGTACTTGTGAAACATGTCGATCTCTTGCGCGAACTTCTGCACGCGGTTAAACGGTTTATGCGTCTCCTCGAGACAATCTTCATCCAGAGACTCCATCCCGACGAACACCGACACGCAGCCGCTGTCCGATGCAAGCTTGACCATTTCCTCGTCATCGCCCAAAAACAACGTCGATTGGCATCCCCATTTGATGTTCAACGGCTTGAGCGCGGTCCACAACTCACGGCAGTAGGCGCGATTGCTGTTGTGCAAATCGTCGACAAAGGCGAAGATCGTCCCGTCTTCCACGCCGAGCCTGATCCGCAAGCCGGTCCTGAACGCCTGCCACAGGGATTCGCTGCAGATCCGCTCGACCAACTCGCTCCTGATCCATTGCTTGACCGCCGTCAGCTCCTTGATGACTTCCTGGACGGGCCGCCGCCTGGTGGTTTTCCCGTTGAACGGCGACACACTGCAAAACTCGCAGTCGAAGTGGCAGCCGCGCGTCGTAAAGCTGCATTGCCGCGTCATGTAGGAATCCGGGCTCAGCAGTTCAACCCGCGGGCTCCGATAATGCTCGAGCGAGGGGAAGGCTTTCATTTCGTACTTACGCCGCATCCGGCCCGCTTCAAAATCCGAGATCACTTCCGGCCACAAATCCTCCGCCTCTCCGCAGACGACCGCGTCACAATGCTGCAGGGCCTCATCGGGACAGTACGTCGGGTGGACTCCGCCCAGCACGACCTTGATGCCCCGTTTCCTGAATTCCGCCGCGATCTCGTACGCCCGAGGAGCGTAACAGGTCATCACCGAGAGGCCGACGAGGTCGCATTCGTGATCGAAATTGATGTCGGCCACCGCTTCATCCACCAGATCCACATGCCAATGCTCCGGCGTATACGCCGCAATGGTCGGGAGGCTGAGCTTGGGAAACCAGACCGCTCGGCGTTCGGACGCGGTTAAATGGTATCGATTGTTTCTGGGATAGGGGTCCAGGAGCAACAGCCGCCGCCTTGGCATCTTGCCCGGGACCTGTGGATGTCGTGCCGGCTGAATAAGTTCCATAATGTTCTCCCCTCTCCTCAATCGAATAGGGCTTCAGTATGTTGGAGCGCTTAGCAGGATGCTGACGCACACTTTCTTTACCGTCTGTGACTTCGGTCTTTCGTTAGGGTCTGGTGCCGACCGATTGGACCGGCGGAACAGGCAGTTCTTCCTGCTCTTGAACCGGGTATCCCTCCCCGGATCTCAGGCCCGGAAGGCTGAGTGGACCGGCCGGCGCTTCTTGCACCGTACGCTGTGCCCCTTGCGCCTCGCTCCTTTTCTGCCGGTCGATAATCGGAGCGACGCCGACATCCTCCGGCGCCATCGGCGCGCCGATCACGCCGCAGCCGGACCATGCCAACGTGGTGAATCCGATCAACAGGACGGCGCGGTTCACGGCAACGTCTTTTCCAAGTCGCGAATCCGCGCTTCCACGCGTTTCCTCGACGTCCCGCCCACTTGGGCTTTCTTTTCCACCGCAGCACGGACCGTCAGGCAATCGAGTACGTCTTTCTCGAATCGCTTCGAAAATACCCGAAGGTCATCGAGTGACATATCCTGAAGACCGCGGCGGCGCTGGATGGAGGATCGCACAACTCGGCCCACTATGGAATGGGCTTCGCGAAAAGGAACACCCTTCGCGACGAGATAATCGGCCAACTCCGTGGCCAACATGGCGCCTTCCGAGGCGGCTTGCGCAAGAACTTCGCGATTGAACCGGACCCGCCTCATCAGTTCGGTGAGCACTGCGACGGATTGCAGGCCGGCGTCCATCGAATCGAACAACGCTTCCTTGTCCTCTTGCAGATCGCGGTTATAGCTCAGCGGCAACCCCTTCAAAACCGTCAACACCCCCACGAGATGTCCGTAGACCCGTCCCGTTTTACCACGAACCAGTTCCGGGATGTCGGGATTCTTCTTCTGCGGCATCATGCTGCTCCCGGTGCAATAGGCGTCGGGGAGATCGACGAAGCCGAACTCTTGGGACGCCCATAAAATGAGTTCCTCGCTCATGCGCGACAGATGCATCATGATGAGCGACAAGGCGGCGAGCGACTCCACGACGAAATCCCGATCGGACACGGCGTCCAGGCTGTTGTGAGTCACCGAAGGGAATCCGAGCAGCTTCGCCGTGTACTCGCGGTCCACATCGTAGTTCGTGCCGGCGAGCGCGCCGGAGCCGAGCGGCATGACATCGAGGCGAGCCCGCGCATCCCGTAGGCGTCCCCGATCACGTTCAAACATCTCTACATAGGCGAGCAAATGATGGGACAGCAGCACCGGCTGCGCCCGTTGAAGGTGGGTATAGCCGGGCATGATCACGTCAAGATGCTCCCGCGCCTGGCCAAGCAAGACATGCTCAAACTCCGTCAGGCCTTTGGACAGACGATCCAGCATGTCGCGCAAATACAATCGAATATCGAGCGCCACCTGATCGTTTCGGCTTCGCCCCGTGTGCAGCTTTCCGCCCAACGGGCCGATCAGCTCCGTCAGGCGCCGTTCGACGGCCATATGGATGTCTTCATCCTGTGTCGTGAAGGGCAACCGTCCTTCATCAAGCTCGGCCTGCACGGCTTTCAGTCCACGAATCAAGGTTTCCGTCT
>DATFFC010000108.1:0-6843 GCA_035250505.1 Nitrospiraceae bacterium | reverse complement strand
GAGTAAGTTTCCGTTTCTGGGAGAAATCCCCATTCTCGGCACCCTCTTCAGAAGTTCCTCGTTCCAGAAAAGCGAGACAGAATTACTCATTATTGTGACGCCGCATTTGGTGAAGCCGCTGGATCTCGCGGGGCAGACCCTGCCGACGGATTATTATGTCGAACCAAACGACTTCGAATTCTTCCTGCTGGGCTTGGCGGAGAAGGGCGCGTTCGGAGGGTCGGTTGGACGGACGTCGCCGGCGGCGGAAGTATTATCGAACCGGGTTGGAGCGACTCGCCGGCGCATGGATGGACAATTTGGACACATGGTTCCGTGAGAGAGCGCAACAAGTACAGAGCCTTGGCTTAACGTGAGGAGGACATCATGCGGAGCAAGTATATCGCAGTCAGTATTCTTAGCCTCGTGGGCGCCGGCATGGTCGGATGCGCGCCGACTCAACTGGGGGAGAATTGGGGCACGGCCTATCAGACGGCCAGAGAGAACCAGACGCTGAATCCGGAAGCCGGAGAGACGCTCGATCCCGTGGTCGGGATGGAGGGTACGGCCGCCGCCACAGCGATGAAGACCTACCGAGAGAGCTTCGAAAAGCCGGATGCCGAGTTTAACAGGTCCGTCGTAACAAGCGGCGTACAAACCAAGTAGCTGAGCAAAGGATGGATCACATGGGAAAGCTGAACGAACGAGGCGCGGCGGCTGCGGAGTTTGCGATCCTGTTGCCCGTGCTTCTCACCATTCTGTTCGGGATCATCGAATTCGGCATGATCATGTATAGCCGCGAGGTCGTCACGAATGCCGCCCGCGAAGGAGCAAGAGCGGGAATCGTTCAGGGGCCTCCCAAGCGCACGGAAGGGGAAATTGTCGCAATCGCCAACAATTACCTGACCAACACCGGTATCAATCCCGCAAATGTGACGTTCAACGTCACGGGTGAAATGCTGGCGAGTCCCAACACGCTCACCGTGACGGCGACCTATCCGTATAACTTTCTGATTCCCTATATCCCAGCTGTTGTCGGCATTCCGAGTCCCCTCACAATCACAGCCCAAACGGTGATGCGTCATGAATAAGACGATGAGAGCCATCATAAAACCTCTGAATAATTCTCGGGGCGCGACGGCCGTGATGGTGGCCCTGATGCTGACCGTGCTCCTTGCGATGGGCGCTGCGGCCATCGATATCGGTCACGCGCTGGTTGCGCGAAACGAACTCCAGAATGTCTCGGATGCCGCGGCCCTGGCGGGCACACGAGCCCTCGGGATCATTTACGAGGGCATGACGATCCCTGCGCAGCAGAGTTACGTGCTCACGAGCGGGGATCAAGCGACCATTGTCGCAGCCGTGCAGGCCACCGCGAACGCCAATTCGGCAGCAGGGGTGTTCATTACCATTGCTCCATCGGATATCGCGATCGGGACGTGGAATCCTGCGACGAGAACGCATACTCCCACGGCCAACCAACCCAAAGCGGTTCGCGTCATCTCGCGGCGGGATGCCTCGACGAACGGGACGATTAGTACCTTCCTGGCAAACGTGGTCGGCCTGTCGAGCGTCAGCGTGAGCGCCGTGGCGACAGCCGATATGTCGGCTGTCGGCCAAACGGCGCCCGGTCAGTTGAACGTGCCATTCGGCATTTCCGAGTTCTATTTCAGTCAGTTCGGTTGCGGGGACGTGATTCAGTTTTATCCAAGCAACGGCACGCCGCAATCCTGTGCCGGCTTCACGACGTTCGATCAGGCTCCATCCAACGACATCACAATGCGAAATATCATCAACGGGATGGCTGATGGGACTTATACGACTCCCGGCACGCAAGCTGGGATGACGTCGTTACAGTTCACCAATGGGACTTTGAGTAACCCAACCTGGAATGCCCTCATTAATCTTTTCAATACTAACAAAGATGCGGGCGGTGGCTGGGATGTCTTCGTGCCTGTGTATCAGGGTGCGGACTGCAGCCCCAGTGGGCCGCTCCCAATCGTCGGGTATGCCGAGGCCCGTGTCACCAACGTTCAGGGTCAGCCAAACGCTCAAATCGTAGCGACTGTTCAGTGCAACATGTTCGAGGGAAACACGGTCGGAGGAGGACCTCCCTATGGGCCGGTCCTTTCCACGATCCCGGGTCTCGTCGAATAACTGAATAACAGGAGATTCGCTCGCATGGCTCGACTAATTACAGTGTCGATCGACTGTCGGAACGAAGCGGCTCGACAGACCTTTGAGGAGATCGTCTCGCGCCGGCGGGATTACTTGGTGACCAAAGGACAGGGGACCGGTGTGGTGCACATGTTGTTGCTGGAATTCGACGAACTGCGTCCGCAACAGACGTTTGGTCTTATCCGCGGGCTGCTGAGCACATCACCGGACCTTGAGGTGTTCCTCACAGCCTCGCGGACGGACCCGCAGGTGCTCCTGGAGGCCTTTCGCCTGGGAGTCAAGGAGTTTCTTCCTCAACCGCTGACTCGTCACGAGGTCGAGGCCGCCATCGGGCGGTTCGAGCAGCGATTCGATGGACGAGTATCCGGCTCGGAGATGGAAGGTGGCCGAGTCGTGAGCGTCATCGGCGTGAGAGGCGGCGTTGGGACGAGCACGACGGCGACGAATCTTGCGATCTGCGTGCAGCGCACCGGACATCGCGACACCGCGGTGCTGGTCGACCTCGACATGCATGGGGGGAATCTGGGGTTATTCCTGGATATGCATGCTTCTCAAGGGCTGAGGCACCTAGCCAATGACATCTCGCGCTTGGATGAGACCATCGTGCGAAGCAGTTTAGTAAAGCATTCGTCCGGCCTGCAGTTCCTAGCGTCAGACTACGAGGGATTCGACGAGGTCCAACCGACCGCCGGCAGCACGATGCGCGTGATCGGTCTTCTCAGGTCGATGCACCGGCATGTCGTCGTGGATTGCGGGCATGTGCTGGAGCCGGCGGTGAAGGAAGCGATGGATGCCTCGGATCTCGTCATCGTGGTCACGACGCTGTCGTTGCCTTCTATTCGGCGCACCAAGCGGCTGCTGGACGTACTGGGGGCGGCGCAGTACCCTGCCGGCAAGATCGCGGTCGTCGTGAATCGGTACACAAACGACCAACGGGAACTCTTGCGCGAAACAGAAGATATGTTAGGAATTCGCACGGCTGGACAGATTCCGAACGACTACGGGACGGCCAGCGAGGCCATCGATCATGGCAAGCCGTTGACGCTGATGGCTCCGAAGACTGCGCTCGCACAGTGGTATGCGCGGCGAACCGAGACCCTCCTGGCCGATAAGTCTGGAGTCAACGGGACAGGTGTCGGAAAGGAAGAGAACAAGAAGCTTGGGTTTTTGGGGCGGTACTTGCCAAGCTTTGGATCGGAAATGAGAGGCAAACCATCAATTGTGTAGAGCTGGGTGGGTAAACAGAGCGACAAGGGGGATTAGCCACTATGCTTGCAGCGCCATTAACCAACGGGGCGGAGATTACTTCCCACTATCTGGAACTGAAGGATCGGCTGCACCAGCAGGTGATCGAGCTACTCGACCTCAATGCCATCAGCACGATGTCAAACGATGTCGTGCAGGCTCAGCTCATCAAACTGATCGAGCAGCTCTTGCAGCAAGAGACCGTTCCATTAAATCAGCGGGAACGCAGCCAACTGACGCAGGACATTCTTCACGAGGTACTGGGGCTAGGTCCCCTGGAACCATTGCTGGCGGATCATACCATCGCGGACATCCTGGTGAACGGACATAAGCAGGTGTTCGTCGAGCGATTCGGCCGACTCGAATTGACGCCCGTTCGCTTCAAGGACAATGCGCATCTCAAAAAGATCATCGAAAAAATCGTCTCACGCGTCGGTCGGCGTATCGACGAATCGGTTCCGATGGTCGACGCTCGGCTTGCCGACGGGTCTCGGGTCAATGCCATCATCCCGCCGCTGGCGATCGACGGACCGTCTCTGTCGATCAGAAAATTCAGTAAGGACCCATTGCAGCTCTATCACCTGGTGGAGAAGCGATCGTTGACGCCGGAGATCGGCGAGCTCTTGAAGGCCATCGTCCAGGCCAGGTTGAACGTGCTGATCTCGGGTGGAACGGGGTCAGGAAAGACGACCCTACTGAACGTGCTATCTGGATTCATCCCGAATAACGAACGGATTGTCACGATTGAGGATGCCGCGGAACTTCAATTGCGCCAAGACCATGTGGTTCGGCTTGAGACGAGACCGGCGAATATCGAGGGAAAGGGAGAAATTGCACAGAGGGAGCTGGTAAAAAACGCGCTCCGCATGCGTCCTGACCGGATTATCCTGGGCGAGGTCCGTGGGGCCGAAAGTCTGGATATGCTGCAGGCCATGAATACGGGCCACGATGGGTCACTGACCACGGTCCATGCCAACTCGGCCAGAGATGCCCTCACGCGAATAGAGACATTAGTATCCATGGCAGGGCTCAACCTGGCGACGAAGGCCATGCGGCATTATGTCTCGTCTGCATTGGACGTCATCATTCAAATTGCCCGCATGTCGGACGGCACGAGAAAACTGATCAGTCTTCAAGAGGTCGTCGGCATGGAGGGCGATCTCATCACCTTGCAGGAATTGTTTGTGTTCCAGCAGACCGGGCTCGATGAAAATCGCAAAGTGAAGGGACGATTCAAGGCGACAGGGGTGCGGCCGAAGTTTTCCGAGCGGCTCTTTGCCAAGGGTGTCGCGCTTCCATCCGAGTTATTCGATCCACA
Organism: Nitrospiraceae bacterium; assembly: GCA_035250505.1. Classification (GTDB taxonomy): domain Bacteria; phylum Nitrospirota; class Nitrospiria; order Nitrospirales; family Nitrospiraceae; genus DASSBQ01. Next base: position 2,123 of record DATFFC010000108.1, on the reverse strand, counting down.
AAAGGTGTATGAATGCTAACCGCGCTTATCGCACTCGGCATTTTCGGGACGATTCTCTTGTTCATGCAGGGATGCGTGTTGCTGCATCGCATGGTGGCTCCGCGGGCAACAGATCGGGCGGTCGAGCGCCTGCAAAAGTGGTCGGCTCCGGAGGCGGCTGTCCAGTTGGAGATCGTGCGAAAGGAGTCGCTCAGCGACATTCCGTGGTTGAACGATCTGTTGATGCAAGCACGCCGCTTTCAACTGTTCCGGACACTCCACCGGCAGGCAGATTGCCGACTGCCCCTGGGCGCGTTCGTCTTGGCGACGCCGCTCCTTGCATTGGTTGGTTTGATGGTTGGCTTGTCGATGCAGCCCTGGCGCTTATTGGCGGGGGTCTGCGCGATAGCGTGTGGTACGTTGCCGGCTGGGTATCTCTATTGGCTCAAGGTTCAGCGGATGGCAAAGTTTGAGCGTCAGTTGCCGGAGGCGCTCGAGCTGGTGTCACGGGCTCTCCGTGCGGGCCATGCATTTTCTGTCGGATTGAAGCTCGTAGGAGAAGAGGCAGCCGATCCCATCGGCGTTGAATTTAGGCGCGTTTTCGATGAGGTGTCTATGGGCGTCGCCCTCCCGCAGGCACTGCAAAATATGACTGAGCGCCTGGATTGCGTGGATTTGCGGTTCTTTGTGACATCGGTACTCGTCCAGCGGGAAACCGGAGGCAACCTAGCCGAGATCATCGACTCATTGGCAGAATTGATTCGGAAGCGGTTCGAATTACAACTGAGAGTGAAGGCCTTGTCGGCCGAAGGGCGTTTCTCCGCCGCTATTCTACTGGGCCTTCCATTGCTCGTCGGGGCCGCGCTATTTAAGATAAATCCCGACTATATGTCGACCCTATTCACAGACCCTATGGGACAGAACATGGTTCTGGTAGGAAGTCTGTTGATGGTGATCGGAGCGGTCATCATCAAGCGTATGGTTGCGATCAAGGTCTAAGGAGCCTGGTATGGATATCCCTGTCATTGTCGCACTGGCCACATTCCTCGCAGTCATGTTGGTGAGCTCGGCTGCCTTCCTGTACTTCAACTCCAGAGAAGCATTGCAGACCTGGCGACGTCGGGCAGAAGGCACCAGTGCAGCCGACGAACCTGAGACAGCCGCCTCCGGAATGGTTGATCAGCTTAAGAGGCAGTTGTATGCCTTGCTCGAATGGCTTGGACGGCTGAACCAGCCGGGTAGCACAGAAGAGGTTCGCACGACGCGGCGTCTGTTGATCAACGCCGGTTATCGTGGCCGGAAGGCTCCCATCTATTATGTCGGCGCGAAACTCCTTTTTGCCTTCATCATCGTTCTCTTGCTGGCAATGATCCCTGCGAAAGCATTGGGGTTCCCTAGCGCGTCTAAACTGACATTTTTCTATGTTCTGGCCGCAGCCTGCGGTTATTATGCTCCAGTATTGTGGCTGCGAAGAGCGATCGATGTTCGCAAAGATTCGCTTCAGCGAGCCATTCCCGATGCCTTGGACCTCATGGTGGTCTGTGTGGAGGCAGGCCTCGGATTGGACCAGGCCATCGGCCGAGTGGGTGAAGAGGTCAAGCGTTCCCACCCCGAGCTGGGTGATGAGCTCAATCTGTTAGCCATGGAGTTGAGAACCGGTGTCACCCGACAAGAGGCTCTGAGAAACCTCGCTCATCGAACGGATCTGGAAGAGGTGAGAAACCTGGTTGCCATTCTTGTGCAAACTGATCGGTTCGGAACGAGTATCGGCCAAGCCCTCCGCGTCCATGCGGATTCAATGCGGACCACCCGTCGCCTCAAAGCAGAGGAGTTGGCCGCAAAATTGCCGGTCAAGCTTTTACTCCCGCTCATATTTTTTATCTTTCCGAGCATCTTCATCGTCGTCATTGGGCCGGCCTGCATCAAAATGGTGCGAGTTTTTTTCCCGGCATTGAGCGGCCAATGATTTAGAGCCTGCATGGCGTCCGCCTCTCTCAAGCACATCGCTCGCCAGGAGCTTGCTCGACGATCCCTGCCCGGGGGTGGGATCGCGGATCAGGTTCGCGGCCGATTCCGGACCGACGCGACTGGCTGGGGAATTCTGACCCTGTGTGCAGCCGGGGTGGAGCATGGTCTCATCGAGA
>DATFFC010000107.1:0-3071 GCA_035250505.1 Nitrospiraceae bacterium | reverse complement strand
GAACCGATCGTCGCCTTAGAACCCGATCTGGTCATCGCTCCGGCGGAATTTCTCCGTGCCGACCTACTCGGGAAGTTAGAACAACTCAAGATTCCCATGTTGGTTCTGGGCGCGCGCTCACTGGAGGACATCGAAAGGCATCTCCGGTTGTTCGGGAGCGTGTTCAACCGAACCCCGGAGGCCGATGCCGTCATCCACGCCATGCGACGGCGGATTGAGACAGCTGAAGCGCGAGCCCGGCTGTCCCGGCCCGTTCGCGTGCTCTATGTGCTCAATAGTCAGCCGCTGATCACAGTCGGGCCCGGGAGCTACATTCATGAACTGATCGAACGGGCCGGTGCGGTGAATATTGCGGCCTCGGCCGCCATGCCCTACCCTCGGATCGGCATGGATACCGTGCTCAAGGGCGATCCCGAGATTCTCGTGTTTCCGGTGGGTAAGACCGAAACCGTGCCGGTCGCCGATCGAGAAGCATGGAAACGGTGGACCGATATCACCGCCGTGAGGACCGGACGGCTCCACGTCATCGCCTCGGATGTGATGAACCGGCCGGGACCTCGCATCGTGGAGGCGCTGGAGGCCCTGGTCGTCATGTTCCATCCCACTTCCGGCCAGGCGGCGGCGCCGCCATGAGTGGGGACAAGCTCTCGATTCACGAACAGACGGTTGACCCTCAGTGGCCGGTCGACGAAAAGCCGGCCGAGGCAAAGCCGGTCATACGTCCCGCTCTAGATGCAGGCCGCCGGCCGGCCCGGGCTCGTCGCGCTCTTCTCTTTCTTGGTCTTGCGAGCGTCGCCGGCGTTGTCGTGTGCCTACAATTCGGAGCGCAGCCCATCACGCTCGCGGATCTCGGCAACACCATGCGGCAAGCGATCACCCAGGACGAATGGAATATCAAAACCATAGGGGCCACCGGGGTCATCCTGCTCCATGTGCGGCTGCCACGGGTGCTGTTGGGCTTTCTCGTCGGCGCCTCGCTGGCCGGAGTCGGTGTGACGCTGCAGGCGCTTATGCGGAATCCTCTCGCCGATCCGTATGTGTTGGGCGTCTCGAGCGGAGCGGCGTTGGGCGCGTCGCTGGCGGTGCTTCTCGGCCTAGGCACTACAATCCTTGCCTTAACGGCGTTACCGCTCTGCGGATTTGTCGGAGGATTGATCTCGCTTGCGATCATCTACGGCATGGCGGCGAACCGCGGCCAGGTATCCGTGCACAGCCTCTTGCTGGCCGGCGTGATTCTGAATGCGATCTTCAGCGCCCTCATCATGTTCGTGACATCCATCATGGAACCGAATCGTTCGTTCGGCATGATGGCCTGGCTGATGGGGTCGCTCACGGCGAACGCCTCACCGGGATTGAGCGTGCTGGCCCTGTATCTGCTTGGGGGATTGCTTCTCTTGCTGCGGGAAGCACGGCGGCTCAACGTCATTGCCTTGGGCGAAGAGGTGGCCGGTACGCTGGGGGTTCCGACCAAACGCCTGACGCGTCGGCTCTTTGTCTTGACCGCCTTGGTTACCGGCGCCGTGGTGTCCGTCAGCGGCATGATCGGATTCGTGGGCATGGTGGTGCCCCATGCCGTGCGACTCGTCGCAGGCGGCGACAACCGGCTCCTGCTTCCTGCGTCGATGCTGACGGGCGGCCTGTTCCTGGTCATCGCGGACACGATCGCGCGCACGCTGTTGGCGCCGACGGAGATGCCGGTCGGGATCGTCACCGCCTTGGCCGGAGGGCCGATGTTTATCTATCTGCTGATGTCATGGAATCGGTCGTCTGCATGGAGATGGAGATGAGCCAACCATGATAGGCGGGAACGAAAGGAGAGCATCACGCAATAAGGTCTGATCAGCGATCGTTGCCGGCAGCGCCGGGGAAGATGGTGCAAAGCCATCACGGTGCCGCCACTGTAAGCGGGGAGTAAGTCCGCACGAACGCCACTGGCTGCGGGCGTGTCTCGTGAAGCGTATCTCGTGAAGCGTCAGAGTCTATTTTGAAAGACGAGCCACGAGCGACGTTTCACGCTTCACGCGAAGAGCCGGGAAGGCGCGGACCACGAAGAGCCGCAAGTCAGGAGACCCAACTGCCGGCGTAGTGTTCTCACTTCTTCGAGCATAAAGAGGGAGCCTATATGAGGCGGTTGGCGTGGTGTGTAATAACCGGTGTCATGATATGGATGGGGAATACGGTCGCCTGGGCCGATGCGGACAAAACGGCGGACGAGGACCAACCGGTCCAAGCGGAAGAGGTGGTCGTGTCGGCAACCAAGACGCCCTTGCCAATCTCCCAAGTCACAAGTGCAGTCGACGTGATCACCGAGGAGGATCTCCAAAAGCGGCACATCAAGACGGTTGTGGATGCATTACGGTACAGCCAAGGCCTGGCCGTGTTTTCCAGTGGAGGGCCCGGCACGACGGCCAACGTCCGGATTCGAGGGGGCAGCGACACCCAAACGCTCGTCCTGATCGACGGCGCGATCGTCAATAGCGCCACCCTGGGCAGCTACAACTTCGCCAACTTGACCACCGACAACATCGAACGCATCGAAATCCTCCGCGGGGCGCAGAGTATGTTGTATGGATCGGATGCCATCGGTGGAGTGGTGAATATCATTACCAAGCGGGGGAGCGGCACGCCTCAAGTGAACGGGTTCTTCGAGGGAGGTTCATTCGGGTCCTTGCGAGAGGGAGGAGGGGTCTCGGGGCAAAAAGGCCCGGTCGATTTTTCTTTCACGCTTTCCCGATGGGATTTTACGGGGTTTTCCGCCGCCGACTATAGACTGGGCGCCACCGAACGGGATGCCTATCGGAATTGGACCGCCTCTGCGAAGGTCGGGGTCACGCTTCCGCGCGACGGACGGTTGGAGTTCGTGTTTCGATGGATGAACAGCGATATCCACCTGGACAATATCTCGACTCCTCCGCAGGATGTGCTTGGTTCCAAGACGAGGGAGCAGGAACTGATCTTCGGCGCCAGTTACGAGCAACGGTTTACCGCTTGGTGGTCTCAAAAAATGACGCTGGCACGGGACCACAGCGAGTCCTTGTTCATTCCCGGCACGATTCAACGAGATCTATTCA
>DATFFC010000106.1:0-12133 GCA_035250505.1 Nitrospiraceae bacterium | reverse complement strand
CGCTCGCGGGCCCACGGATCGAATACGTTGACCACGTGTTCGAGTTCCTTCTCCAATTCCGGTACGGTCCGCCGCAAGACGCACTTGAGCGGCGACGGATCAACCTTATGGAACAGGAGCCACGTCAGTTCAACGCATTGACCGGCGGGCCCATTGTTCATGACCCATTCCACGCCCAGATGTGTGTAGAATTCCGGGCGGAAGCTGGACGTAAAGAAACGGTCACTGAACAGGCGCCGTGACGCATTGAGGATGAAGACCTGGAATTGCGTTTCTGAAATGCCGAAGCCGTGTGGTCGAACCGGTTCCGCCAACCAGCCCACGATGGTGTCGAGATCCTCAATGTTGTCGACCTTCGTGCCATCCGGCCATCCCAGACAGTCGTCGATCGGCGTCCCATCCTCGTTCACCTGCGCATTCGTGATCTTGTTGGGCTCTTCTTTACCGTCCACGATCCTGAACTTCTGACACACATGCGATCCGTACACCTCTCTCAGCCTCTTTACAATGTCCCGCTGTCTGTCGAGCTCTCGCTGTTTCGTCGGGTCCTGCTTCGCTGATTCCTCCAGCCGTTTATCGATAAAATCGTCGAAGCTCGTCAGTGTCCGGAGGCCATATTGCCGGCGAAATTCATTGAAGCGCGGGATGCCTCGCTCCCTATCCTTGATGACGTTGAGGGCCGCCACGTCGATCCGCCCCCCTTTGTCGTCTATCGGCAGATTCTGGAGGAATTGTGGATGGTTCAGGAGCGTCAGGACCCCAAGTCGCTGCCGTCCCATCGACAACGCCCAGTTGGCCAGGCCGGTGTGTTCCATGACTGCGGTCGCCTTCTTACGGAAGGTATCGACCATCGGCACCTTCTGAATGATCCGATCGGGCTGGCCGACATCCCTATACTCCATCAAATCAGGCAACGTCGGATGTAACCGATAGACCGAGACGAATTCTTCGGGAAAAGTAAATGGCGATCCGAAATGGTGAGTTCCCCCGTTAATATCGTTGAGATCTGTGAAGCGCCATTTGTCGGGACAGAAGAAGACATGCCAGCAGTTCCGGATCTCATTGCCCAATCCGAAGATGCCGGGACCCGCCGCATAGGCTGAGTACTTGAGATTCGCTTCTGCGACGTCACCTGACTCCTTTAGATTCCTCATCGAATTCTCGACAGCCGACGCCGCAGCCGGGAAACTCTCGAACAGGCCCGACCAGTTGGAGTTCATACCCTTGGCGAGGGGTTCGTCATACAGCAACTGGGTAGTCCATTCGATGGTATGAATTTTTGCGGTCTCGGCCGACACGACGAGTCGTGCGATCTCAAACAGCTCGTCGGGTGTCACATCCTTGTAGAGAACGGGAGTGTTCGGGTTCTCGGGTCTGCGTAATCCGCTATCTTCTTGGGGATCCTGCTGGCGGAAGATCTCCACGAACTTATTATGCTCACGAGCGAAGAGGTTATGAAAGAAGCTGAGCCCGATGGACCAGTCGTTCGGGAAGGCGGTCGCCTCCTGACCTTCCCAGGCCGGATTGCTCTGATCCCAATCGGATTGGTCGAGCAGGGGCAGATATCCTTGCTTCCACTCTTCTCGTTTCTTCTGGTTCTCTGTAGGCTCTTCGCCGACCCGTCTCATCAAGAGCTTGGCTGAATCGATCGGATCCTTCTTCACTCGCTTGACGGAGGACTCGTCGTAGCCATACATCTGAGACGCATCCCACCACGCCGTCACTCTATTCAACGTCGTCTTGTGGGCTTTTTTCAGGTATTCTTTGTCCGCGATGCGGAACGTGCCGGGATCCTCACTCTGAATCAGCGCTTGACCGATCTGGTCGTTGGGACGGCAGTGGATCGTCTTTTGAAGTTCCTCGGTACATCCCATCCCCATCATAGTTCGAGAATTATGTCCTTCATCGAGGTGGGAGAACCAGTCGTGAGTCATGAATTGAATCCAGAACGCGGCGAGGACGTTGAGCCAGTTCGCTTTCTCGTAGTGACAACTGGAAGGTTCGGTGGTTGACCCTCGTCCCTCATGACAGTTCACCGACTTGGATTGATCTCGAGAGAATAACCTCCTACTGATCAGCTGGGGGTTCGGTTCATATAACGAGAGTCGTTGGCCGTGCCGATTCTTGGTCTCCTGGCTTTTCTTCTGTTCATCCAAATCCGGAAATGTCAGGGCATCGAACTGGACATTACGCGAGAACGGTTGACCGGTTGATCCCATGAGAGGATTGAACACGTCATTGCAGTAACCATTCCGATCGCGAAATCGGATGGATTCGCCGTGGCACTCTTGGGATCCGTCGGAATAGACCGTCAACCCGCTTTTTATGAGCCGGGCATACTCAGGGTTATCGACTGTGCCGGAGGGTGAATGTGTTTTGAGTACCCTCATTTCGTCATAGGGATCCGTGAACACACCGGCTGGGTCTCCCAGAAGATTGACATATTTCTCGTAGGTGCCGCTGTTATCGAATAGGTTGAACTTGGTCATCTCCATGCGCTGAAGTTGGAGATCGAGAAGCGCCCCGTCGATCCCGCGTCCGTTCGGCATGAGGTGCCCGACAACCCAGCCGGCAGGGCCATACGACCTAGATTTGGCGTCCCCTGCGCCCCAGTAGTTCTGCCAGTCTACCCATGGCAGAGGCCTCAAACTCACGGCGGTCTCGCCGCCGCGACAACGAGCGGTATCTTCTCGGACCTTGCCGAGGAATCGTAATGCCGGGTCGTCGGGAATAGGTCGTTGAAATCTCCATGCGTATCTGGCGCAGGAGGTCAATTCTGCTGGATGAATTGAGGCACAGCCTCCGGATACCAGGAGGAAGAAGAACAGAAACCGTGAGAGGGTCCGAGCTAGATGCTCCTTTTGGTTCGCATGCAGTCTCATATTAGGTCGCCCCTTAGAGGAACTGGGAACCTGAATCCCACGAATAGTGAGATTTCGGATGACGTCACTTCAACATCTCAACCGTCTCACGCAATTCTTTGATTTCAGCGGCGAAAAGATCGATGTGCTGCTCCCGCTGTGGTTGCTCATCTTTGAACTTCCACGCACGCATGAAAATCGCCCACAACTCATCGTTGTGTGTTACAGCCAGGGCATAGGCCGGCTTCGCCTGCGTTTGCTTTTCCACACAGCAGAGCTTGTCATCAAAGGCATGGAATTGATTATGCAGATCGCGGAACGGTTGATCGTACCCTTTGCCGCTCCCCGCACCCTTGGCGCTGGTTTCCATCATCGTTATCAGATTGAGCAATGTCTGGACCTCGTTCGCACCCTTCGCTTTCTCGGCAATGTCCTTCCTCGTCGAGCGGTCTTCCCAGTATGTAGTGGGCGACGTGTACATCGTGCAGCCATTCAGAGATAGACCAATTGCCAATGCCAAAATCAGATGTGGATGGCGATGCATGAGTCCCTCCCTTTGGGGTTCGTCTTGCCTGATGTCCAATACCTTTTCGGGTTGCTTCATTATGGTTGGGACGACGCATATATCGGACTAGGAGACGACTCCATGAAGTAAACCACGTCCTGCGAGAGGATGTTAGAGTCTCACGCTCCGGTCGAACCGATGAGTAGGGTGCCATAGATGTTTGATGACTGTCAAAATTGACAGGTTCTTATTAGAGGTACTATTTCTTCAAACTCATCGCAAACAGCTCGTCGGGTGCAACATCCTTGTAGAGAACGGGAGCGATCGGGTTCTCGGGTCTGCGTAATCCGCTATCTTCTTGGGGATCCTGTAGGTGTTTGTAACCAGGCATGAGAGCTGTTTCCTTGACACCCTTCGCTCTGCTCTGTAACTTCCTCCCTGTATGAAGCGGGCCGGCCTGTGGATATTCATCATACTGATCGCTGGACTGAGCCTGACGTTCGGCGGCGAGTACGTACGGCCCACCATGAACGCTCCCCTTCCTCAGTGGAATCCTGCCTACGGATATCGGTTCGCTAATCTTCCCCCGTCGGTGAGCGGCAACACGGAGAGTCTTTTTATCGTGGCCTCATTTTCCGGGGGCGGCGCGCGGGCTTCGGCGCTCTCCTACGGCGTGTTGCGGGAACTGGCCCGGACGCCGATCGTATGGGAAGGTTATCGGAAGCGACTGATTGACGAGCTCACCATTGTCAATGCGTTATCCGGCGGCAGCTTCACGGCGGCCTATTATGCTCTCTATCATGACCGCATTTTTCACGACTTCGAATCTCGCTTTCTCCGGAAGGATTGGGAACGCGAACTGCGCGCGCGGATATTCCGGCATCCCGGCAATTGGCTCCGGCTCTTGTCCCCCTATTTTGGCCGGGCGCATATCTTTGCCGAACTGATGGACGAAGCGCTATTCGACGGAGCCACGTTCAATGACCTCGTCTCCAGTGATCAGCGGCCGATCATCTTCATTCATGCCTCCGACATGGCCACCGTGTCGCGATTCGAATTCAACCAACGACAGTTCGACCTGATCTGTTCCGACCTCAGCAAACTGCCGCTCTCAGTGGCAACCGCCTCATCGAGCGCCCTTCCACTGCTCCTCAGCCCCATTTCGTTGAAGAACTACGCCGGACAATGCGGATTTGAGCCTCCGGCATACCTGACCGCGGAGAAACGAACCACATGGAGCCGAAAGCGCAAGAATGAGCTGCGATCGTATCTCGATTCGGAGAAGCGCCCGTACATCCATCTGTTGGACGGTGGATTGGCGGACAACCTCGGCATGCGCAATGTGTTGGAGCTCTCAGCCCTCGTGGAGGACCTCGAATCCACGTTCAAGGTCCTCGGAGTGAAGAGAGCCCGGAAACTTGTTTTCCTGATGGTGAGCGCAGAGACTGATCCGGATCTGAGCCATTACGAACTGGATGAACTGCCGAGCCTCACGCGGGTGTTGAATGCGTTGGTCGACATCCCGATCAATCGGTATTCCGACGACACGTTGGAGCTGATGCATCAGGCCGTCATGCATTGGCAGACACAACTTCGCCAGCGAGCACAGGACGAGAAGAGTATCTTTACGCCCGATGCGGACATTTACCTTATCGATGCCAGTTTGTCGGCGTTGGAAGACCCGGAAGAGCAAGCGCGCCTGATGAGGATTCCCACAAATCTCGCGCTGACCGATAGTCAAGTCGACGACCTGATACTGGCCGCATCTAAACTTATCCGCAACGACAAGGATTTCCAACGCCTGCTACGGGACTTGGAAACGGAGGCTGCAAAAACCCCATTGGTCAGTCAGCGGATGGATTGACAAAAGATGCCGGAGCGGGCTCTGGGAATCGGATAGACACCGCGCTCGACCTTCAAGACCAATTTTGCTGGATGATCTCGACCGCTTGCTTGAGCGACGTGGTGTGTCTATTCTCTCACTCTCCCGCCTTTGCCTAAACCCGCATGGCTGGCTGAAATCCAGAATCGTGGCAACAGGAGATAGGGCGGGCCATCTCGCTCAATCTTAACCGGGTTCGATAAGTGCTTGTACGAAGACCTCTCGAGAACGTCTTTAGTGCAGAGAAGGAGGGATGACGATGAGGAATCATGCCACCGTTCGCCGGCTCGCTTCGCTGGCGGTTCTATCCATCGGACTCGTGATCGGTTGGGAGGCGCCACAGGCATCGGCCCAGGCCAATCGATCGGAACCGACCATTCGAGACCTGATTGGAGGGAAGTCAAAGGGGGAACAGACGAAAGCAGCCGAGGCAAGAACTACGCAACTTGCCGCTCCCGACGATTCGTTGGGCCGTGGAGTGCCGCGGTCGAGTGTACGCGGGTTTCTCAACGCGGCCAGAAATCGAAACTATACGCAAGCCGCCGAGTATCTGGATCTAAGGAATCTGCCAGTGGAGATGGGGCATGAACAGGGAGAAGAATTGGCGCGTCAATTGCGCATTGTGCTCGATCGCGCCTTGTGGATCGATCTCGATCTTCTCAGCGCCAGCCCGGAAGGCGACCTTGAAGACGATCTTCCCGTGGGGCGCGATCGCGTCGGGCGGGTCCCGACCGAGGGAGGCAAGACCTATGAGATCTTGCTCCAGCGAGTGCCGCGCGGAGACGGGGTGTACATCTGGAAGATAGCCGGTGCCACGGTCGCCGACATTCCGGATCTCTACCGGGAATTCGGCTATGGAGCGTTCGAGCGAATCTTTCCTGCCTGGCTGTTCGACGTATCCATGTTGGGCATCCACCTTTGGTTGTGGCTGATATTCATTGTCTTTGGCATCGTGCTGTATCCGGCAGCTATGTTGATCACTCGATTGGCCCTCTACGTGGTGAGCCGCATCAATGCCCAGTGTGCCGAGACTCTCGTGAGATTCTTTTCAGGACCGTTGACGCTCCTCCTATGGACCGTGCTGCTCAGAACAGTCGGCGTCATGATGGGACCTTCCGTAGCCGTACGAGCAATAGGACAGGCTCGACCGGACCAGGTCATCGCTCTGGCATGGTTCCTCGCGCGACTGGTGGATTGGGTTCTGGATCGGATCGGCGTGAACCTGGACCGAAGAGGGTTCACCGGAGTGCGGGAGTCGTTGGTGCCCGTCGCCAAGGTGGTCAAGGTGTTGGCCCTGGCAGGCGTCATTGTGCTCTGGCTGGATAACATCGGGTACAAGGTGACGGCTCTGCTGGTCGAGCTCAGCATCGGTGGGATTGCCGTGGCGTTGGCCTCCCAAAAGAACATCGAGAACATCATCGGCGCGGTGACCCTGTTCATGTCCAGGCCGGTCAAGATCGGCGACATGTGCCGGGTCGGCGACAAAATGGGGTTTGTGGAGGAGATCGGGCTGGGCCACACGCGAATCCGGACATTGGAGCGGTCGGTCGTCAGTATCGCCAACGCCCAATTCGTGAGCATGCACATCGACAATCTCTCCGCGCGCGACCGCTTCTGGTACAATCCGCTTCTCAAGCTGCGGTACGAAACCACACCGGGCCAGCTCCGTTACATTCTGATCGAACTCCGCAAGATGTTGTACGCCCATCCGAAGGTTCTTGAAGAACCATTGCATGTGCGATTTCGGGGATTTGGGGATTCTTCTCTCAATGTGCAAATATTCTCCTATATCGGCGTGACCAGTTATAAGGAATCGCTGGAGGTTGCCGAAGATCTGAACTTTCGAATCATGGACCTGGTGACGGAGGCGGGATCCAGCTTTGCCGTCCCCGCGGCGATTGAATATCAATTGCCCGGCCCACCTCTCGATGAGGAGCGGGCGCGAGCCGTCGAGGCCAGGGTCGAAGACTGGAAGTCGAAACAGGCCCTCTATTTTCCAAATTTCCCGAAGGAGAGGATTGCCGAGATGAAGGATTCATTGGATTATCCCCCCTTCGGATCGCCCGACGCGACAGTGCGTGCGTGAGGATGGAGGTCGCCTGTTACTTCTGACAGGTCACATCCGTCAAACTTTGCTATAGGGTGGCCGTGACCATGCGGAACGGGACTGCTTAAGCGTGGAAGCCATACTTGCCGGTTAGCGGAGGTTTTAGATGAAGGCGCTGGCGGTGTTTCCCTCGGAACGGAAAGTCCGGCTGATTGACCAGCCTCAGCCTAAAACTCTCGGGTCGAATCAGGTTATGCTGCATATTCGGGAAGTGGGAATCTGCGGGACCGACCGGGAGATCTGTGCATTTGAGTATGGAGCGCCTCCCCAGGGATCGGACCGCCTCATCATCGGACATGAATCCTTGGCGGAAGTCGTGGAGGTTGGACCGGACGTCGTCGATGTGAGACCAGGCGACCTTGTCGTACCCATGGTCCGTCGCCCGTGCACCCATAGGAAATGCCTCGCTTGTCGTGCAGGCCGACAGGACTTCTGCCTGTCCGGCGACTTCCAGGAGCGCGGCATTCAGCATGCCGATGGGTTCCTCACGGAGTACGTCATTGAGGAGGAAGACTATCTCATCCGGGTTCCTCGGCCGCTGGCTGACGTGGCCGTCTTGGTGGAACCGCTGACCGTGGTCGCCAAGGCGGCCTTGCAGCTGCGGGATATCCAGCAGCGGTTGCCGTATGAGTTGCGTCACGGGCGAGGGCTGGTGCTTGGAGCCGGTCCGGTCGGCCTCCTCGGAGCGATGGCTCTCGTCGCGGCCGGCTACGAGACCTATGTCTACTCACGGGAACCGTCCGACGGCGAACGCGGGGACCTCGTCCGTTCGTTCGGCGCGACCTATTTAAGCGCGCAGGAGCATACCATTGGAAAGATCGGCGCTCAGATCGGCAATATCGACATCATCTTCGAAGCGACCGGCGTCTCGGCCCTTGCCTTCGCGGCTCTGGAAACCCTGGGGATCAACGGCGTCTTCATCCTCACCGGCGTGCCGGGACAGAAGCCTCCGATCGAAGTGGATACCGATATGATCATGCGGAACCTTGTCCTCAGGAATCAACTGTTGTTCGGAACGGTGAATGCCGGCCGAAGCGCATACGAGGCGGCGATTCATCAGCTTGAACAGTTCATGACGCTGTTCCCTGCCAGCGTGCGGCGTCTGATCACCGGACGGAGTCCTCTGGAGGGAGCACAAGACTTGCTCACGCGGCGAGACGGCATCAAGGACGTCGTGCAAGTGTCGACCACGGCGATATGAATCGACCTGAAGCTCTGTCGACCTCTTAGCGGACCGCGCCCCTGCGAGGCGCACGGCGCGATGAAGAAAGAGCGCCACGTTTGTGCGCGCCGGCGAGACGGTGAGCCGGCCGTACTTCGTGCCAAGCGGTCGCGGAGCGTCCGAGCGGTTCACGCCGCGCTGTCCTCAAGCGGAGGCACTGTCGCGTCCTGGCAGCTCTTCTCCGAAGTGGACGATTTTGAGATAGGTTCTAGTCTAGTCTTCTTTCGAGTGGTGAGACCAAGGGCAAGCCATAAGGATTCTACGCGTCCTGTTGAAGGCCCTCGCCAAAACTAGCCCAGGATCGCAAAAGAAGCACACAGAGTATGGTCTTCCTGATCCTCGTGGCGTTCCTGCTGGCCGGCTGCGGCGGCTCGAGGGTGATGATTCCCAAGCCGACTGAGCCCTTGAAACCTCCGCCTCCGGCGCCAACCGTGGAGCAGTCGGTGGTCCATCTCCCGATTAGTCTTCCAGTAAATGAACTCGCCTTTGCCGCCGAGGCCGCGGTTCCTCCCGAAGCGGCGAAAGAGGAGGCCTGGTTGGATGGCGGGATCCTCCCAGATCACAGCGCGTTTCAGTATCGATACCGACTGGTGCGCGGGCCGCTCACGCTCCAGGCCATCGAGAATCGCCTCCTCACGCGTTTCCCCGAGATCCAATACCGCATGGCCGTGCGGATGGACCTACGCGAAGGTGGCGTGATCGAGGACGGCTGTGGATATGGGACAGATCCGCCCAAGCGATTGCGGCTCACTGCCCAATCGATCTTGAGTTGGACCGACGCCTGGCGGGTGGCATCCGCAACCTCCTTTGACCCGCCGGAGTATCTTGATCCCTGCCGCTTGATGAATCTGGACGCGGATGTCACACCCCTGGTCCGAATGTTAGTGGAACAACGGCTTCGCTCGGTAGCCGGGGCCATTGATGCCAAGGTCCTGGAGAGAAGTGAATCGAAGAAAAACATGGAAACGATCTGGCGCAACCTTCAAGAGCCTGTAGAGCTTGCACCGGATTTTTGGCTCCACCTCAATCCGGTTACGGCGCAGATCAGCCCCATCACGTCAGAAGGGGAACAGACATTCAAAACGTCTCTGAGTCTCAGGCTTGAACCGCGCGCCCATTTTGGATCCAGGCCTTCACCACGCGACCATCCCCTTCCGCCCCTTCAACTGAGTCCGCTGTCGCTGGAGGGGTTTCACCTATCCGTGCCGGTTGTCGCCGACTATTCCGTGCTCAATGATCGGCTGGAACACCGATTGGTGGGCCGAGAACTGCCTTCTTCGTTCGGTGAGACGGTCACGATCGTCTCGGTCCAACTGTACGGGAGTGGAGAAGACCTGATCCTCGAATTGGGCGTGACAGGGACGGTGAACGGCAAGCTCTATGCCAAGGGCCGGCCCCGCTTCGACGAGAAGACGCGCTCTCTCACCTTCGAGCATTTCGACTATACGGTGGACACCAAAAACGTGCTGGTGCACATGGGGAACTGGTTGTTGCGCGAGGACATCCTCCATCGCGTGAAACCTTATCTTGATGTCGACCTTTCCGATCGATTGGAGGCGCTGCGCCGGCGGATGTCGGCCGGGTTGAATCGCGAACTGGCTCCCCGGATATGGCTCGAAGGAGAGGTGATGACGCTCCGCCCGAACGCTATCTACCCTGTAGCCAACGGTGTCGGGATGCTGCTGCTCGCCGATGGAGCGCTCGAACTCTCGGTTCGTTGATCCTGTGCAGGCGGTAGCGAAGCAGCGATGGGTCCACCCGCAGCGAACAGAAAGGCCCCGGGTTTTCGAATCGAAGCTGTGATCTCGATACGGCAGTCATTGGCGCGAGTCGCGCTGTGGGGAAGTGCGCTTACTTTTCTCTTGATGGTCGCAGCAACATCATTATGGCTGTGGTTGGACGCTGCGAACCAGATTCGGGATTGGCTGACGGAGACAGTCAGCGCGGGCATAGGCAAGAGCGTCACGATCAGCGGCCCGGTGACCTGGACCTTGTCACTCGAACCGACGATCGTCCTGAAACAGGTCGCTGTCGCCGAACAATCGGACCGCGGTTTCTCCAACCTCGCCACAGCGGACACGGTCGAGGTAACGATCGCCTTGCTGCCGTTGCTGCGACGGTCGATCATCATTCCGTCCCTCGCCATCATCGATCTCGAGGTGGTGCTAAAGAAAGAATTCCTTGAGCGAGAAGCCCAAGGGCCCCCGGCGACCCCTGCCCCAAAGACAGAACCGTCCCGGCTTGCCGTGCAGATCGACACGATCCACATCAACCGCGCGACGGCGACATTCAGTCGTTCACCCTCAGCGGCAACGGAGCGGGCGACGCTCCATGAAGCGAAGCTGAATGTTGTTCCCGACCGGCCCATACACCTTGTCGCAAGCGGCGAGTTCAGGCAAGTGCCCTTCACGATTGACGCGACAGGCGGGCTCTTGGATGACATCAGCGGCGGGCATGAATGGTGGCCGTTGGCCTTGGAGGTCCGCACGCCGGAGATCACCTTCAATATCGACGGCAACATCGGGCTCCCCTTGGGACTGCCCCTATTAGATGTTCAGCTTACTACCGCCGGCGGGCACCTGGCCGGATTCAATCATCTCCTGGCGGTGGAATGGCCGGCCCTTGGTCCCTACACTCTGTCGGCACGAGTGAAACTGGACGATGGGCAGGTGTCTGTCACCGCGATGAAAGCCACGCTTGGAAGCAGCGATCTCACGGCAGATGCGTCGCTCCAATACGATCAGGAGCGGCCCCACCTATCCGCCACCGTCGCCTCTCAAAGAATCGATGTAAATGATTTTTCAGCGGAAAACGATGCCTCGCAGGGTGCCGGCTTCATCGAATGGTTAAAGACCTGGGATCTTGCCATCACGATGACGTGCCACTCTGTCGTACGCGGCGAGCGTGCGTTCGGCTGGCTACATGCCCAGGCAAGTTTGGAAGCGGGCTTACTCGATGTCTTCGTGCCGGCTGCCGACGTGATGGGCGCGCGGATCGAGGGGCGGACAGAGATCGATGTCCGCACGGACGTTCCATCTATTTCGCTCTCTGTAACCGGGCGGGGACTCGAACCGGAGATTCTCAAAAGCGAATGGTCTGGTGCTCTGATCGGCATGTCCGATGCCGCGCTGAGTGCAACGGCTCATGGAACGACATGGCAGGCGCTTCTCAGCTCGTTGGCGATCTCACTTCGGACGGATGATTCAATCTTCTTCCTCCATGATCCTTTTTCGGGACGGCCAGTAGAGCTTTCGTTGGACACAGCACAGGCAACGTTCGCCGCCTCAGGTCCAGGAGAAATCGTCCTGACCGGCCATTATGGGCTACGGCCATTCCGCATCCATACGACAACCGGCTCGCTTGCCGCCTTGCTGGCCGATCAACCCTGGCCGGTCACCGCGGTCCTAGAGAGCGGTCAGGTTCGTTTGCTCGTGGACGCAACGGTGCGTCAGCCGTTGAATCATGCGAGCTGGGCCGTTCGTGTTCGCGCGCAGGGCCACAGTCTCGATGAGTTTTCGCCTTCCCTGCCGGCCGTCGGTCCGTTTCGCCTGTCGGG
>DATFFC010000105.1:0-12738 GCA_035250505.1 Nitrospiraceae bacterium | reverse complement strand
GCTCTTTGATAAGCCGCGCCTCATTTCAGCACGTGGTTTTCGAGCTTGTCAACGGGCTGCACGGCCGACCACGACTCGCCTTGTATCTGTTTGTCTCTGCTCCGTATCAGTATGGATACGGCTCTCAAGGAAGCGGACAGTCCTTTTGACTCACGAACCGACCCAGTGCGGTTCTCACAGCACTATTCCTACGTCAAATTCGAGCTTGATAGGGCAATTTCCTGCAAGGCTCAACGGGCGAATGGCGGCATAAAATCTGCTGTACCATCAAGCTCGTCACTGGAGGGCGACGGTGGTTCATCCTGAACGTGTATGGATCGGCTTTCTCACAGTTCTGTCGATGATCTGTTCATTGCCAAGCAGCGGTTCAGCGACGGATTCATTGCCTCTCAGCGAATCGTTGTCATCGCTTCACACGTACATTCCTTCTGCGCAGCCCGGTTCCACCCTCTCGTCCCTCACGCCTCATTGTGAGGGCTGCAGGGTGCTGGTCCCCGACAAGACGGCGACAACGCGCCCCCGCGGAGAAGGATTTCATCGACCGCCTCACCTTCAAGGTTCGCGGTACACCAGGCTTGGGAGTGGAAAACAGCTGAAGCTCAAGCCGAGTGCGCCTCGATCGCGGCCGCTTCAACTCCCACGCCGCTCGCTGACCCGTCTCGGTCTCACAGCCCTGCATTTCGAAGGCTGGCAAGTTCAGGCGGTGGACGGCGACACGATTCGCTACGGCACCGAACGCATCCGCCTGCGCGGACTAAATGCGCCGGAACTTTCCGAGCCGGGTGGCTTCGACGCCCGGCGGCGGCTGGCCGAACTTCTGAGTCAAGGGAATATCCGCCTTGTTCCTCATGGCCTGGACATCTATGGCCGCATGCTGGCCGACGTCTTCATCAGCGACCGCAATGTGGCCGACATCATGACGTCCGAAGGTTTTGCGAAGCGAGGATAGGTTTCCGCGACAGATTCGCTTACTCCGTCCTTGACTTGGCTCCACGAATGCCGCAGATTGATCGAATAGTTCTGTTCCGCATGACCATGATCACTGGAAACAAGACTCCCAGCTACGGAGTCATCAGTCACTACCTCGGAGACGCGGGGCGTAAATATTTTGCCTGGCAGGGTGAAGACGGCGTAACTCAGGCGCTGTACAACAAGCACCTGTGGCAGCCGTACATCACAACGGCCGACGATGTCCTGGACTTCGGCTGCGGCGGCGGCTTTCTCCTCAAGGTGCTCGATGCCAACCGAAAGGCAGGCGTCGAGGTGAATCCTCACGCGCGGGAGAACGCCCGGCGGCTCGGCATTGACACATCTGAATCAATCGCAGAGGTTGCCGGTACGTTCGATAAGGTCATCAGCAGTCATGCGCTCGAACATGTGCCTCATCCACGCCAGGCGGTGTTGGAGCTAAAAGAGAAACTGAAGGATCAACAGAGCCGGTTGATCCTGTTGTTGCCGCTCGATGACTGGCGGGCGACCATGAACCGACAGTACCGGCCCAATGACGTCCACATGCATCTTCAGACCTGGACGCCGCAGTTGCTGGGCAATCTGCTGACCTCCTGCGGCTTGCGGGTAGACGAAGCGCGCGTCATCAATCATGCCTGGCCGCCCAAGCGACAGTTGCTGTGGCGACTTTCACCGGCATTGTTCCATGCGGCGGCGCTGGGCTGGTCGATTTATAACAAGCAAAGACAACTATTCGCGGTCGCCGGACTGCAATAGTCCAAGTAGGCACGATCCCTGCCGTCGCCGCGCCTCCTGGCGACTTTCGCTCACAATCAACCGGTAACGATTGCAGATTGGTGTTCCCTCTTCCCCGTCGCGCCGATTTGATGCCGTCGCGATTCGACTCCTTGTATACCTAGATCCTCTCACGTAGAGTCACAGAATCAGGGCCGGTGAGGCCGCTTCACGAGCCCTCTCGCGAAGGAGTTGCTCTTGACGCAGCAGGCGATGAACGAACAGCTCTCTCCCAACGTATCGCGATCACGGGGTAGACCGGTTCTCCGCGCGGCGCTTGCGATCGGTCTCATGGTGGCGGCCGTGTTCGCGATGTCATGGTCTCTCAACACACAGGCCGTCAAGAACGCCTTGCTCCGCCAGGTCGAACAGCGGACCGGCCATCGAGTGGCGGTCGAAGAGATGGACCTGCGGCTCTTTCCCCGCCCTCGGCTCGATCTTCGCCGGGTAGAGGTATTCGGTGGACGATCCGAAGCGCCTCTGTTGTCGGCCGGACGGCTCGACATGGCGCTGCAAATCGGCTCGTTGCTGGAAGGACGGGCGGCGGCGGCGTATGTGGTTCTCGAAAGCCCGCGCATCATCGTGCGGCGTCATCCGTCGGGACAGTGGGCGCTTGGCGACCAAGAACCGGAGGCTACATCGGGCGGCAGCGGTCACCCGGTTGGACTTTTGGCGTTGATGCGAAACCTACTGATCGTGGACGGCGTTGTGACGATCGTCGACCAATCGGGATCGCTTCAGCCTGATCCGGTGCACCTGGCCTCGCTGCAACTTGCGATGACGGAGGAGTTGCCCGGGCGCTCAGCCAAGATCCAGATGTCCGGGGAGATGCCGCAAGGGGCCGGCGGAAGCGCCTTGTTCAATATCGACGGTTCTCTTGTGGTCCTGAACGGAGGCGGCCGGCCGCCGGATGCTGCGGAATCGGTGCAGGCTGAAGGAACCATCCGAATTCATCGATTGGATCTTCGACACATCGCCGGATGGTTCGGCCTGCGGCCCGAACCGGCTGATCTCATCCCGCCGCTACAACTCATGGGACATCTGCGGCTGGCTCCCCGCGCTGCCGGGTACGATCTGACTGTCACGAATTGGCGAGCCGGGTTTTCCGATGTTTCGCTGCAAGGAACCGCCACCGTCACCGGCCTCGGCACAGCGCTGTCTCGGGTATCGGCAGACTTGTCCTCTTCCTCCGTGCCGCTAAAGCAAACGCTGAGCCAGGTGCCCGCGGCATGGTTCCCGGCGGACCTTCGAGAGAGGCTGGCAGCGCATGCGGTGGATGGATTCGTCTCACTGCATGATACACATGCGGAGTTGGTCGTGGGATCGGGCGAAGACCTGCTCATTGCCGGCACCGTGGAGATCCGGGACGGCCGGTTCCTGCCGGGCGGTATCCACCCCGCTGTTCGAGACCTGTCGGCGACGGTGCACTACGACCTGAAGCAGATTCGGGTCACGGATCTACAAGGCAATTATGGGCCGGTTCGGCTTTCGGATGGGACCGCGCTCATCACCCAGTGGAGAGAAGAGCCGCTCGTCGACCTCCGCATCTCAGGAGAGGTGCGGGCGGTAGAAATGATCGCCTTGTTGAACAATAGGGAAAGATTCTCTCAGTTCGCCGCGGATCTCGCGCAATTGGAACACGTCACGGGAGAGGTTGGGATGGTCGCGCATTTGGCGGGCCAGCCGGGTAAGGGCGATCTGGACGTCGAGGAGATCTCCGTGGCGATCCGCAATCTTGGATTTCGCCACCAAAGCGTGCCGGTTCCATTTCGGCAGATTGAAGGCCGTGTCAGAATTCTTCCCGCGGAGGTCCACTTGGACCATCTGAGCGGCCAAGCCGGATTTGCGAAGGTGGAGGCCGGGGGAAGAGTGACTCTTGCAGGCGAGCCGTCCTTTCACGACATGGCGGTGAACGTGACCGCCGACAGCGAGGCATTCGCTCCCTGGTTGCACGAAGCAAGCGGCGAACAATTCAGACCGGTTGCCGAGGGTCCGGTCTTCCTGAGCGTCTCCATCACCGGCGCTGTCCGTACGCCGCGCTTCCAAGGGAGACTCACACTGGATGGGACCGGCTTCCGTGTTCCCCACGTGTTCGACAAAGCGAAAGGGGCACCGGCTGGGATACGGTTTGAAGGCGAACTCCGGGAAGACCGGCTTTTGACTGTCAGGCGGTGCGAATTGATTCTCCCGCCGGTTAGGCTGACCGGTGAAGGCCGAGTCAGACTCGCGGATGATTGGGAGTTTCGAGCGCGAGTACGGTCTGATGCGCTTTCGGTGGATAAGCTGCCTCGAGGCGTGAAACTCGGCTCGATCAGTGCAGGGGTCATCAAGGCGGGGCTCAAACTGGAAGGCCGGGCAGGAGACCGCGCTTCATGGATGACAACCGGCCGGTTGTCGTTCACCAAAGGCGTTGTTGAACAACAGTTCGAAAAGCCCATTCAGAATCTCACGATCGGGCTGCGCTTCGACGGCAGGAACATCGACGTTCGGCGGGTTGCTTTCACCGTCGGCGACAGCGACATCCGTTTATCCGGGTCGATCGCCGACTGGCTGGAAGGCCCTCGGGCGAAGCTGGTGGTCGAATCTTCGCAACTCAACATCCAGTCGTTGAGACTGGCCGATTCACAGAATCCTTCGTCGTCCTCCGATTCGTTTCCCGTTGTCAGAGCCTGGTTGGGGGCCGGTTCGGTCGAAGCCACCATCCTGATCGACTACGCTTATTATGAGCACACGCTGCTGACCGGCCTATCATGCCGGGCGCGCTTTCAGCAGGGGAGCTTGACGATCGATCGGATCAGCGGCGATACAGATGACGGCCATCTCGGCGGACGGTTCGTGCTGCAACTGCCGGAACGAGGCCGGGGGGTCATGCGTACTGCTGTCCGCGTGAGCGGACTGCCGGTCGAGCGCTTGGCTGCTCTGATAGAAGAACGACCGCGAATCAGCGGATGGATGGCGGCAAGAGGACAGATTCAAGCGGAGTTCGGACAAGACCGGCTCTTTCGCGCGTCGGTGAACAGCCGGCGACCGATCTCCATCATTATTGAGCGCGGACACCTCTATTCTGCGCCGGTGATTTCTAAAGTGCTGTCGCTCATGAATCTGCCTGCGTTGCTGAAGGGCAAGGCGGATCTGATGAAAGATGGCATGCCGCTGGATCGCTTGAAGATGGTGTTCGGCGTAGAAGACGGCATCATCAACGTCAGTGAATTCCTCCTGGACAGTCCTGTTCTGAAAATCAGTGCAACGGGCCGATATGATTTCATGGACGACAAGTTTGACGGTGTGATGGTCGCGAGCCCGCTTGGTCAATACTCCGACTTGCTGAAAAGCGTGCCGCTGTTCGGGAAGCTCTTTGCCGGCGAGCGACAAGGATTCGATACCGCAATTTTCGAGGTCAAAGGACCGGCGAAGGACCCAAACGTCGTCTACCTGCCGGCCGAATCGTTGATGGCCGGAGCGAAGGGGACGGCGAAATTGGCTTTCGACTTGCTGGTTAATGCGATCACGCTTCCCAAGGAGGCCTTTTCAATGGCCGATGACTCGCCGGTCGAGGAAGATGAAGTGCAGGAGGCAGCGAGGGGTTCATGAGGGATAACCAAGATCTCATAAGAAGCAGTTGATCCTGCGGCGGGCGGCGATATGCGGCGCATCACGGCACGGACTGCGGCGGCGGTGGTTCGCTTGCTCTCGTACTCTGGATGTCGAGATCGTTCTTCACCCGTTTCACGCCTCTGACTTGGCGCGCCAAGTCTGCCGCCCTGGCTTTCTGTTCCGCCCGTTCGACCGTGCCCACCAGCGTCACGACGCCTGCCTCGGTCGTCACGAGAATGCCGGATAAACCGCCGAACTGGTCGCCGGTGAGCTTCGCCTCCACGTCCTTCGAGATAGCGCCGTCGCTGGGAGTATCGGAAAGACCCGAACCGGCTCCAAGGGCGCAGCCCGCAACTATGATCCCCAGCAAATAGCATAGAAGCCAGGAGCGTGCACGAAGCATCAGCGGCCCTGAAAGACAATGAAGTGGCTGCATCTCGCTCCTTACGTATCGCGCGTATCGCGATCCGACTTCTTGTTCAGTTCGTCAAAGAGGGCCTCAAGTTCCGCCACTG
The DNA here is from genome assembly GCA_035250505.1 of Nitrospiraceae bacterium. Taxonomy (GTDB): domain Bacteria; phylum Nitrospirota; class Nitrospiria; order Nitrospirales; family Nitrospiraceae; genus DASSBQ01. The sequence goes on along the minus strand of DATFFC010000105.1, from coordinate 6,886 downwards.
CTTCCAGGTCGCGAGGCCGACCGGCCGCACGTTTGACCTCTATCAGGCGTTGCAACTCGATACAGCGACAGGAAACTCCGAACAAATTCAGGATAATGGTATGCGGAAGAAGATCTTCATAACGCCCGCCCTCCGTAATCTCGCCCAATAGGTCGAGAGCGCCGAGGTCCGTAATCAAGGTGAAATTCAAGCCACGTGCGAGGGATGCGGCATCCCAACCGAATGGAAGTCCGGGAGGGGCTCCGCGGAGATAGGGCTTGTAAGGTGCGAGGCTACTCGCGAGCCTCGCCATGTTGTCGGGGGTGCGACGATAAACAATGTCCAGATCTTCCGTAAGTCTTGCCGATCCGTGGGCCGTCGCCGCTGCCCCTCCGACGAGGATGAACTCGACCTGATTGCTCGCGAGAATCCGAATGAGAGCGGCAAAGTCGGTCATGACATTGCGCGGTGACCGGCTTGACGTAACTCCGTCGCAAACTGCTGGAGCTTCATGAGCTTCACAAAACGGTGCTCCACCGTCAGCTTAAGATTCTCGCGAAGTAAGGTTCGATCGATATGCTGTTTGTACGCATCGATGACAGGGTCCGGTTCAAGAACGGCTTTCGCTTGTGGATCCACCGGCATATCGCCATCACCTCCAAGCATCGTTGGAAGTCTAGCATTCCGTCCCATCCGGCCTCAACGTCGCCGAGACGAGCAGTCGATACTTCGTCTCCATGCTTACATGTCGAGGAACGGCGGTCCGGATCGGTAATCATGGCGCGACCCATCGCGGACGTGCTTCGCTTGACACGACCGCGCACATTCCACAGAATCCGGTCCTGTCCCCACGGAAGGAGGCACAGCATGGCGCAGGCAACACGGCCGTTCCTTGCTTCATCTCGCTGGCGGCGAGGAGTCATCTCATTGTCGCCGATTCCGACCCGTGTGGTGTCAAATGAAGAATTCGTCCCCCATCCCCAGACGCCGGCCCAGGCGCGGGTTGAACATTGTATTGCGACGAACGGCGAGCGGGCCGCCCGGAAACTGGGCGTGAGCCGGCGTGATTTTTTCCGAACCGGCGGGGGGATGGCGGCCGCATTGCTGGCCATGAATAGCGTATTCGGAAAGTTCTTCGACGTGCTGGATATTGAGATGGTGGAAGCGGCGGCGTTTGCGGAACGCCAAGGCTCTCCTTACTTCGTGTTCGACGTGCAAACCCACTATGTCGGATCGCACTATGATCCGGACGACGCGGAGGCGCGTCGCAAGGGTGCGGTCAGCAAGGAGCATCTCTTGGCCCTTCGGCGGAGAGTTCGCGAAGCGGGATGGAACCCGGCACTGGCCGGCGACCGCAATACGATCGACGATCTGTCGTGGCAGAACTTCTTGAAAGAAGTGTTTCTCGATAGTGAAACGGCGGTCGGTCTGATCAGCACGCCGCCCGGTCCGTATCCTCAGGAGGCGGTGGTTCCACCAAAAGAAATGGTTCATATCCGAGACGAAATCAACCGCGTCGCCGGATCGCAGCGTATGCTCGCGCATGGGTTGGCGACTCCGCAATTGGGCCGGACGGATTTGGATTTCATGTCGATGCAAGCGGAAACGCTGAAGATCGATGCGTGGAAGTGCTACACGGGGTCCTGTCCGGTGGGATTCGAACATGGATGGTGGATGGATGATGAAAAGATCGCCTATCCGATGTTGGAGCGGGCGAGAAAGCTCGGTATTCCTCGCGTGTGCGTGCATAAGGGATTGCCGCTGGGGCCGGTTCAGGACTACAACCATCCGCGCGATCTGATCAAAGCGGCCAAGGATTTTCCAGATATCCAGTTTTTGGTCTATCACTCCGGCTTTCGCAGCTCGGCCGGCATTGAAGCACAGTTCGCCAAGACAGGAGAGATTCCTTGGACGACGGAATTCTGCCGGATGAAGAAGGCCGAGCCGGGCATTCAGAACATCTACATGGAGCTTGGATCGACATTCGGGCAGCTTGTGACGACGTCCCCGGCTGTCTGTGCGCACCTGCTTGGGCAAATTGTCGATGCCTTCGGCCGCGAGCACGTCTTGTGGGGTACCGATTCGATTTGGTATGGAACGCCGCAGTGGCAGATCGAAGCCTTCCGACGATTTCAAATTCCGGAGCAGTTCGTGGCACAGCACCGGTATCAGCCGCTGACCCGTGAGATCAAAGCACAAATTTTCGGCTTGAGTGCGGCCAAGCTGTTCGGAATCGATCCGGCGGTCAAGCGACAGGAACTGCCGCACGATTACCTGGAACGGATCAGGATGAGCTACCTCGAGGAAGGCCCCTCGCCCAGCCATCGGCTGTACGGCTGGGTGGCGGGATGACCCTTGGGAAGAGCGGTAAGACAGTTTCATAAGGAGACGAGGCATGAAGAGTGAAATTCTGTATCCCGGTGCGTTTCCGATGGTCCGGGTGTATTTGGCCGAAGCCGAAACGGTGAAGGCCGAATCCGGGGCCATGGTGGCCGCGTCGCCCACCATCGACATCGAAAGCAAAATGGAGGGTGGCTTTTTGGGAGCGCTGTCGCGCAAGGTGCTGACCGGCGAGAAGTTTTTCTTCCAGACCCTGCGCGCCACTCGCGGAGCCGGCGAAGTACTGTTGGCTCCGACCGTGCCGGGGGACATCATCGTCATGGATTTGGACGGGGTCAACGAATATATGGTGCAAAAGGACGGCTTCCTGGCCGGAGGCGAAGGCATTGCCATTGAAAGCAGAATGCAAAGTCTCGCTCGCGGTTTGCTGGGGGGCGAAGGGTTCTTTCTCCTCAAGATCGGCGGCAGCGGACAGCTGATTCTCAACAGCTTCGGCGCCATTCATAAAATTGACCTCAAGCCGAATGAAGAGTACATCGTCGATAACAGCCATCTCGTTGCCTGGTCCGCCACGACCAGCTACAACATCGAGAAGGCGTCGTCCGGGTGGATTGCGAGTCTCACCTCGGGAGAAGGATTTGTCTGCCGGTTCCGAGGACCCGGTGTCGTCTATATCCAGAGTCGCAATCCCGGCAGCTTCGGGACATGGATTAGGCAGTTCATCCCGGTTTCGGAATAGCGGTTGCTGAAAATGGCCGCCAACTTCGTTCTCGACTCGAAGCAAATCCTCAACGTACTTCAGAAAGTACGCCTCCGGTTTGTTCTCGTCTGCGGCCTTGTTCGCGACCATTTTGAGCAACCGCCGAGGCGCTCGGAATGGACTGCCCGTCGGGATGTTCGCTCTTCTCGTAGCCTTGCTGGACAGCCTTTTGAGCGCCATGCCCCCGTAGTCTCTTTCTGATGAGTTCCGTGCCCAATGCTCTCTGCTTTGGTGACGGCTTGCCGTCTACCGGCGCGACCTGCTTAGTGCAGGTGGCAGCGTCCGGCCTGTCGATTACGCCGATCCCGTCGGTGGAAGCATTCTTGCCTCAACTCGTGTCCTTCGATTCCCTCTCGGTTTCGGCCGGAGGCTTCGATCACGATCAATTGGTCCTGGGGTGGGGGACCGGCTCGTCGGCTCGCACGCTGTATTTGAAATCGGCCGATCTTATCATTGCGTTCCGCCGCGCGGCTCCGCCTGAATTGATGGTTCATTTGGATCGCACGGCGCAGGAGGTCAGGCGCGCCAGGCAGAGGCATCGAGGCCTGTGGGCCGCCGGGATAGTATCGATGACCGGGCTGGTCTTGGTCCTGTGGCTCGGCAGCGATTGGATGGCCGAATGGACCGTGAAACGGATTCCCGTGGAGTGGGAAAATCAATTGGGGGCGGTCGCCTATCGGCAGATGGTGTCGGGCCAAACCGTTTTGAAAGAGCATGCGGCGGTCGCGGCGGTTCAAGAAATGACGCGCCGCCTTATCGAGCAGGTTCCGGACAATCCCTATAAGTTCGAGGTGTCGGTGGTCCGAAGCGATGTGGTGAATGCTTTTGCGTTGCCAGGCGGCTATGTAGTCGTGTTTACAGGGTTGATCCAAAAGGCGGAAAGCGGGGAAGAGGTAGCCGGTGTGTTGGGCCATGAAATCAGCCACGTGCTGAAACGGCATGGGATGGAGCGCATCATCAAGCAATTGGGATTTGCGGCGGTCGTTACGATCTTGCTGGGCGACCAACAGGGACTCATCGGCCTTGCGCAACAACTCGGCATGGAATTGGTGACATTGAAGTTCAGCCGGGAGCAGGAAACCGAGGCGGACCTTTCCGGGCTGCGGTTGCTTCACAGCGCCAAGATTGCGCCGGATGGCATGATCCGCTTCTTCAATCGGCTTTCCGAGCAGGACAAGCACCAAGTCGAACTGTTCTCGACCCATCCGATGAGCGCCTCGCGCGCGGAGCGTCTGAAGCGGGAAATTGCTTCACTGCCTGTCCCGTCGCCGGAGCCCTTCACGTTTCAGTGGACGAAAGTGCAGGAGTCTCTAGCCCGCACTACTCATGACGGTTCGTCACGAACTCGGGGAGAGGCGCGTCTCGGCGCGCCTGGGGAGGGCGGGTGAAAAACTGAGTCGCGTCGCGAGACGGGCGCGTGGAGGCGCGAGGGGCCGAGGCATACTGGAAACAGTATGTTGAGGGTCCGAGCGACGAGCCCGCCCGCCTAACACGCGTAAAACGCGTGGAGGCTTGTCGCAGCAGCGAATCTGCGATTGTAGTAGAAATGTTCATGAGTAGTGCGGGCTGACCGTGGCTCAGCGAAAGCAATCCGATAAGCGGAGCCCGCTCGCGAAGATCGGCGTGCTGTCGGATACTCATGGCCTCTTCGATGCCGCGATCCGTTCTCATTTCGGCGGGGTCGATCATATTTTGCACGCGGGCGATATCGGCGGCCCGGCGGTCATCGAACAGTTGGAGACCATCGCCCCGGTGACTGCCGTGTCCGGCAACGTGGACGGGTTTGAAGCCAGTGGGTTCCCGCGCGAGGCCATGATCACCATGGCGGGATGGCGGATCGCGCTGTATCACCGGTTATACGAAGGCGGAGTGATGACGACGGAGGGCCGCGGATTTCTCGAGCGAGCCGGCGCGGACATCTGTGTCTTCGGCCATACGCACAAGGCTATGACAGAGCGGGTGGACGGCATATTGCTGTTCAACCCCGGCTCGGCGGGACCCAAGCGCTTCACATTGCCGCGCGGCATCGGGTTGCTGTTGCTCTATCGGGACGGCGTCGAGCCGGTGCACATTGTCTTGGCGGACCGCGCTGACTCTTGCCTTGATTAGATTAGGCGGTGCGAACAAAATGGGCGTCTATGCCTCGGTTGTTTTTACAAGCCGGCCTGACCGCGGCCGGGCAATTCATCATCGTTCACTTTCAATCAAGGAGGGGTTATGCTTAGACGAGTCGTGGTAGTCATGGGCGTGGCGCTGATTGCGGCCCAGGTGGGACCGGCCTTTGCGGCCAATCCGGATACCGGTCCCGGATGCGGCCTCGGGAAACTGGCGTGGGCGGATTTTAAGAACCAGAAGAACATCGCCCCCCAGGTGATGATGGCGACGACGAATGGAACCGGAATGAACACGTTCGCCATCAGCTCGGCGACATCGGGATGCACGAATGACGGTCAAGTATGGGCCCATGAGAAAGTGAATGTGTTTGCCGCGATGAACTTTGAGAATCTCACGCAGGAGATGGCGCAAGGCAACGGCGAGCATCTCGCTTCATTGGCCGTGCTCATGGGCATTCCGGCCGATCGCCATCCGCAGTTCTTCACGATGACGCAGACGCGCTATACCTCTCTGATGGAAGCGGGAGAGACGTCGCCGGTGGCGATGATCAAAGCCCTGAATGAGGCCATTGCAGACACCCCTGTTCTCGCGAAAGTGTCTTCCCGCTAAGGAATTTCGGCCGGGCTCCGGTTTTTCGACCGGAGCCCGGTATCTATCCGTCTTCGTTCTCACGCTACTGCTGGCCGGTCATGCAGCGCACCTGAGGGGCGTACCTGCGCATGCCATGGGCCCGGTCGGCAGTGCGACCCTGGAGCGACTCGTCGCCCGCGCTCACGAGTCGGCGCTCGCGGAGCAACGGGAATGGCATCTGCTGCTGCACTATCGCGAAAACCTCTTCGGCGGATACACCAGCGAACAGGACGACCCGGGGTTCTTCATGGCGCCGGATGGGAAAACGAATCCCGTTGCCGAACTGGACGCGACACTCAAGCAATTCTTTTCCACGGACCTCGTCGGACGTTCGAAGCAGCCGGCTCAGTGTGCCTTTATTGCGCGCTACCACTGGCTCAAGGAGCGGCTTGGCTTCAGCGATGCCGAGGTTCCTCCCATCAAATGCGAACGGTTCGATCGGTGGTTCGCGGAATTCGATACCGAAGGGATCTCCCTGATTTTTCCGTCGGCGTTCATGAACAATCCGGCGTCCATGTTCGGGCATACGTTTCTGCGCCTCGACCAACGGGGACAGACTGAACAGACGCGCATTCTGGCCTACACGATCAACTTCGCGGCGCAAGTGCCGCCCGGCCGGAATCTGGATTATGCCTTCAAGGGCATCTTCGGCGGCTATCCCGGGTACTTCTCGACGATTCCGTACTACATCAAGGTCCTCGAATATCGGGACATCGAGAATCGGGATATTTGGGAATACCGGCTCAAGTTCACTCAAGACCAGATTCGGCGACTGCTCATGCATGCCTGGGAGATGGGCAATGCCTCGTTCGATTACTTTTTCTTCAAGGAGAACTGCTCGTACCAGTTGCTTCCGCTGTTGGAGTACGCCGATCCATCGCTTCATTTGACGGATCACTTCCTCTTCTGGACGGTACCCGCGGATTCGGTGCGCCTTGTGACGGAGCAGCCCGGCCTGGTGCGGGACATCGCGTACAGGCCGTCGCGCAGCACGTTGATTCGCCGGAAACGCGAACATCTGTCGTCCGAGGAACTCAGCCTCGTGCGCCGTCTCGTAGGGGA
>DATFFC010000104.1:0-51081 GCA_035250505.1 Nitrospiraceae bacterium | reverse complement strand
TCCGTCGGACAATTTCTTGGTGATTCTTCTGACGGAATCTCGTAATGACCGGAGTCGGCCTGGACTCTTTTTGGATTCGGCCATCGCATCGCTCGTCGAATCGTTCGAAAGCCTTGCCAGTTCACGCAGTCCAAGTTATCGGGATTCTATCATCCGCCTATAGGGCGGTCAACTGGACAGGATCCGTGACGACGCTTCTCATTTGTCTGATGACGAATGAAACATCATCGTGATCGTCCATCAGGCGGATCAACGGCGCTCAATAGTTCTCGCGTTGCCGCCGCTACGTCGGGCGCGCCGAGGATATACGAAATCACCGCGAGACCGAACGCGCCGGCACCCCGCACTTCGGTTGCACGCGAGGCGGTGATGCCTCCGATCGCAAACACCGGCATACGCACTCGGCGGCACGCACGCTCAAGGACGTGAAGCCCGAGCGGCGGGCCATATTCGCGCTTCGACGGCGTCGCGTAGATCGGACCCAGGACGGCGAAGTCCGCCCCTTGCGCCTCCGCCTGTGCGACACCGTCCTCGGAATGGACCGAGACTCCGATCAGTCGGTCACTGCCCACAATCCGGCGCGCCGCCGGCACAGGTAAACTCGTCTCCCGCAAATGCACGCCGACCGCTTTGCCGACCGCCGTCAGATCCGCCCGATCATTGATCAACAGTTTCGTTCCGGTTGCTTGACCCAGTCCCTCGATGGCCCGAATCAATTCCAGTTGTTCACGAGTGTTGAGATCCCGCTCGCGAAGCTGGATGGCGCGCCCGCCCGAAGCAATAAATTGAGCCAACGCCGAAAGGAGTGTTCCGTGTGCAACCTGGCGGCGATCGGTCACCAGGTACAGACGAAAATCAACTGCGGATTTCATTCGGTAAGGGACAAGAAGGCGTAAGGCGGAGACGGGCGCACGGACCGGCGTTCACGATACGGAAGACTATCGCCTCACGTTTGACGCCTCACGCCTCACCGGGCTAGAGCATTCCCTCGATCGGACTGCTGGCGGTCGCATAGAGCTTACGCGGGATGCGACCGGCCTTGTAGGCCAACCGTCCCGCCCAGACGGCATACTTCATCGCCTCGGCCATCGCAATCGGAGACTGCGCGCCGGCGATCGCCGTATTCATCAGGACGGCATCCGCGCCATACTCCATCGCCAACGCCGCGTCCGACGCGGTCCCCACACCGGCATCCACGATCACGGGAACGCTGACCGATTCCATGAGGATCTTCAGATTATAGGGGTTGCGGATTCCAAGGCCTGACCCGATCGGAGCGGCCAGCGGCATGACTGCAGGACAGCCGATATCGACCAATTTCTTCGCCACGATCGGATCGTCATTGGTGTAGGGCAACACCACGAATCCTTCTTTCACGAGAATCTTGGCGGCTTCGAGTAATCCGACCGTATCCGGAAACAACGTCTTTTCATCCCCGATGACCTCGAGCTTGACCAGATCCGAGACGCCGGCGGCGCGACCCAACCGCGCGTAACGAACGGCATCTTCAACCGTATAGCAGCCGGCCGTGTTGGGCAGAATCGTGTACTTCTTGGGATCGATGTAGTCCAGCAGATTCTCTTTCGACCGGTCGGTGATATTGACCCGGCGCACAGCGACCGTCACGACATCGGCGCCCGAGGCTTCGATGGCCTTTTGCGTCTCGATAAAGTCTTTGTACTTGCCGGTCCCGACCCAGAGACGCGATTTGAACTCATATCCGCCTATCCGAAGTCGATCTTGCATATCGGTCTCCATAACGGGTTCCCCGGCTAGTCGGTCCCTCCGCCGATAAAACTCAAAATCTCGAGTCGGTCACCTTCCTGCAGGCGTCGCGTTTCAAATGTCTGCCGATCCACGATCTCAAGGTTCAATTCAACTGCGACTCGATCCGGCTGGATATCCAACTCACGCAGCAACCCCGCCACAGTCATCCCGCCGCTCACTCCGCGCGCTTCGCCATTGACTTGAATGGTGACCGCCGCCGATCCCATACAAATCATCCTAGGGGAGGCGGAAAGACATTGTCAACCGATGGACGGGACCGTCGATAAACGGTGCATCAACCGAACAGGAGCCGCAGCGGAGGCCTTGCCGCCGACCAGTCGCAGACCGCACAATACACAGGGGCAGGCTCCGAACCTCGATGCCGGAACGCAACCGCCGATTGTCGGATCTCTTTCTAGCCATGGCCAATCTCTTGGCTTCGCGGCGGGCCAATCCGTATCGGGTCCGGGCTTATCGCAAGGCCGCGGAAGCCATCAGCTCATTGGACCGAGATATCGCGGAACTGGCGAGGCGGGAGGATCTTGAACAAATTCCCGGGGTGGGGCGGGATTTGGCGGGAAAGATCATGGAATTCGTGCAGACTGGTACGATCCGCTCGTATGAAGAACTAAGGGCGCCCCTGCCGGAGGAGGTCTCGAACTGGACCTCCCTTCCCGGCATGTCGGAATCGGTCGTCAGCTACCTCTATCATCGGCTCGGCATTCGCACGCTGAACGACCTGGACCAGCTCGTTCGGTCTCATCTCTTGCGCACAATGCCCGGATTCACGGGAACCGAAGACGCCCTTCTCGAGGCATTGGCGGCCCGCCGGGAACAGGCCGGCGCTACGCCGGCCCCAGAGACTTAAAGATCTTCCAACTCTTCAGCAACTCGACCGCTTTCTGCAGCTGGACATCATCTTCCAAGGAGAATTCGCCACCCGAGTCGATCGGCAGCGGCGCCGGCGGGGCACCGTTCCGGTGAGTCGGATCCTCGGTTGGTTTTTGAGCCGGTTGGCTTTCTTTGGGAGAAGACGGCTTCCCAGCCTTCGCCTCGACCTCCTTGTCCTTCGTGTCTTTTTCGCCGACTTTGGCCACGGTTTGATTCTGCAGTTTCACGACGATATCGGGGGTAATCCCCGTGGACTGAATCGACCGGCCCTTCGGCGTATAGTACTTGGCGGTGGTGAGCCGCAGACCTGACCCGTCGCCGAGCGGCAGAATGGTTTGTACCGACCCCTTCCCAAACGTCGTCGTCCCCACGATCACCGCGCGGCCCCAATCTTGGAGAGCGCCCGCCACAATCTCCGATGCGCTGGCTGAGCCCTCATTCACAAGAATGATCATCGGATAGTCTTCCAGTGTTTCCTTCGTCTTGGAAAACCACTCGTCTTTTTTGCCTTCCCGGCCCTTGGTATAGACGATGAGCTTTCCATTTCCAACGAACTGTTCCGACACATCGACGGCGGCGGTCAGCAGGCCGCCGGGGTTATTGCGCAAGTCCAGCACCGTGCCCTGGACCTTCTGTTCGCGGAGTTGTTTGAGCGCCCGGCTCAGGTCCCGGCCGGTCGCCTCCTGGAATTGCGTCAACCTCACGTAGCCGATGGTGTTGTCGATGACTCTCGATTTCACGCTCTCGATCTTAATGGTGTCCCGCACCAGGGAAAACACCATGGGATCCGTTGCACCGTCCCGCTGAATCGTCAAATGTACTTTGGTGCCCTTCGGGCCGCGCATTTTTTGTACGGCATCCATCAACGTGAGATCTTTGGTCGGTTCATCGTTGACTTTCGTGATGAAATCCCCGGCCTTGATCCCCGCTCGGTACGCCGGCGTACCTTCGATGGGAGCAATCACGGCCAATCGGTTCTCCTTGACGCCGATTTGGATACCGACCCCGCCGAATTCGCCTTTGGTCTCGACCTGCATTTCCTTGTACATGTCCGCCGTCATATAGGCGGAGTGCGGATCTAGTGTGGACAGCATCCTGCGCATCGCGCCCTGCACCAGATCTTTGACTTTGGTGTCGTCGACATAGTGCTTCTGCACCTGCGTGAGCACTTCGGAGAACGTCTTCAGCTCCTCGTAGGTCTCGGACGCGTGGCCGGTCCGCTCCCATCCTTTCTCAATGAGAATACCGATCCCCAGTGCGAGGGCGACCATGAGGGCCAGATATAACCACCGCCGGCGATACTGCTGTTCCATGGCTTGCTTCCTTCCTTCGCGAGCCTAACGTTTTGAGAGCCACAGAAGAGGGTCCACCGGTTCGGCCCCTTCCCGCAACTCGAAATAGAGTGTGTTATCTCCCGTCATCCCGGTATCACCGGTTTCGCCGATGGTCTGACCTGCCTCTATCCGCGCGCCGACCTCCGTGAGGAGCTTTGAGGCATGGGCATAGAGTGAGAAGATTCCGTTCGCATGATCCGCAATTATAACGAGTCCATAGCCTTTCAGCCAGTCCGCATATACGACCGTGCCGGGCAGCACCGCCCGTATGATACTCCCCTCCGCCGCCCGAATCTCAATACCCTTTCGTTGAATATAGGTATTGAAAGTCGGATGTTTTTGGCGGCCGAAATGCGAGATAACCTGGCCGTCCGCCGGCCACAGTAGCGAGCCCTTTAAAGCCCGTAACCCTCCGGCCGAGCCCGGGACACGCTGGGTTGCCGCTCGCCGCCGTGCTTCAAGCTCCCGCAAAAGGCCGTCCACCCGAGACGCGGAGCGTAGCAATTCCTCGACCGCTCGCTCAAATGATTCCTTTTCCTGGGTGATCCTTGCAAGATAGACCCGTTTCTCTTTCTTAAGATCTTGAATCTGGGCCAGCTTCCGCTCCGTCTTCACCTTGTAGGCCAAAATCCGCCGGCGCGCCTCTTCCCGGTCCCGCTCCACCTCGGCGATACGCCTGGCATCCTTTCGGTAGGTATCCATAATGTCGAATTCACGCTGGGAGACGGAGGAAAGATACCGAAATCGGCGTTGAAAATCCCCATAGGAGGCGGATGCCAACAGCGTTTTGAGATGGCCGAAACGACCCTCCACGTACTGTACGCGCAGGCGGGCGGCGATGGCGTCCCGGCGGGCGGCGATACTGTCTTCCAGGGCGTCCAGCTGGCTGTTCATCTGTTCGATTTCATGGTCTTTCTGCTTGAGTTTCCTCTTTGTCTCCTGGTGGTCCTGCCGGTAGCGAACCAACCGTTCGTCAAGGGACTGAATGCCCTGTAACACCGATTCGCGCTTCTTTTCGACTTCGCCGGCCTGTTTCTTTTTCTCTTCGATGCTGCCCCGCAACTTTTCGAGGTTCTTGCGCTCCCGCTCGATCTTGTCGCGGTAAGACTCCTTGCGCTCGGCATACCCGGGCGAGACCGTACAAACCAGTCCCAGGAGCACACCGATCACCGCCACCATCGACATTCCCGTCATCTTCGGTTCTCGGCAAATCGCAAGAGCGAAAGATAGCTTCCGACGAACCCCAGGAGCAGGCCGACGCCGACAAGCGACAGGCACATGGGAAGCGAAAGAAACAGGAGGAACGAGTCCACTCCTAGAAACCGGCTGGTGGAACGAATCTCGTGCCGAAAGACTTCAAAACCGGCCTTCAGAATCACCAGCGACAAGGCACTGCCCACCAACCCCAGAGTCGACCCCTCCAGGACGTACGGGATACGGATAAAGGCTTTGGTCGCCCCGATCATGCCGAGAATCTCAATCTCCTCCCGTCGCGCGTAGAGCGCCAACCGGATCGTATTCGCGATGATGGTCACACAGGCGGCCGACAAGATGACGCCTACGATCATGGCGGCGACTTCGATGTATCGGACCAAATTGCCCAACGCGTCGATCCAATCCTGACTGTACTCCACCTGATTCACGCCGGCAATCGTCCTGGTCCGCTCAGCCCAGCGCTTGATACCGTCCGACGTGCGGAATGCCGGGGAGAGGGTCACGACATACGAGGCTGGCAAAGGATTCTGTCCCAGCCCTTCCAGGAGATGAGAATCCGAGGGAAATTGCTTTTGAAACTCGGCCAGCGCCTCGTCTTTCGAGATATAGGACACCGAGGCGACGGCTCGATCCGATTTCAGTTGCTGTTCCAGCAACGCGGTCGCCCCAGGGCCGAGGCCTTCATCGAGATACACCAGAATCTGGATGTCACGCTGCAATGAAGCGGCCATCGCCTTCAGATTGACATAGAGCAGCAGAAAGACTCCCACACAGGCAAACGTGAACGCGGTCGTGGCGACCGCGACGAGCGTAGTCGTCCGGTTCGTCAGTACGTTGGCGAGCGCTTCCCGCAACAGGTACGATAATCGCCTCATAGCATGGCTTCGGATCTCTGCAGGAGCCTTCCATCCGAGAGAGCGATGACCCGGCGATTGACTTGCGCCATGACTTGGGGATCGTGCGTCGCGACCATAACGGTGGTTCCCCGGGCGTTGATGAGCTTGAACAGCTCGATGATCTCTCTGGTCAGATCCGGATCCAAGTTTCCGGTGGGCTCATCAGCCAATAAGACAACCGGTCCGTTGACGATCGCCCGAGCGATACACACCCGTTGCTGCTCACCGGTGGACAGCGCCGGCGGCAATTGATCGCGGCGATGGTCCAGACCGACCGCCTTCAGCGCTTCACTCACTTTTCGCCGGATTTCACCGTCCGACAGCCCTTGGACCAACAACGGAAGCGCGACGTTGTCGAAGACGCTTTTCCGCGGCAGCAGGCGAAAATCCTGGAACACGATGCCGACTTTTCGCCTCAAGGTGGGAATCTCCGACTGGGATAACTTCGACACGTTGCGACCCTGGACAAAAATTTGCCCTTCGTCGGGGTGCTCGGCTCCGATCAATAATTTCAGGAGCGTCGATTTGCCGGCTCCACTTGCTCCCATCAGGAGAATAAACTCGCCCTTGTCGATCTCCAAGGTAACATCTGAAAGAGCCAGACGCCGATCATAATATTTCGTGACGTGGAACAATTGAATCATACGACGCTATCCGATCGGCCGCATACCAGTCCAAAGTCTATCCGAATAGATGCCCATCCGGAACCTCGAAGGCGTTTTGGATGAGCTCAATAACGGGAGCCGGCCCCGTGCTTGGCTTCAACAGGACGACGTCGAACCGGCAAGAGCGGCTGCGGATCCCGTGGCGGGCCAGATACTGCGCAGCCTGTTTGACGATGCGCGTCTGTTTCTTCCGGTCCACGGCGTATAGAGCTCCCCCAAACGCATGCGTCTGCCGCGCTTTGACCTCGACAAAGACCAGTACACCGCCGTCTTCCGCGATCAGATCCAATTCGCCGGACGAGGACCGCACGTTCCGTGCAACGATGCGATAGCCGCGGCTTTGGAGAAATCGTTCCGCGAGCGATTCTCCGTCCCGGCCGAACTGCTTACGGGTATCAGGCATCGGTGTCCGAACAAGAGCGACGAGTCCGTCCTACGATACGTTGCGCCGGGAAGGGTATGCGGCGCGTCAGCCTGACCAGCACCGGCCAAAAGGTCCGGCGATGAATGGCGCAGGGTCCATATCGCTTCAACAGCCGGAGGTGTTCGGGCGTGCAATAGCCCTTATGCGAGAGAAAATTGTACTCCGGGTATTCGCGATGATAATCGGCCATCATGCGGTCTCTGGTCACCTTGGCGATGACCGACGCCGCGGCAATGGATTGGGAGAGACAGTCGCCCGTGATGATCGCGCGCTGGGGAATCGGCACGAAGGGAATCGTCAGGGCGTCCAGCAGAAGAAAATCCGGGACAAGCGACATCGCCGCAATGGCGCGTTGCATGGCCAAGCGGGTGGCTTCCAGGATATTGATGCCGTCGATTTCCTGCTCGCTCGCCGCGCCGATTCCGATCATGCAGGCCTTGATTCTGATCAGCGCATAGAGCCGGTTACGTTCCGCCTCGGACAGTTGTTTGGAATCGTTGAGTCCCGGAAGGCGACAACAGCGGGGAAGAATTACGGCCGCGGCGACGACCGGACCGGCGAGGGGCCCACGACCTGCCTCGTCGAGACCGGCAACGTACCGGTACCCCCGACGCCGGGCTTCCACCTCGAACAGATCGGTGGGTCCCACTCTGCTTGGCTCCTGAGCGACGACCAACGAGGGCCCTCGTTACGGTGTCAGTCAGATACGACGCCCGGTTACTTGGCTGATACAGGTTCCGCCACGGCGGGATTCACAGCCGCGGAATCGTCGGCGCTCGGCGCGCTCGCCTGCGACCGGGTTTCGGGGGAAAATTCCCGGTCTTCGACCTTGGCAAACTTTCCCTTCTTGGAGCGGAGATAGTACAGCTTGGCTCGGCGGACTTTCCCTTGGCGGACCACGGCGACCTTCGCGACACTGGGGGAGTGAATCGGGAAAATCCGTTCCACGCCGACGCCGTATGACACCTTGCGCACCGTGAATGTTTCGGCATTCAACGTGCCTTTCCGCGCAATCACGGTGCCTTCATAGACCTGGATACGTTCCTTCTCTCCTTCCACCACCTTGACATGCACGCGAACGGTATCCCCGATCTCGAACGTGGGCACCGTCTTCTTCGTCAAGGACCGTTGGATCCGTTCTAACCGATTCATGCTCTCACCCTCCTCCTGCATCCGGCTCTGCTAGGACCGTCATGCACTCTTGGATTACTTCGTTCAACAGTCGTTGGTCTTCCTCGCTCAAGGGGCGGTCCCGAAGCAGATCGGGCCGCTTCCGATACGTATTGCGCAAGGATTCCTTCCGGCGCCACACGCGAATCGCTTCGTGGTTGCCGGACAGCAACACCTCCGGTACCCTCGCGCCGCGCACGTCCACCGGCCTGGTGTACTGGGGATATTCCAAGAGAGCGTCCGCAAAGGACTCTTCCGAAGCAGAGGTCGGATCGCCCAGGACACCGGGAACCAATCGCACGGCGGCGTCGATCATCACCATGGCGGCCAGTTCCCCGCCCGTCAACACATAATCTCCCAAGGAAATCTCCTCGACCGCCAGCAACTGCGTCACCCGCGCGTCGATACCTTCATAATGGCCGCACAGAAAGACGATCGGCCGGGTTTCCTTCGACAGATGGGCGGCATAGTCGTGAGTGAACGGCCGGCCCTGCGGCGAGGGAAGGATGATCCGCGGCGACGATTCCAATACCGGCTCGGAAGTCATGACCGCGTCAACCGCTTGCAGAATCGGCTCCGCCTTCATCACCATTCCGGCGCCGCCGCCGTAGGGCACGTCGTCGGCGGTCTTGTGGCGATCGGCGGCGTAGTCTCGAAGATTCTCCAGATGCACATCAAGCAGCCCCTTCTCCTGGGCGCGCTTCAACATGCTCTGCCCCAGCACGGCGCGCACCATCTCGGGAAACAGCGTGAGCACGACACAACGCATCATGATTCTTCCACCACGCCTTCGCCGGCCCGCACCGTCATGAGCCCTCCGATTCGATCCACCGATACTACCGCCCTTTTGGTCGCCGGGATCAAATGTTCCCGGCCGGCATGCCGGACGGCAAACACGGGATTCCCGGGCAGATGCCAGATCTCCTCGAGCGTCCCCAGATCCTGTCCCTCCTCATCCCGCACCGCCATTCCGATAAGCTCGTACTCGTAATATTCGTCCTCCCCCAGACGAGGAGACGCCGCGCGCGGGATCTGGAGCACCCCGCCACGGAACTGCGCGGCTTCTTCCGGTGTCGAAAAGGCTTCGAACCGCATGATATAGGATCGGCCGCCGGGCCGGGCCTGCGTCACATTGGTAGTCAGGACCATCCCGCTCGGTGAAATCAGCGTGACTTCCCGCACCTGTTGCAACCGATTGGGCACGTCGCTCAGCGACTGAACTTTGACTTCCCCCCGCACGCCGAACGTCCGCTCAATCTTACCGATGGTCACCAAATCCGCCTGCTCCACTATCGGATCGGATCGATGGCCCGCCGGACCGGATAGCTGATCGGCCGCAGTCACAGCACGCCGTTCCATTCTTGAGCCACTTGCTTGTGCTACTTGTCGCTCTTGGAGGCTTTCTCGCTCTCGAATTGCTTCCAAATTCCCGATCGCTTGAGCAAGGTGCGAACGGTCGTCGTCGGCTGGGCTCCATGCCGCAACCAGGTCAACACCCGCTCCTGCTTCAGGTCGGGAACCGCCGGATTCTTCAGCGGATCGAAGATGCCCAGGATCTCGAGAAATCGGCCGTCGCGCGGCATCCGAGAGTCAGCCGCCACCACTCGATACATCGGCCGCTTGTGCCGGCCCGTGCGCGTCAATCGCAAATGAACTGCCACTGTATCCTCCTTGATTGGATCCTAGAAAAAATTGACCGGCCGATTCCCAAAGTACTTCCGGCAGAAAGTGCTCCGAGATTCGCAAAGAAATCCCGTGCCGGCTCCGATGCTCACATCCCTCGCAACATCTGGGCTAGCTGCCGCCGCCCGCCGGCTCCCGTCATGGCCCTCGCGATTTTTCTGGCGGACAGGAACTGCTTGATGAGGCGATTCACCTCGGTCACGCTGGTCCCGCTTCCCTTGGCGATGCGCTTCTTGCGGCTGCCGTTGATTACCGTATGGTCCCGGCGCTCGCGCGGCGTCATGGAATCGATCATGGCGGCGACCCGCTTGATTTCCTTCTCCGGCAGGCCGCCCCCCGTCATGTCCTTGAGGCGCTGTGCGCCCGGCAACATGTTCAGGATCTGCTCGAACGAGCCGAGCCGATTGACTTGGCCCAATTGCTCCCGAAAATCTTCGAGGGTAAATGTATTGCTCGTCAGTTTCTTTTGCGCCGCTTCGGCTTGCTCGCGAGTAAACGTCTCCTGGGCCTTCTCGATGAGCGACAGGACGTCGCCCATGCCGAGAATTCGCGACGCCATGCGGTCCGGATGAAACAGTTCGAGCGCATCGAGCTTTTCGCCCATCCCCAAGTATTTGATCGGCTTGCCCGTCACCGCACGGATCGACAGGACCGCGCCTCCCCGCGCATCTCCCTCCACCTTGGTGAGAACGACGCCCGTCAGGCCGACCCGCTGGTCGAATTGAGTCGCCATATTGACGGCATCCTGGCCGGTCATTGCATCCGCGACGAGCAGCACTTCATGCGGCGTCACTGCGCTCTTGACGGCGGCCAACTCCGCCATCAGATCCTCATCAATATGCAGCCGGCCGCCCGTGTCCAGGATCACCAGGTCATAGCCTTGGTCTTGTCCGCGCTCGACTCCGCGCCGGCAAATACGCACCACATCGGCTTGCGAGGCATCGGCCTGATCCGCGCGATATACATCGATCGCCAGATCACGCCCCAAGCTCGACAACTGCTCGCCTGCGGCCGGCCTCCTGGGATCAGCCGCGACCATGAGCACGCGCTTACCCTGCCCCTTGAATACGCGAGCCAGCTTGCCGCAGGTCGTCGTCTTTCCCGCTCCCTGCAGCCCGACCATCATGACAATGGTCGGCGGCCGAGAGGCCAGACTGATGCCGGCCCGTTCGCCTCCCATCATCTCGCGCAACTCGTCCCAGACGATCTTGACGACCTGATGGCCTGGCGTCAGGCTCTGCAGCACCTCCTGTCCGACGGCTTTTTCGCGGACCCGGTCGAGGAAGTTCTTGACGACCTTGAAGTTGACGTCGGCTTCGAGAAGCGCCAATCGCACTTCTTTCAGGGCCTCGGTGATGTTCTCTTCAGAAAGAACGCCGTGGCCTCGAAGACGTTTCAGGATTCGTTCGAATTTTTCACTCAATGCGTCAAGCATGGCAGGCTCAAACAAAAAGGCAATCAAGAGATTCCTCGGCCAGATCTCCGATCGCCTCGAAAAATCTGAAAAAAGAGTATCGCGGAGTCTAATTCACCGCTTAGGGGAAGTCAAGGCGATGAACCGAGTAGCCGAGACCGATTGCACGGTCCGCTGCAAGCAGCCGGCGGGGAATCGCATTGGCCGGCATATTGTTGACATCCCGAAGGGCTTTCGCTAAGGTGCCTCCGTCGATATGGGACAACTACGCAGGGAGAAGTAAGAGAAGGGCGGGATGAGGAAGTCGATAGGAGTTCTCCTCGTATTTATCCTGATCGGGGGAATGCTCGGCGGAATTTTTGGCGAGATTCTACATGTCATGGCGCCCACCGGCGCCATTCAGAATATCTTTTCAAGTTATTTCTCTCCCGGCATCAACCCGCCTCTGACCATCGATTTAGTCCTGCTCAAGGTCACGTTCGGTTTCAGCATCAAGGTGAATCTGCTGAGCATCCTCGGGATGTTTCTCGGCGCCTACCTCTACAAGCAGATGTAGCCCCAACGGCGAAGCCCCCGGTGGGTTGACCTTCTCAATCTGGAATTTGGGATCTGGGATTTGAGTTTTCTCCCGACTATGGCTTCACTTCCAGTTCTCTCATCCGCAATGCGCGAATGCGGTTCCGCAGCTCGGCCGCCCGTTCAAATTCCA
Source organism: Nitrospiraceae bacterium (assembly GCA_035250505.1). GTDB lineage: Bacteria > Nitrospirota > Nitrospiria > Nitrospirales > Nitrospiraceae > DASSBQ01. The sequence continues at coordinate 38,913 of DATFFC010000104.1, read as the reverse complement.
GGCTTTTCGCTGCGGCCTTCATTTCAGTTTCCAATTGCCGGATCAGATGATCGGCATTGTCCTCTTCCTTGTATGCCGCTCGTGGATCGGCCGCCAGTTCAAGTTGCACATAGTCGAGCTCGGCCGTGGCATATTCCAGTACGGGAATGCCTTTCTTGATCGTGGCCGGCGTGATCCCATGTTCCCGGTTATAAGCCTCTTGAATCCCGCGGCGGCGCGCAGTTTCCTCCATGGCCAACCGCATGGAGTCGGTGACGGCATCTCCGTAAAAAATCACCCGTCCTGCAACATTGCGTGCCGCACGCCCGGCCGTCTGAATCAGCGATCGGTGCGATCGCAGATAGCCTTCCTTGTCGGCATCCAAGATTGCCACGAGACTCACCTCGGGAATATCCAAGCCTTCCCGTAAGAGGTTGATGCCGACGAGCACATCAAAGACGCCTCGGCGAAGATCGCGGATGATCTCCGCGCGTTCCAAGGTCTTGATATCCGAATGGAGATAGCGCACCTTGATGCCGAGATCGTGATAATACTCGGTCAAATCTTCCGCCATGCGTTTGGTGAGCGTCGTGACTAAGATGCGGTGTCCCTTGCCGATTTCCTGCCGCACTTCTCCCAGCAGATTGTCGACCTGCCCCTTGGCCGGACGTACTTCAACCACCGGATCCGTCAAGCCCGTGGGCCGAATGATCTGCTCGACGACCACGCCGCCGGCATGATTGAGCTCGTACGAGCCCGGTGTCGCGGAGACATAGACTACCTGGTTCAAGGCCCGCTCGAACTCCGCAAACTTCAACGGCCGATTATCCACCGCCGACGGCAAGCGAAACCCATACTCGACGAGCGTTTTCTTTCTCGAATAGTCGCCTTCATACATGCCGCCCACCTGCGGCACGGTGGCATGCGATTCATCCACGATGAGGAGAAAGTCCTTGGGGAAGTAATCCAGCAACGTAGGGGGCGGTTCCCCCGGCGCCCGTCCGCTCAAGTGACGGGAATAGTTCTCGATCCCGTGGCAGTAACCCATGGCACGGATCATCTCCAGGTCGAATTTCGTCCGCTGCCCGATCCGTTGGGCCTCCAACAGCCGTCCGGCCTTCTTGAACGCCAGCACCCGTTCCTCCAGCTCCTCCTCGATACCCGTAATGGCCCGTTCGTACCGGTCCGGCGCTATGAGGTAGTGCGTATTCGGATAGACGGCGATCTTGGGCAACTTGCCGAGCGGTTTGCCGGTGAGGGGGTCAATCTCATGGATGGCATCGACGATATCCCCGAAGAGTTCGATGCGAACCGATTTCGCATCAGACGAGGCGGGGAAAATCTCGATCACATCGCCCCTGGCGCGGAACGTACCGCGATGAAAATCCACGTCGTTACGCGCGTACTGAATATCGACGAGCTTCGCCAGGATCTTCTCGCGCCGGATCTCCATCCCTTCTTCCAGATACACCAACATGTCATGGTAGACCTCCGGCGATCCCAGGCCATAGATGCAGGACACCGAGGAGACGATCAGTACGTCGTTGCGCTGGAGCAATGAGGTGGTGGCGGCATGGCGCATCTGGTCGATCGCGTCGTTGATTGACGCATCCTTTGCAATGTAGGTATCGCTCTGCGGGATGTAGGCTTCGGGCTGGTAGTAATCGTAATAGCTGATGAAGTACTCAACCGCATTGCGCGGAAAGAACTGTTTGAATTCGTGATAGAGCTGGCCGGCCAACGTCTTGTTATGGACCAGCACCAGGGTCGGCTTCTGCACCCGCTCGACCAGATTGGCCATCGTGAAGGTCTTGCCCGAGCCGGTCACGCCAAGCAAGACCTGATGCTTGTTGCCGGCAAGCACCCCCGCCGCCAGCTTGTCGATCGCCTGTTGTTGGTCGCCGCAGGGTTTGAATGGAGCTTCGAGCACGAAGGACGGCATAGGTCGGTCACCTTACCATGGGAAGGTCATCGGGTACGTCATCCTACCGGCCGCCGCCTTCCGCCCGTACCTTCGCGAAGGACATTGCAAACTGCTCAATAATCGTGCGCAGGCCCTTCCGGACTGCTTCCGAGACTTCATCCTTCGGCCCATAGCCCAGCAAGGCCCGGTTCCACAGACTACCCGGCGTGTTCAAAGTGATGTAGGAGCCGGCGTTACAATCGACATGATAGGCGACAATATACTCTTCTCCCACCGTCCACACTTCGCAGGTAAAAAAGCCCAATTGGTTGAGCCGTTCGGTCCCGTCTGCAGAGGGTCCGCGGGAACCCTCGAGCGGAATTCCCGGAATCTTGTTGAGGAAGGCGGAGCGCGTCAAATCCGTCAGGTCTCCACCGTTGAGCCCGACCTTCTCCGCAGTCCCCTGAGTCTGGACTTCGACCGAGACAAATTTCTTGATTTGCCGCAAGTCTGAAAACGCGGCGGGATCAGGAGTCGCCCCCCGCGCAGGAGAAGCAACACGGGTAGGAATGCCGGAAGTGAGTATAAAAACCACTGCAATCGCGAGGCGCATCACATGATGCCGCACATTCACTCCTTACGTTCGAACGCCAAGCCGGCCGGCCGCGCTTCTAGGGTAGTCTGCCATAAGTCGATCCCGCAATTCATCTCCACCCGGTGGAGGGATCAACTTCGATACATAACTGTCTGCTTTTCTACCTGCACGGAAGGGTCAAGGGATTGGTGGGATAAATCGCAGATTATGCGCCTCGATGTTGGCAACGTACTCCCGCATACGCCTTTGTTCACGGTTCTTGACTAGTTCAATGACCTTGCTGTCAATTTCCAACAACCCCAGTCCGGGCGGGATATCATCCGGACGGATGACAAATAGATTGATACCCAGCTCCTTGGCCTTGGCCTGCGCCTCCCTTATGCGCTGGTGAATGTACCGCTCGTTGACGCGCATAAACGCATTCAGTTCGAACAGGTCGCGCAGAGGGTGTGGCTCAACACGCACGATCTGCTTCGGGACATTCAGCAGAATGAACACCGTGTCGCATCCGGCACTAAAGGCAACCTCGACAGGGAGGGGATCCGCCAGATCGGCATCAACGTATCGATAGCCGTCAATTTCAACCATCTCAAACAACGGGTAGAGGGCCATGGAGGCGCGCATGCTTTTAAAGAAGCGGTCGTGTTTTGCCTTCAGGCTTCGTGCGTCGTCACTCGCGTCCTCCGCAAGTCCCTGATCCCTGTTCGAGAAGACTACCGTCGCTCCGTCTTCATAGCGCTCTGTCACGATCTTCCAGACAATGGAGCTTGCGAGCACCTTCTGCAGATCAATCTGCTCGGCAAGTCTCGCCAGAAGGGGAAGCGGATCAAGGAAGGCTTTTAGCCGATCGAACTCAACGTATTTGTTCACCTCGTCGAACAGTTCCTGGGTCTCAGGCGCCTGCACAAGCCTCTTGAAGGACTTATGCGGCGACGCGAACGTGTCCATGAGGCGAAACGCAAAGCTCACCGTGCGGCCCGCCATACGCAAGGGCATGCGGGCGCACAGGGACATGACCAGGGGCAGAAACGCGAGGGCCCTCCTGAGGTCATGGACGACAGACCCGCTCGGCCCCCAGCCTTGGGTCACCTGCGGGACAACCTCCAACAGGCGCGCCAATTTGCTCCGGAGGAACGGATGGATTTCATAGATCGCTTCGGGCGAGGTGATATATTCTTCCCAGATACGCAGGGTTTTCTCGGCACCGACAAGGCCGGGGTTCTCGACAAACCCAAGCGCGTTGCAGGTACCGGCGGAGGAGCTCACGATATGGGTCGGAGTGAAGCCGGCGCGTACCAGTTCCGCCGCTGCTACTGCCTGGATAATGGCTTTACAGCCGCCGCCGCAAAACACAAAGAGGACGTTCCCGTACTTGTCTCGCTCAAGGTCGGACATGAAACGCCTCTGGATCGGTATTCGCACGGTTCTTGATTTGTGCTCGACCCATTCTGGAATTCCCGAGATTCGCCCAGATGAACTCGTATGATGTCGGCATCGTCGGCGCAGGAGTGGTAGGGTGTGCCATTGCCAGGGAGCTTGCGCACCGGTACCGGACCACGCCCCTTCGCATCATCGTGCTGGAAAAAAACGAAGAAGTGGGAGAAGAGAGCAGCGGGCGCAACAGCGGCGTGCTCCACAGCGGCATACATGAGCAACCATTTTCGCTGAAGGAACGGCTGGCCCGGGAGGGCAGTGCGCTTGCGGTCTCATATGCGTCACAACACGGCATCCCCCTGCTCCGAACAGGGATGGTCATCGCCATTTCATGGGACGATATCCGTCGGGGCCTTTGGCGCGAGCTATCGACGCTGCGGCGACTGTGGTTCAACGCCTGGAGAACGAAGACCCGTGTGACAGTCATGACGTCCTCGGCGCTGCGTGTCTGGGAACCGAATCTTCGCGCCTGCTGCGGCATTGTCATTCCCGGCGTCTCAGTCATTGATGCTCATGCCTTTGTGCATTCCCTGAGAACCGATGCAGAAGCGAACGGCGTCGAGTTTGCTTTCAACAACAAGGTGGTCGGCATTGAGGCCGATGCCGTCGATTACATCCTGACCACAGACCGGCAGAGGATCCGCGTCGCCTGCTTGATCAATGCCGCCGGGCTCCACGCCGACGAGATCGCCGCGCTCGCGACGCATGCAAGAAATTATACCATCCGCCCACTTCGTGGAGAGTACTACGAGGTTGTGAGTGCAAACACGAAGAACCTGACCGAGCGCCTTGTGTATCCCGCCTTGCCCTCTCATGCCGCAGGCAAGGGCATCCACTTCAGTCCGCGCCCTAACGGCCGGCTGTTCGTGGGGCCGAACGCCGTACGCGTTGAAGACAAAACGGACTACACCTCGCGTAAGACGCCGCCCGGCCTGTTCGTCGAAGCCTTGCAGAAGTTCCTGCCGGCCCTTGAAGAGCGGGATCTTCGCTGGGCCTATTCCGGCATTCGCGCATGCGTCATGACCGGGAATGGAGGGAAGAGTGACTTCATCATTGCTGCAGACTGCGAGGATCCCCCGCTCATCGACCTGGTAGGAATTGAATCGCCCGGGCTCTCGGCAGCCTTGGCCATCGCGAGATACGTCCGCGAGTTGCCGTGCCTGCAGAGGCGCCTGAATTCTTTGAGACCGTGACTATCCGTCACCCTATAACATCCTTCGCTCGCTGCGCTTGGGCGCGTTCCTCTTCTTCCTTGCGCAAAACGCGGTGGAGTGTCTTCCCCAAGATCGTGCGTGGCAGTTCGGCGCAGAATTCTATCTTCTTGGGGATCTTGTAGGGAGCCAGATATCGCCGGCAATGCTTCACAATCTCGTCCGCAGACACGGTCTCCTCTGTTGGAACAACGAACGCCTTGATAGTTTCGCTTCCTTCCCCGCGCCGTACACCGATGACGGCGGCGTCTCGGACCTGCGCGTGAAGGAGAAGCACCCGTTCGATCTCCGATGGGTAGACATTGAATCCCGACGCGGAGAGGATCACGTCCTTCTTCCGATCGACGATGTAGAAGAAGCCGTCTTCATCCATACGCGCCATGTCGCCGGTCGCCAGCCATCCGTCGGGCATCACCACCTTGGCGGTTTCCTCAGGGTTGTTCCAGTACCCCTGCATGACCTGCGGCCCGCGCACCCAGAGCTCACCGACCGCTCCCATCGGAACCTCGTGACCGGTCTCATCCATAAGCTTTGCCTCGGTATTCGCAATGGGCAATCCGATGGAACGCTTGACGGAAAGCCCACGAGGGATGTTGCAGTGCGTGACCGGAGAGGCTTCGGAGAGACCATAGCCCTCCACAATCAGCTGGCCGGTCCGTTCTTTGAAGCCTTTGAGGAGGTCATAGGAGAGTGCAGCCCCGCCGCAAATACAGAATCTCGCCGCCTCGAGATCCTTTGCATCACAGTGTTCCAAGAGTTTTCGCACGAGCGCAGGCACCATGGTGATCACAGTCGGCCGTTTCTTCCGAATAAGCGCGACAAGAACCGGCATATCCCGAGAGTCAGGCACCAACACCATGCATCCGCCGACGGCCAGGCAGATATTCTGTGTCACCGTCATCCCGAACACGTGAAAGAGGGGAAGGGCCGCCAGAAAACTCTCCACGCGTTCGGCAGGAGAGAACCAGCTGACAAGTTGCCGAACATTCGCCGTCAGATTGCGGTGAGACAGCTTGGCGCCCTTCGACACTCCCGTGGTCCCGCCCGTGTATTGGAGGACCGCGATATCGTCCGGCGTGACGATTGGAAGTTGCTCCGGATCCACCGGGGTGATGCTGTCCAGGACATCATGGAAGAGCAACGTGGTCTCGCTGCATGGAATCACGATCGGTGGCTTGTGGTTCCGATGCTGGTACATGTACTTCGCGATCGTGGTCATGAAATCGGTGATTCGTGTCACAATGACGAGGGCAAGATCGAGGTGCTGGATCTTTTGATACAGCATGTCGAGCACCACGATCGATCGAGCCCCTGCATCACGAAGCTGATGGGAGAGCTCATATTCCGTATAGGTGGGGTTGCAGGCCACGACGATGCCGCCGGCCCTCAAAATGCCGTAGTACGCGATCACCGCTTGAGGGGAATTCGGAAGACAGAGGGCCACCCGATCACCCTTGCGAACTCCCAGCGCAACAAGGCCACAAGCAAACCGTTCAATCAGAGAATCACACTCCTGGTAGGACAGGGTCTTTCCGAAAAAGTAGAGGGCGGGACTGCGAGGGAATCGCTGCACGCTTCTGGAAAACATGGCAGGGAGCGTCTCAGGACGAAGAAGCATTTCATGAGGAACACCATCAGGGTAGTGTAAGAGCCAAGGTTTTTCAGACATGCATCAATCCGTTGACCGCAACCGGAGTCATGGACACCCCCCTGACCGGGATCGAGGCCAACCCCCGACAACCAAGTCGGTCTGACTCCTACCAGGCTCCATGCGAGAGACCTGCATAAGGCTCGAAGCGTTTCCCATATTTGGATCCAAGCGAATCGAGTTCCTGTGCAATCTGCGCGGGCGTCATGGTCTCCTTGGCCCAAGTGAGCAGCCCCCCGCGGAAGGCTGGGAATCCAATCCCATGGATCAGCGCGAAATCAACCTGCCAGGCATGTTCCACGATCCGATCGTGGAGGCAGCGCACCGCTTCGTCGACCATCGGGAGAACCAGTCGCTTTTGAATGACGTCGTCGGACAAGGGCCCTGTTGAGTCAGGGTGCGCCCGACAATAGCTCGTGAGTACTTCGAGAGTCTTTGGATTCTCCCGTCCTGATTTCCAGAACGTCAGAGGGGGTCTCCCTTCGGGAGTCATCTGCCGGAGGAGGTCATCACGAGACTCAACTCTTGGTCCTAATACCGCGAGTGACGTCAGCACGTGCATGGCGACTTGAAGTCCGACCAGGTCCAGGAGTTCCAGGGGGCCCATCGCACGCCCGCTGTCCACCGCCATTCCAAAGTTTTTGGCAACCGCATCGATGCGCCTGATGGAAATCCCCTCGCTTGCCAAAATGACCGCCTCTGCCAAGTACCGCGACAAGATGCGATTGACGAGAAACCCGGGCCCATCGTTGACGACGAGCGGAAACTTGCCGAGCAGTTTGGCCAGGCCGCAGGCTTTCGCCAGCGCTGCTTCGGACGTGAAGGGTGCCCGGACCACCTCAACCAGTTGCATTTTGGCGACGGGATTGAAGAAGTGGAGCCCCACGCATCGCGCCGGATGCATGGCCCCGGCGGCAATCTCTGCCAGGGTAAACGATGAGGTATTGGTGGCAAAAATCGCATCGGAACCGGCGACCGTTTCGAACTCGGCGAACACCGCCCGTTTCACGTCCAATTTCTCCGACGCTGCCTCGATGACCAGGGGAACGGTCCTCAACCCCGCTGCGTGATGGGTCGGAGCAACCCGCATCATGCGATACCGCAGTTCCGAGGGAAGGATGACGCGTTTCCGCACCTGGGTCATTTGATTTTCGAGGATCCTTCCAAGCGCCTTCGCGAGGATCGCGGGGGACACGTCTCGCAGCACCACCATGCTTCCCTTTTCGACAAGCTGCCCCGCAATTTGTGAACCCATCAAACCGGCCCCCACCACCCCAACGCGCAAGGAAGACATCGGCATACCGGAAACAGTTCGTTTGAGCGCCTCACCATTCAGGAACAAGTCGACGAGGTGAGCGGAGATCGGGCCGCCGATGAGATCGAGAAGCAGGGGCTTTTCCACATCAAGCGATCCGCTGAGCACGTTCACCCGCAATCCACGCTGAACTGCGTCAATGGCTCGGAGCGGAGCGGGATAGAACTGACGAATTCGCTTGACGACCCGGCGGCGCGCGTATCCACATACCAACGAACGGATTCCAGGCATGTTCGCGAGTCTCTGACTGACCGCGCGCATCCCTCTAGCGGCATGACCGGCACGAAGTGAGCGAGCCTTGTTAATGGCCGATTGCACGAGCGCTTCGCGCTGTTTTCCCTCCAAGGTCCTGTCCTGGGAGGGAATGGAGGTGACCATCTCGTCGACAAGGCCCATCCGCAAGGCCTGCCGTGGAAAGACCATTTTCCCTGTCGCTATCATCTCCAATGCCGCCGGCAGGCCGATTAGCCGCGGGAGACGCTGAGTGCCCCCGAACCCCGGAAGAATGCCCAGCCTGACTTCCGGCAGAGCAAAGCAGGTCTTCTGATGGGCGCTGGCAATGCGTGCATGACAGGCCAGCGCCAGCTCGAGGCCTCCGCCGAGGCAGGCTCCCTCTACCGCTGCCACAAAGGGCTTCGGTGATCGCGCCATCGCGTCGAAGAGCTTGTGGACGGTCGTCACAAGTTGGTCAATCTCGCCGACAGCGTGCCGTCGCTGGGCCTCATGAATGAGTTCCAAATCCGCACCGGCACAGAAAGTGCCGTCCTTCATGCTCATCAGCACCACCCCGGTGATCGCGTCCGTCTCCAAGGCCTGTCGAACGACTGCCTGCCAATCCGCGAGGCTCTCCCCGTTGAGGACATTGACGGTCTTCCCACAATAGTCAAATCCTGCCAGCAGAATGCCGCCATCCAGCACGGCGGTCTTAAAGTGAGCGGTCTCTCTCTCCGAACGGGAAGACAAGGTGTGGTCCTGCTGCACGACTACTTCCTCTCCAGTACCATCGCGACTCCCTGTCCGCCGCCGACACAGGCGCTGATCAAAGCCCGCTCGGCATTCCGTCGCTTCAGCTCATAAAGAGACGTCATGGCCAAGCGCAGACCGGAGACTCCGACCGGGTGTCCGAGCGCGATGGCGCCACCATGGGGATTCAAATCATCCGGGGGAATCTCACCAAGACGTCCGGATAGGCCATACCGTCCGAACTTATGTTCCATGAGCGAGGGGGAGTCTAGGATGCGGACAATCCCTAATACGACGGCCGCAAACGCTTCGTTGATCTCAAACAAGGCGAAGTCTTTGAGTGTCAGACGAGTCTTGGATAGGAGCCTCGCGATGGCCCCGACGGGCGCAAGGCCCATACAGGAAGGTTCATAGCCGCAATCACCATAGTCCCCGACATATCCCAGAATGGGCAAACCGTATGACTTGGCCTTGGTCTCCTCCATGAGCAATATGGCTGCGGCCGCATCCGTCACCTGGGAGGAGTTTCCCGCAGTCACAGAGCCATGACGCCTGTCGAACACAGGCTTGAGCTCGCGGAACGCCTCCAGATCAGCATCCTCGCGAATCCCATTGTCTCGCTCGACATAGGCGCTTCTCTCGGGAACGTACACGGGAAAGACCTCATCCATAAAACAGCCGCTTTTCCACGCCTGCGCCGCGTTTCTATGCGACCGGAGGGCGAACGCATCTTGATCCTGGCGGGTAATTCCCAAAGAGGGGTCTTTTGCAATGTTCTCCGCCGTCAGCCCCATAATGAGGTCACACATTGGATCCGTCAGACCAACCAGAAGCCCGATACGCGGGGGATACGTTTTCAAGTTGAGCAGCTTTGGAAGGAGCGCGAGCGCACGGACGGCACGTTGTCGGAGCCCCCTTGCCTTGCCGTACTCGAGCAAAAGATTCGCCACCGTGTGGTGATAGGCGATCGGAATCCGGCTCATCGCCTCCATGCCCAGCACGAGCACCGTGGAAGCATCCCCGCTCCTGATACGGAGACTGCCATAATAGAGCGCGGCGATACCGGATCCGCAATTTTTGCCCGCCACAGTATCGGCTGGGATTGTCGCCGGCAGGCCACCGGTGACGGCGGCGACCCTGGTTGGGTTGACTGCATGCATGGGAGTGGCCACATTGCTCCCCAACACACAATCGATGGTCTCTAGAGGAAGATTCCAGTCATGACACCGTCTGATCATTTCACGCACGGCCCAGGCGCCAAGCACCTCCGCATCCATATCGCGCAGGTCTGTCCCCTCCTTGCAGAGGGGGGTGCGAAACCCGTCCACAACAACGACATTGCGCATGCTGAGCTCCATGATCCTGCTTCTGCGGCGGGCAACTGGTCGTCGTCAAACCGCCGCGATGGTCACATGGCTCACATGGCCGGGCATGCGGGCTTCCGCATGAGAGGCTGTGCCACCTGGGGTGCACATATTAACTATACTATACCTTGTGACTTCATTGATCTGACCCTTTCGTTTCAGTCTTGACCGTATGTCCGGAAACCGGCATGAGAGCAAGAAATGGTGGGAATAAATCGTTGACGGGAATCCTGTATGCTGTATGTATGAAGCATTAGGACCGTCATGCGCAAACACGAGATATTTCAAGGGTCTGTTGCAGTCGCTGAATCCGCCCGTGACAAGGCTTCCTATTCCGGGTTCCTGGCGGGACTGTTTCAAGCCGATGTGCGGTGGGATCTCTTTCGCAATGTCGGCATCCCGGAGACGAGTCCAGCTGCCCGGGATTTCCTAGAGCGGTTCAAAGCCGCGATCATACCCCTAGACCCTGAGCGGGTCGACAGTGAGGGGGAACTGCCGGAACCGATCCTGAAAGCGCTCGCTGATCTCGGAGCGTTCGGAATCAAGATTCCCAAACGATTCGGCGGCCAGGAATTCAGTCAATCCGAGTACCAGCAAGTCGCCACCCTCTGTGGAAGCCATGACGCTTCACTGACGGTGCTCCTGTCGGCCGCTCAATCGATCGGTCTCCCGGAGCCGCTCCGGCTCTTCGGGACAGAGGAGCAGAAGGCCAAATACCTCCCTCGACTCGCGAAGGGGGATATTTCAGGATTTGCGCTCACGGAAAAGAACGTGGGCTGTGATATTGCCAAGGTGGAAACCTGCGCCGTCCGCGTGCAGGAACAGGGGAAGATCATCGCCTATCGGCTCACAGGAGAGAAATTCTTTATCACCAATTCGGCCAAGCAAGACGGCGAATTTCTCGCTTCCCTCCTGGTCGTCATCGCGCGGATCGTTGATCGACCGGAGGAACTTCAAGACCCCGGGGCAAAGAAGCGGTTCGGAGCGTTCATTGTCGAGTCCCGATGGCCGGGATGCTCCGTCACTCGCCTCCGATTTGAGGGTGTGAGAGGAATTTACAACGGCGCTCCGACATTCGACAACGTCTACGTCCCGGTGGAAAACCGCCTGGGCAGCGAAGAGGATGGGCTGCGGATCGCACTCGCCACACTGACAGTGGGCCGCCTCACCCTTCCCGCGGCCTGTCTGGGAGGCCTGAAGCAATGCGTGTCGCTCATGCGGTGGTGGGGCCGAAGACGCATTCAGTGGAACAAACCCATCGGCGAGCACAATCTGATCGGTGAAAAACTCTGTCGCGCTGCGGCCTATACGCTGGCACTCGAAGCAGTCATGGCCTTCTGCGGGGCCTGGGCAAACCGGAAGGGCGACCTCCGCCTGGAGTCGGCCGGAGCCAAAATCCTTGGAAGCGAATGGTATTGGGACGTGGTGAACGATCTGTTCCAGGTGCGCGGGGGCCGGGGGTTCATGACCGTCGAGTCACAGCGCAAGACCGGTGAAATCGGCATTCCGGTCATGCGCCTGCTCCGCGACGCCCGCATTAACCTGGTATGGGAAGGAACAAGTGAGATCCTCCGGATCTGGATGGCACGCGAGGCGCTCTCACCCTATATCGACCAGGGCCTCACTTTCCTTCAAGGATCTTTTTCCAGAAAGATCGATGCGTCGCTGTACTACGCGCGCATGGCCCTCCGGTCCTCCCTACCCGGCTTGAAATCCTGGGGAAGCTCCGAGCCATTTGGGAAAGACCATGCGCGGTGGGCTCGTTTCATCGAGTCGTCCTCACGACGGTTGTCGCGGTCGATCCTCACCGTGACGCTCCGGCACCGTCAAGCCCTCCACCACAAACAACTCCTGCTGCAACAGTTGGTGAATGACAGCCTCCGGCTCTTTCCTATGGCAGCGATCATCTGGTACGCCTCTCGACCGGAGATGCGGACGAAGCCCGGCATCTCGGATCTCGCCGACTATTTCTGTTGTGACATGGCGGAACGGCTGTACCCCGCGTCGTCCTCGACGAAGAGAATCCGCGGACACGCGAAAGACAGAACCGTGTACGACCTGGCCAAAAGAATCATGAACGGCGAGTACGCGTGGATCGAGGATGGAATCGTGTCGCTGCTCGAAACAGGACGCTCCGATGGACGCAGACCATAGCCATCAGGTGATGGTCGCCAACAATCGCTAAGAGAATGAAGGCAGGGGTCAACCTCGATCCGAAAGATCGGCCCGTGCGATCTGTCAGTATCGGATGCGGTCCGGGTTGGCCGCATAGGACTTGAAAACCTGGACAGCCTCTTCCGCAAGCACCTGAACTTCCGGAACCTGCCGCTGGTGCGGCGGGCGGCTCAACTGCTGGTAAATGAACTCGTCATCAAATCCGATCGCAGCGGCATCCTTTCCACCGTTCGCGTAATAGATGCGGTCGATGCGTGCCCAGTAAATGGCTCCGAGACACATCGGACAAGGGTGCGCACTCGTATAGAGATCACATCCCTTTAGATTGAAATCGCTCAGTGACCGAGTCGCAGCACGGATGGCGACCACCTCCCCGTGGGCGGTCGGGTCTTTTGTCACAATGACCCGGTTCCATCCCTCACCGATGATTTTCTCTCCCTTGACGACGACGGCCCCGAACGGACCTCCGTCGCCTGCTTCCATGCCTTGGCGGCTCAGTTCAATCGCCCGGCGCATGAAATTTTCGATCAACTCCTTGTTGAATGGCTTGTCCGCCGCTTCCTGATCAGCCGCCCAGGCCCCTTGGATTAGATCCGATCCCTCTGCCGCGATCAGAATCAGGCCCGTCAGACCAGTCAAGAATCGGCGGCGGGTGAATGAGTGAGCGCGCAAGTCTGCCTGCTTGCTATGTGAATCGTCGGTTGTGGGAGCCATCGTGTCCTCTTTTTCGCTGACCGCGTTGATGACAGTACGAAACATTACTCTGCCGCCTCCTCTAATACTTTCCCCACCGGATCGAGTTTGGCCGCCAATTCCGCCGGCACCCCATGCCGCTCTTGAAGCAGCCGGGACGAGTTATAGGTCAGCCACACGTTCCCATCCTTGTCTTCCCACGCCAAGGCTTTCATCGGGAGGTCAATCGCAGTCGTGGGCTTTGTCACCATCAACGCAGTTCCCCCCTTGGGATTGCCGAAGATGAGCAGCTCAGCCGGTTTCATCTCCAGGCCGGCCTTCTTCGCTTCTGCACCGTGATCGATCCGAGCAAAGATTTTCATGCCTTTCATGGTCATGATCTTTTCGACTCTGTCGATGGTTACTGGGACTGAATGCTTGCTGGGCTTGGTTACCAAATTGTCGCCGGCGTGAGCCATATCAGTACAGAGCGCCGCGAATCCCAGACTTGTATAGAGAAGACCGGGCCATAGCTTGGAAAAGCTGTTCATGGGTCGCACCTTTCTGACTGAGCCGATTAAGAATCTTGGGAGTGCCATACCATACCTCCGCCGGGTCAGGATAGCTGCCATCCCCGATTCCCCGGCAAGGGGTGTGGCACGACACAATGACAAGAGCGGGTGCCGCGGTCGTTGCCTTGATTTCGTCTCGATCTCCCTCTAGAGTCCCAACTCACGGAAAGTCGCGCACCGTTCGGAGCACGTCATGGGCGAAACTCGCGTCGATCTCGAACATCTGCTTGAAGACCTGCGGGATGCCTACCCGTTTAGCCTCGAAGAAACCATCCTGACGGAAATCATTGCGAATTCATTGGACTCCGGCGCCGATCGAATCTTGATCACAGCGGATCCCGAGCAAGGCACGCTCACTGTCGTCGATAACGGCTCCGGCATGCAACGGACGGAGATGCGACGCTACCATGACATTGCGGCCAGTAGCAAAGTGCGCGGACATGGGATCGGATTCGCCGGGGTGGGAATCAAGCTGGGCTTGCTGGTCTGTCAAGAAGTGACGACCGAGACCAGGCGCGGCAAGACGCACATTGCTACGCGATGGCACTTGGCGTCGCGCCATCGAGCCCCTTGGAACTGGGTGCCTCCGCCGGGATTGACCGGCGAGCGAGGCACCGCGGTGAGACTGAAATTAGGGAACCTGCTATCTCCTCTTCTGGACCCGGGTTTCATTGAAGGCATCATCCAGCGTCATTTTCAACCGCTGCTCGATCCGGTATTCGAGACGGTGCTGGCTTCGCGCTATCCAAGCGGAATAACGTTTGTGGTGAACGGGCGATCGCTTGAGCAACATCGTCCGTCGGATCGCGAAGAGGCGCATCTTCTCATTCGCTTGGCGCGCAAGCGGAAGCCGTCTGCAACGGGCTACCTCATGCGGAATTCAGGACCATTGCCGGAGGATGAGCGCGGCCTCGCGATCAGCACCCTGGGAAAAATCATTCGACGGGGGTGGGATTGGCTGGGTGTCATGCCGGCGATGCAGGACCGGATCGGCGGATTAATCGAAGTACCGGATCTCGCCGCCTCGCTTACCCTGAACAAGGGCGATTTCATCAGAACCGGGCCCCGGGGAGCTCTCTACCTTGCCTACCGAAAGGCGATCCAGGAAGCCGTCTCCAGACAGCTAGAGATCTGGGGCGATCAGCGTAGCACCGTTCCGGATGCCCCTTCTCGTATGGTGCGGCCGCTTGAACGGGATCTGGATCGCGTATTGGAGGAATTATCCGACGACTTTCCTCTGTTGACCTCCCTCATCGATCGCAGACTGGGAGGTCAAAAGCAATTGCCGCTCGCCGCGGCGAAGATCGGGGCGGGACTACAGGCGCTCACGCCAACGGCGGCGCCGGCATCTGCACCAGCACCAATGTCTGACCATGCAGAACCTGATCATCTTCCGACAACGCCTTCGTCCCAGAATATGGATACAACAATGGATGCAGAGGACACCGAATCGCCGACGATCCCCTCTCCCTCCACGTCGGGCCTTCCGGTCTCGCCCACCGCAGAACCACGCTCACGCAAGCCGATGCGGTATGGGCTTGGCATCCTGTTTGAGCATCGACCGGAAGATCCGGAATTGGGTCGCCTGGTCGAGTCCACCGTGCGGATTAATGAAGCGCACCCTGCCTACCGGCGCGCGCTGGCATCTCGTTCGGCAGGTTATCATATTTCTCTCGCCGTGGGACTGGCCTTGGCCTCCCTGGCCGTCGAACCGGCGCAAGAGCACGTCTTCCTAACGAAATTTCTCGCGCATTGGGGCGGCGCGCTCGACCATCCCAGATCGAACACCTCCCGCCGACTCTTGCGGTAGGAAGCCGGAATGAAGATCCAGACGGAATCGGCGGTGAGCCATTGTAAATGAGGCTGACGGTCGGCTAAGTTGTGCGGGTTAGGTCGAGCAGGGATCATAGCAAAGACGGCCGTTCACTCATGAGGACATTTCTCAAAGCGACGTTCCTGATCGGATGGGGGGCGGGACTTTTCTTCGTCGAACCGGTACAGGCGGGCGTGACCCGCATCTCTATTCTACTTACCGGGGAGGGATGCACCGTTCAGCGACAGAGCCTGGCCGATCAGCTCAATCAAGTGCCCGGCATTGTCTTCGTAGACGCTCGCAGCGTTCCGGATCACGTCCTTATTGATGTTGCAGACGGTACAGCGACGGCTGAACAGGTCGTGAACAGAGTGAATGGGGCGCTAGGTTCTCACTCTTGCAGGGCGGAAGAAATGAAGTCTTGTATCAGTGCCGATGTCTCCCGCATTCATCCCGCGCCGTTCTAAGAACAGACACAAGAAGATCAGCGCAGGTCATCACAGCGGGGGCCGGCCGGTCAAACATTGTCTATTTCCGGCCTTGCGGATGGGACAAGAGGTTTCTAGAATAACCATCAATGAAAAGCAAAGGAATCCACCTCAAGACGTTAGCCGGGAGCATGTCATGACACGCACGATAGCATCGTTGTCACGAGTAGCCGCTGTAGTCTCATTGACTGTTTACATGAGTGGGTGCTCAATAACGGAGACGGTCAGTAACTTCCTTTCCTCCACCACGCCCGGGGACTGGTATACCAGCGACGGATTGCCCAAAGCAGAACACAAACTCGATGTGTTTCTCGCCACGAATCTCAATAACGTGAAAATGGATGCCGCCAGAGGAAGCGGGGAATATCTGCAGTCGCTTGGCCGTCTTCTAGACGTGGATGCAGCCGGCCAGCCCAAGTTTGCCGCTCTGGTGCAGGAGCAGTATCCGCTCCTGGCCGATCAGGATGGGACCGTCATTGCCGGAATCGTCACTGCTGCGGCCCAGAAAGTGCGCTGAACCCCCGTTGCCCCTAGACGGTTCGAAATTGCATGGGGCGCGGCCAGTACAACGGGGGTCTACTGGGCTCTACTGTCCGTTTCTCCGCCGTCGAGCCGATAACGGAAACTCTTGCGCGCCGCCGTCACGCTCGGCGCCCGAAGAAATTCTCTGGCTGACAGCGGCCACAGGTGCTCGTCGCTGTTGCTATCATCCCGGCGGAAACTCGTTCGCTGGTAACGGATCGGCCGAATCTGTTCGTGTTTCATCACGTCGCTCCTTTCCGGATATACTTCTTCTTCCAACGAATTATCCCCCGATCTGCCGCAACCGCCATACTGGAGAAAGCCCTTGGAATGTGCCATGGCAGCCCCGGAAAGGATTCATGCCGACGAGGCAAAGGCGGCTCGCTCTGCACGTTGGGTCGATCGAAGGTTGGAGATGCTGCGGAATGAGCGGCGGCCTTAGTTCAACCGCCGAAACCTGGCACCGTAGGTCTGGACAGGGACTTCCTGCGCAATGAAGTTAGACTTATGGGCAGCGCGGATGCTGGTCTGCACGACCAATGTGCCGTCCTGCTCGAGTCTCAGATTCCGTGCCGTCCTTGTAAAACGCCACAATTGTTCGAAACTGGTCCCGCGAAATTCTCTTGCCTGCCGGATAGTCATTTCACCCTGCGAGCAGACGACCGAATCTCCGGGCAACAGCGGAACGAGCCCGGACGCTTCACGGTTGTACAAGATGCTCGTCAACCGGATGGCCTGATCCTGAACGAGATCCACTTCAACAGGCTTAGCCGAATCGTCTGCCGGCCAGTCGACACCGAGCAGCCGGTCCAAAGTGACCTTTGCCGTCACCTTGTGAAAATACGGCGGCATACCGGGCAAGGGCTGCCCGAACATCTCATAGGTGCCGCTGAAATTGGGACAAGATGGATCGGAAAGATTCATCAACGGCGCGTCGCCGGCCGGTACCACCGGTTCGGCGGGTCGATGACAGGCCATCAAGGCAGGCAAGAGGAGCAAAAAGAGCGCGCCGGAGTATTTCAATGGCCCCATGTCGGAAGCATCCCAGAGAGACATGAATTCTACGCAAAGCCGCATGATCCTGTCCACCTCACTTCCACGCTTCCCTTCCCCGCTTGCTCACTTTCTTCCAGATCGACCGAAACACGGCTCGCGCCTGATCTCGGCGCTGCCGCTGTCGTTCCACCAGCCGCCCCGCGGTAA
Source organism: Nitrospiraceae bacterium (assembly GCA_035250505.1). Taxonomy (GTDB): domain Bacteria; phylum Nitrospirota; class Nitrospiria; order Nitrospirales; family Nitrospiraceae; genus DASSBQ01. The sequence continues at coordinate 21,056 of DATFFC010000104.1, read as the reverse complement.
AGGCCGCCCGTTGACCCTTCGCTTCTGCGAAGAGAGCGCGCACTCGTTGTTCGCCGACCACCGCATCCTGATGCTTGCCCAAGACGTCCTGCAGGACTTTGGTCGAGCGGATGAACTTCCTCGCACATTTTCCGACTTCTGACTCGGCCAGCTCGGCAGCATAGCGGGCCCGCTTTGCCTTGATGCGCACGCGGTGCAATTCGGCATCCGCTGGAATGGCCTCCAGTCGATGAACCGCCTTCCGCAAATTTTTGAATTCGCGTGCCGCAATATCCCTCAGCGTCAGATCGGTATCGACCACACTCGGCGCGCCCGCCGCCTGGATCAACCGTTCAACGAATTCCAGGTACTGCTCGCTGCGTAGACCGGCCATCAGCTCATCGTGTTTTCTTTTCCGTTCTGATTGAAGTGTCTTCACAAACCGAATCAACGGTCTGCGGTCATGCGCATCCAACGCCGTCGCTTCATGCCGGAAAGAACTGATTTGTACATCCAAGTCCCGCACTGATCCGAGCAGGCCACCGAGCCAGCCGAGATCCTGACGGAGCGGCTCCGCCCATCCGGAAGCCAGCAGCGGACCGGCCGCCCGGAAAATGGCGCGAAGGCGTCGCGTGGCCACCCGCATTTGGTGCAGGTGTTCCGGATCTCGCCCCCACCGCGTGCCGGGGTCATGAGCGAGCAGGGCACGGAGCTGTCGCGTCAAGCTGTACGCGAGGTGCTTGCTGAGCGGAGCATTCGATGCAGGCGGATCCGGCTGGGGGAACGCGGGAAAGTCGAGCGCCCGCAACAGCTTGGGCCGTCCGTCGTGATCTCCTGCCCCGGCCTTGCGAAGGTCTTGCTCGAGATCCGCAAGGATGTTGTCCTTTCCTTTTATCAGCTCAATCTCAATCTCGCGGAAGCGGCGGGCAACACGCCGGCCATCCATCACGCTGACTTGATCCAGGACGACGTCCGCAGCGGCGCCATCGCGGTCGGTCACCCGAAAACCCTGCCGGTGCGTCCTTAGGGTGGCGACTTCCTTCAACGGTTCGTTTCTGAGATGAGCGATCAACAATTCCTGTACCGTTGCCGGAGGCAATCCCGGAGGCCCCGCCAGTTCCAACTCTCGGCGTGCGCCGGCGGTCGGCAATTTGAGCTGCCACAGCCCTCGCCCTTGTTCGGTGCGGCGGCGAAGCGTGATCCCGGCCTGAGCCAAGCGATAGTCGGCCGTATCGTAGTACTTGGAGGTTAACCAGCGGGTCGGAAGCCGCCGGCCCAGTGAAGAGGGAAGGCGAAACGTCGCCTCGACGGACAGCTTGATTTCATGCTCGACGGTAGCTTTCATGAGAGTATTCACCGGCACTCAAGGAACCGACGTGGGGCTGATCTGTGTTGTAGCAGATTTCGCCCTTCTGATTCATGGAGGGCTTGCCGCCATCTCCTCAAGCTCTCACGCTATCTTTTGCATCCCGCGCCGACGTTCGAATATGGCCTCTCCGGCCTCACTTGACTTGTGTTTGAGCCACGCTCAACATGCATCGAGCCGGATACCAGCTTGTGCCGGCGGGGAAAGGATGCGCCATGCGGTGGCAAGGGCAGCGGGAAAGCGGGAACATTGAGGACCGTCGCGGGATGACGCCGGCCCGCGGGGCTGGAATCGGGCTGGGCGGGGTCGTCTTGGTGCTTGCCGTCAGTTTTCTCACCGGCACCAACCCACTGCAGATCCTGAACATGCTGAGCGGCTTACAGGACGTAAGCGGGCCGATGGTCGATGAGCAACGGGGACCCATCGGCGCCCCCAAGGATGAGCTCGGAAGATTTGCAGCCGTCGTGCTGGCGGATACCGAAGACACTTGGAAACAATTGCTTCCGGCCGCCGGGCAGTCGTACCGAGAGCCGCAACTCGTGCTGTTCACCGGCGCCGTCCACTCGGCCTGCGGAACCACGTCATCGGCGGTGGGCCCGTTTTACTGTCCAAGCGACCGCAAAGTGTATCTTGATCTGAGTTTTTTCGGCGACTTGGAACGGAAGCTTGGCGCGCCGGGAGACTTTGCCAAGGCCTACGTCATCGCCCATGAGATCGGCCATCACGTCCAGAACCTCCTCGGAACCGCCGAGAAGGTCTCCAGGCTCCAACGGCAGGCATCGAGTTCCGATGCAAATGCGCTCTCCGTCCGGATGGAACTTCAAGCGGACTGTTATGCCGGCGTGTGGGGCTACCATGCTCGGCGCGGGCGGAACTTGATTGAGCCTGGGGATTTCGAAGAGGGCCTGCGCGCCGCATCCGCAATCGGCGATGATCGTCTACAAGAAGCGGGACAGGGCTATGTGCAGCCGGAGAGCTGGACTCACGGGTCGTCGGAGCAGCGCATGACCTGGCTCCGGCGAGGATTGCAAAGCGGCGACCCGGCCGCCTGCAACACGTTCGGAGATTCACGTCTATGAAGGAGAATGTAGGAATCGGACAAGCCGGCCATGCAGCCGAGAGCAGCTAGAATCCTGTCCCGATGCTGACGCCGCCGCCGGATCGGGTCCCGCCATATCCTCCGAAGCCGACACCGCCGAAGACGCCGAACACAGGTCCGCGGCTGCGCCGATAAGGATCGGGTGGTTCTTTCCACACATACAGGTGTTTAATGGCCATCGTAGGATAGCGGTATTCCGCTTCATCCAAGCGATCGGTCGCCACGCCTGTAACTTCGGCGACCATTGTGACCGACGTGCCATCCGGCAAGGTAGCCGGATCGGTGGACAACGGATCCATGGCTAAGAGGCGCCCCTGAGATTCAGAACGCTGGCTCACCGGCCGCTGATCGCCGTCAAGCGGAAGTTGCAACACTTCGATCTGTGTGCCGTCCTTGAGCCGTCTGGCTTTGAGGACCTCCCCACCCACCACGAACGTGCGCCCGCGATAGGAATCAGGACTCGCAATGACCTGGTCAAAGGTGAGGCTCTTATCGATCTGCGGCTCCAGTGAGTCCGGCACAACATCGTACGAGGCACAGCCCGGCAATTGGAGAAGTCCCATGCCGAGCAGCACGAGTACGCCCAATGCTCTCATCCATCTCATCGTTCGATTCCCACGAATAGTCCTCTCTTCTTATCCGCTTACGAGACTTTGTTCAACGATGGTTTCACTCGCGTGCGCCTCTCCACTATACTGCACATTCGCCTCACGCATCCAACAAGAAAGGGACCCTATGCCCGCCGGATCGCGTATCGATTTGACCGCATGGTGGACACATCCATCCCGCATCGCACTCTTCTCGAGCATCGGAGTCCTTGCCGCCGCATCCATGGCCATGGCCCAGCCGGCGGATTTGAGCGCCGCGCTCGATCGAGCGAGACAGGCGACCGTGGGCGTCTTGGAGGAGACCCAGGACCAGCGGACACCCGATCGGCCTGGAAAGATCGCCATCCGCGGCACCGGATTTCATCTTCGCGACGGCTATCTCGTGACGGCGCGGCACGCCGTGGAGCGGAACGGATCGACGGGTAAGGTGATCTCCTCTCAGATCCGAATCATGACGACCGACCTGAATGAGCTGCCCGCCACTCTTGTCGGGGATAACGCCTATGCCGATGTCGTCGTGTATCGTGTCCCGGACCCCTATCGAGCTTCCCTTCGAGCCGCTACAGACTTTGCCGCAAACGAAGGCAAAGCCGGCGATGAAGTCTTTACTGTGGGCTATCCTCTCGGATGGGGCCCCACCATGGCATTCGGCCGTCTCGGGAATACGAACACGTTTCTCCAGACGGTGGATGCGCGTCTGCTTCAAGCGGACCTGTCCGTCTGCAGCGGAAACTCAGGGGGCGCCTTGTACAATACCGCCGGTGAGGTCGTGGGCCTCATGCATGCGATTATTCAGACAGAAAAAGAGCACCAGGAGGCGCACTGCAGCCGGATGGCATTTGCCGTTCCTGCCCCGCTCGCACAACGCATCGTGCAGGCCGTCCTCGACGGCAAGCCTCTCTCCTTCTCTCGCCTCGGCATCCACATGACGACGGTGAAGGACGGGACCAAATGGCGGGTGGCGGTGCGGGAAGCCGTCGAGCCGGCCAAATCCGCCGGCGTCCAGAAGACCGATATCGTCGTCGCCATCGATGAGACGGAGATCGCCGATGCCGCGCAGCTCAAGAACTATCTGATCGAGAGAACGGTCCCGGGCCAACAAGTGAAGCTGCGCGTCAGGCGAGGCGATGTGGAGCTGACATTTCCGATCACATTGGCAGGAGGCTAGGGCTCTTTTGGGGGGTCAGGAACCATTTGTCGGAACGACCCCAACCAATCCTTATCCCGGTAACGTCTGATACCAGCCGTTTGCTTCCACCACCCGTACCGGCAGCTCGAACAACTCCGTGAGAACAGGCGCCGTCAGCATCGATCGCTTATCACCATCCGCGACGATACGCCCCTTCTTGAGCAACACCACGCGGGTCACCTCCGGTGGAACCTCATGAATATGATGCGTGACCAGGATCACGGTCTTACCTTTGCTCATCAGCGCACGAACGATCTCCAGGTAGTGAAAGCAGGCGTGGAGATCGAGCCCACTGGTCGGTTCATCGAGCACGAGCGCTTCCGGATCGTGAACCAGTGCCCGTCCCAATAGGAATCGCCGTTGCTCGCCGGTGGACATCTCGCCGAACGGGCGGTCCTGAAGATGCACGATGCCGAGATCCTCCATGATCTCGGTCGCCCGCGTGAGTTCTCCATAGCCGAAGTCTTGATGCTGGTACGTATCGACACTGGCATAGTAGCCGGACAGGATGACATGGATGCCGTGCGCCCCATCCAAATACCGGTGCTGCAGGTCATGCGAGACGACGCCGAGATGGCGGCGCAATTCCCACACGTCCCATCTGTCGCGACCGAAGAGACGAAGCACGGTCTCCTCGCGGGCCATGGGATGCGACTCCAGAGACAAGAGCTTCAAGAGCGTGGACTTTCCGGCTCCATTCGGACCCAGGATCGCCATATGAACCCCCGCAGACACTTGTAACGACAGATCGGTCAAGACCTGACGTTCTCCACGGCAGACCGAGGCGTGCTGAATATCGACGATCGTCACAACGGCGGTGGGATACCTAATCAGCGATGCTGCTATTCGACCAGGTCCAGCTTAATGCGCAGTTCTTTCAATTGATCTTGGCTGACGGCGGAAGGGGCGTCGGTCATCGGACATTGAGCTTTCTGGGTCTTGGGGAACGCAATGACATCACGGATGGAGTCGGCGCCGCCGAGCAACATGATCAGCCGGTCCAATCCGAACGCAATCCCGCCGTGCGGAGGAGCGCCGTAATCCAGGGCTTCGAGCAGAAAGCCGAACTTGGCATGGGCTTGCTCTTTCGTAATGCCGAGCAGATCCAGAATACGGAGCTGGATGTCGCTCCGATGATTGCGGATGCTCCCGCCGCCGATCTCGCTGCCGTTCAAGACCATATCATAGGCCTTGGCGCGGGCTTTCAATGGGTCAGTGTCGAGGTACGGCAGGTCTTCGTCCATGGGCGCGGCAAAGGGATTATGCATGAAGATATAGCGCTGCTCTTCGGGAGAATAGTCCAGCAGCGGAAATTCGGTGATCCACAAGGGACGCCAGGCCGCCGTATCGATCAGCTTCAATTCTTCGCCGAGCAGAAGACGAATCCGACCCAGCACATCGTGGACGATCGACGCTTGGTCGGCCCCGAAGAGGATCACATCGCCGGCTGCCGCCTCGGGCAGCGCCGCGCGCAGTCCTGCGGCATCCAAAAACTTCGCGATGACGGATTCGAGCTGTCCGTCCGCAGTGATTTTCACCCAAGCCAATCCTTTGGCGCCGAAGCTCTTCGCCGTCTCGCCGAGCGCATCGATGCGGCTTCGGGCGATGGCCGCGCCGCCTTTCACGATCAAGGCCTTCACCAGGCCGCCTTTGGCCGCCGCCTCTTTGAAGACCTTGAATTGGCTTGCCGCCGCAAATGCGGTGACATCATGCAACGGCATCCCGAACCGCAAATCGGGCTTATCCGACCCATAGCGGCCCATGGCCTCTGCATACGTTAGACGGGGAAAGGGCTGGGGGAGCAACACTCCGCCCGCCTCCTTGAAGACCGCGCAAATCATGTGCTCCATCAGCGCCAGAACCTGCTCACGCTCGACGAACGACATCTCCACATCGATCTGAGTAAATTCCGGTTGGCGATCGTTCCGCAAGTCTTCATCACGGAAACAGCGGGCGATCTGGTAATACCGATCCATCCCGCCGATCATCAGAATCTGCTTGAAGAGCTGGGGAGACTGCGGTAGCGCAAAAAACATTCCGGGGTTGACTCGGCTGGGAACCAGGTAATCACGGGCCCCTTCCGGCGTGCTCTTGGTCAAAACCGGAGTTTCGATCTCGAGAAACCCTTCTCGATTCAAGAAGGTCCGCACGGCCTGCGTCACGGCATGCCGCAACCCCAACAGGCGCTGCATCCTGGGCCGGCGCAGGTCGAGATAGCGATACTTTAGTCGAATCCCTTCCGTGACATCCGCGTTGTCTTCAATGACAAAGGGCGGGGTCTTCGCCTCATTCAGCACTTCCACCCCGTCGACGAGCAACTCAATATCGCCTGTCGGCAGATTCGGATTTTTGGACTCTTCCGGCCGGATGGCCACGAGGCCTTCAACCACCACGACGCATTCACTCCTGAGGGCATGGGCCGCCTCATGGGCCGCGGCATTGCGCTCGGCGTTAAAGACGACCTGCGTGACACCCGTTCGATCACGCAAATCGATGAACATGACCGTTCCATGATCACGCCGCCGCTGCACCCAGCCGTTGAGAACTACCCGTTGTCCGGCCGCCGCGCTTCTCAATTCGCCGCATCGATGGGTGCGGGCTTTCATGCCGTCCTCCGCATCGAGGGCCCCGCCACGCTGCGGCGCTGTGGTCGCGCCGGACGCCGGCCTCGTTCCGACTCGGCATTCATTCGTCTCTTCACCAGATCGCGTAAAGTGTTGGCTTCATGGTCCGTCAGGAATCGATATTCCCCCGGCGCCATGTGACCGAGCGTCAGCGATCCCATACGGACTCGAACGAGCTTCAGCACCGGATGGTCGACGGCTTGCAACATTCGTTTCACTTGATGGGTGCGCCCTTCGTGAATGGTGATCTCCACCCAGGAATTGCTTTCCGCCTTTCGGATCTTCTTCACCTGGGCAGGCGCCGTCATGCCGTCATCGAGCTGTACTCCGCTTTCGAGCGCCTCGATACTCTCTCTTTCCAACACACCTTTGACCTTGACGAGGTAAGTTTTTGGCACGTGATATCTGGGATGGAGCAACGCCTGAGCCAGCTCGCCATTGTTGGTCAGCAACATCAACCCTTCGCCGTCGAAATCCAACCGGCCCACTGGAAACACGCGGACGCCGACACCCGGAAGAAAATCTTTCACCGTCGGACGGCCCTCCGGATCATGCAGGGTCGACATGACATTCTTCGGCTTGTGCAGCAAGACATAGACGTACGGTTGAACGGATGGGATGTGGCGGCCGTCCACTTTCACATGGTCTTTGGCCGCATCGACTTTGGTGCCGAGTTCGCGGACGACCTTGCCGTTCACCATCACGCGGCCGGCGGCGATCATTTCCTCCGCCTTCCGCCGCGAGGCAATCCCGGTCCCGGCGATCAATTTTTGGAGTCGGACTTCCATCTTTCGTTACATCACTGGGGCTTGGCACGATTCATCGCGACATTCGCCGAAGGAGGGGAATTTGTCCCATTTCCTATTCCCATTCAATCGTGCTCGGCGGCTTTGAGCTGATGTCGTAGACGACGCGGTTCACGCCTTTGACTTCATTGATGATGCGGTTTGATATCGTCCCGAGGACATCCGGCGAAATCTTCGCCCAGTCGGCGGTCATCCCGTCCAAGCTCGTCACCGCTCGTATCGCAATCACATGTTCATACGTCCGCTGATCTCCCATGACACCGACCGTTCGGATCGGCAGCAGGACGGCGAAGGCTTGCCAAATATCCCGATAGAGCCCGGCTTCTCGGATCTCCTGATCGACGATGACTTCCGCAGCGCGGAGAATATTGAGCCGTTCTTTCGTCACCGCGCCCAACACCCGAATGGCCAGTCCCGGACCGGGGAACGGTTGCCGCCAGGTAATCTCATCGGGTAGGCCTAGTTCCTTTCCCAGTACACGCACTTCGTCTTTGAATAGCTCCCGCAGGGGCTCGACCAGCTTCAATCTCATCTTGGTCGGCAAGCCCCCGACGTTATGGTGCGTTTTAATCGTCGCCGACGGGCCCTTGAAACTGATGCTTTCGATGACATCCGGATACAGGGTACCTTGCACCAGGAATCTGACCCCCTTCAGCTTCTTGGCTTCTTGTTCAAAATTCTTGATGAACAGGCGGCCGATGATCTTGCGCTTACGCTCCGGGGCGATGATATTCTTCAGCCCGTTCACGAATTCGTTCGACCGATCCAGAAAACGCAGGTTCAGCTTCAAGTGGTTGCTGAACGTTTTTTGGACCTGCTCTCCTTCGCCGCTTCTCAAGAGACCGTTATCGACGAAGATGCACGTCAACTGATCGCCGATGGCTCGATGCGTGAGGACCGCCGCCACCGACGAATCGACGCCGCCGCTCAAGGCGCAGATCACGGGCTCTTTGCCGACATCCTGCCGAATCTGCTCGACGGCCGTCTCGACGTACGATCGCATGGTCCATGTCGGCCGGCATCCGCAGATGTTGTAGACGAAATTACGCAGGATAGCGGCCCCGTCGGTCGTATGCGCCACCTCCGGGTGGAATTGGAGACAATAGACGCGCTGCTTCTCGTCTACCCGTTTCATCGCCGCCACGGGCGAATTGCCGGTGTGGGCGATGGCCTGAAACCCCGGCGGCATGCGCTCGATGCGGTCTCCGTGTGACATCCACACGACAGTAGATCTACCGGCCCCGACATCTTTGAAGAGATCGGAATGATCATCGATCTGCAGGTCGGCCCGCCCGAATTCTCGATGCGCGGCCCTCGTCACTTCACCGCCCGCCAAATGCGTGACCAGCTGCATGCCGTAACAAATGCCGAGAATCGGGATCTTTAGATCGAACAATTCCTTCGCCACCATCGGCGCCTTCTTGTCGTACACGCTCGAAGGGCCGCCCGATAAGACGATACCGGCCGGGCGATACGCGAGAATCGTGGCGAGCGGAACCGTGCAAGGCAGGATCTGACTGTAGACGTGGGCTTCGCGGATGCGCCGGGCGATGAGTTGCGTGTACTGCGATCCGAAATCCAGAACGAGAATTCTATCGTGCCAGAGTTCCATGTTTTCGAAGAGCCGATGGCTTATGGCAGATGGCTGATGGCCAAGAAAGAATATTCGGCAGGTAGATTCAGAACCAGCGTTCGGCGTTCCTGCTATCGGCTATTGGCCATACGCCATACGCTCCGGTCTCATTCCCAATCCGTGCGGTAGTTCGGCGCTTCTCTGGTAATGATGACGTCGTGGACATGGCCTTCCCGAAGTCCGGCGACGGTCTGCCTAATGAAGGTGGCTTTCTGTTGTAGCTCCGGGATGGTTCGGCATCCGCAATAGCCCATGCCGGATTTCACGCCGCCTACGAGCTGATAAATATGAGGAGCCAACGCGCCTTTGTAGGGGACCCGTCCTTCAATGCCTTCGGGAACCAGTTTTGGAGCGGAGCGTCCCGCCTGTCCATACCGATCCCCTCCGCCGCGTTCCATCGCGCCGATGGATCCCATACCGCGATAGACCTTGTAGGTTCTGGCCTGGTACAGCACCGTTTCACCCGGCGATTCCTCAGTGCCGGCCAGCAGGCTGCCAAGCATGACGGCGGACGCACCGGCCGCGAGCGCTTTCGTAATGTCACCGGAATATTTGATGCCGCCGTCCGCCACGATCGGAATGCCGCTACCTTCCAACGCCTTGGCGCAATCCGCAATAGCGGTAAGCTGCGGCATTCCGGCTCCGGAGACGATGCGGGTGGTGCAGATGGATCCGGGACCGACACCAACTTTGACGGCGTCCACACCCGCCTTGCGAAGGTCCTTTGCCGCCTGTGCCGTTGCGATATTACCGGCCACCAGCTGCAGATCAGGATACTGTTTCTTGACCATTTTCACGGTATCGAGCACCGCCTGCGAATGCCCATGTGCCGTATCGACGACCACGACGTCGACCCCTGCCTTTACCAGCGCCTCGACTCGTTCAGCTGTGTCGGGGCCGACACCGAGCGCGGCTCCGACGCGAAGGCGTCCGTGCCCGTCCTTGCACGCCACCGGATACTTAATGCGCTTTTCAATGTCCTTGATCGTAATCAATCCCTTGAGCTCAAAGCGCTCATTGACCACCGGCAATTTCTCGATCCGATGTTCGTGCAGGATGTCTCTCGCCTTCTCCAGGCTCGTGCCTTCCGGGGCGGTGATCAATTTGTCCCGCTTCATGACTTGAGATACCTTGAGATCCAGCCGCGTTTCGAATCGCAGGTCGCGATTGGTCAGAATCCCGACAAGCTTGCCCTTCTTCGTCACCGGAATGCCGGAGATGCGGTATTTCGCCATGAGGTTGTGCGCGTCACGAATGGTTTGGTCCGGCGCAATGGTGACCGGATCGAGAATCATGCCGCTTTCTGATTTCTTGACCTTGTCCACCTCGGCGGCCTGATCCGCCGGCGTCAAAACCCGGTGGATGATTCCGATCCCGCCTTCGCGCGCCAGAGCGATGGCCAGTCGCGCTTCCGTCACCGTATCCATGGCCGAGCTGACGATCGGGATGTTGATGCGGATGTTGCGGGAGAAGAAGGTCTTGGTATCGACTTGGCTGGGAACGACCTGGGATTTGGCCGGCACGAGCACTACGTCGTCATAGGTGAGCCCGACCCGCACATCCTTATCGAGCATGCATCACTCCCGTTCTGGCGCCGGCGGTTGGCATGTCCACAATTATTGTTTCGTTACCTTTTCCTGGTTCTCCAACTCAGAGGCGGCTTCGGCCTCTTCCTGGAGCCGTTCGCTGCCTTCCTCGGACGGCATGAATTGCTGCACCCGTGTGTTGCCGCTGTCCACGACGTAGACGCTGCCCTTCGCGTCCACCACGATGCCGTAGGGAAAGTTGAATTGCCCGTCGCCGTTGCCGAACCCGCCCCATTGCGTGATGAAATTCCCGTCGCGGTCGAATTTCTGGACGCGATGATTGCCGGTATCCGTGACGTAGACATCCCCCGCGGCGTCGACGGCAATTCCCCATGGAGAGCGCAACTGGCCGGCTTCCTGCGACACAGGACTGCTGGCATGGCCCGGCTCCGAACTACCGCCCCATTTCGTCAGCAATTGCGGCAGCACGTTCGTACTCGTATCGAACTTCTGAATGCGGTGGTTGCCCATATCGACGACGTAGACCGATCCGTCCGTCTGATCGACCGCAATCCCGCGAGGGAAATAGAACTGCCCGTCGCCGTTCCCGAAGCTGCCCCATTGCATGATGAATTCGCCGCTCATGTCGAACTTCTGCACGCGGAAATTCGCGCTGTCCACGACATAGACATAGCCGCGCACGCGATCGACCGCAACGCCCCACGGCGCATTGAACTGGCCCTCGCCGTTTCCGCGCGAGCCGAACTTCATGAGATAACCGCCGAGCTTGCCGTCGAATTTCTGAACCCGATGGTTGTTGGTATCGACGACGTAGACGTCGCCCTTGGCGTCGCAGGCCACACCGGTGGGATTATGGAAATTGGAATTGGCCGAGCCGAAGCTGCCCCACAGGATGATGAAATTTCCGGCGCTGTCGAACTTCTGAACACGATTGTTCCCGTTGTCCACGACAAACAAGCTGCCCTGCTGATCGATGGTGAGCCCGTACATGGGGGCCATGAATTCACCGCCGTGCAGCAGCGAGGCGCCGCGTCCCGGCTTGCCCCATTTCGACACGCAGAGATAGCCGGATGTGTTGATGAGGATGGTGGCGCTGGCCGGCGTCGAGATATTGTTCCCGACGTCCTTGAACCACACGTAGATGGTCTTTTGTCCGTCTCCGGGAGAGAGGATGAACGGTACGGTGGCGCCGAATTTGTGCGCCGGCGTGACGTCGACCCATCCCGGCGTGCCGGCCATCGGCGTCATCGGACTCTCCGAGATATAGTAGGCGGCGACCCCTGTATCCAGATCGTTGGCCGAGACGGTCACGACCACTTCCGGCGTGTTCGTCATGAACCCCCCGTGGTTGATCACGGCGTACGGGGTCTGCGGCGCCGTAATGTCGATCAGGACCGGGATGGCCGTGACTTCTTCGGAGAGCCGGCTTTCTGCCTCATCCTCGTAGACGGCCGTAACGGCGTAGAAATACGGTGTCTCGTTGGTCAAGCCGGTATGGTTGTACGGGGTGGTGACCCCTTCGATTTTGGTAGCGGTCTGTATCGTCAGGTTCGGCTGGGTGTTGAAGTATAGGTTATAGGAGACGGCTCCTGGAACCTCGATCCAACTCAAGAAGGTTTCCGTGTCACCGGCTTTGACCGCAACGTTCCGGGGAGCGGGATACTTGGTCACTTCTTTTGTTTGCTGCTTCTCTTCCTTGCCGCGATTCAGCTCTTCCTCGGTCGGCACATACTTGATGACGCGATGATTGCCGCTGTCGACTATGTAGACCGCGCCTTCCTTATCGACCGCAATCCCCGACGGGAAATTGAGCTGGCCTTCGGTTTTTCCGCGGTTTCCCCAGGCGCAGAGAAACGCGCCGTTCGCATCGAATTTTTGGATACGGTGGTTGCCCTGATCGACGACGTATACGTTGCCGAGCGCGTCACACGCCACGCCCCACGGCGCCTTGAACTGACCCGGTCCGCTGCCTTCCCGTCCCCATTTGGTGAGAAAGCTGCCGCGGGTGTCGAACTTCTGGATTCTATTGTTGCCTTCGTCGGTCACATAGATATTTCCGACAAAGTCGACGCACACGCCACGGGGAAAGAAGAAGGCTCCGTCGAAGCTGCCGTCCCGGCCCCATTTCAGCAGCGGCGTTCCGTCACCTTTGAATTTCTGGACCCGGGCATTGTTGGTATCGGTGACATAGATATTGCCCTCTTGATCCGTCGTGACGCCCCAGGGCGCGTCAAACTTGTTGAGATCGGCGCCTCGCCAAGCAAAACCGAACTTCCCCCAGGCTTTCATCGGATTGCCGTCCGCATCGAGACGCTGCACGCGATTATTGCCCGTGTCGGCCACGTAGACATGGCCGTCCGCATTCGTGGTGAGCCCGCGCGGATAATAATAGCTTCCCTCCTCAGAGCTCGCCTCACCTCCCCATCGGCAGACGAATTTCCCGTCTTTGTCGAACTTCTGAACCGAGTGGTTATCCGTATCGGCGACGTAGATGTTTCCCTCCTTGTCGACGGCAATGCCGGTCGGCGAACTGAACTCGCCGTCCTCGACCCCTTCCTGGCCGAAGATCTTGTCGATCCGGTAGGGAGCCGGAATCGCCATGACTTCCTGGGATTCCGGGCTTTCTCCTTTCGGCGTGACGACGGTGACGACGTAGTGATAGCAGGTGCCATTCGCGAGATCGTCATGCACAAAGGGGGAGGCCGCGCCTTCAATGCAGGTCGCCTTGTCTTTCTTGACGCCAATGACCGATTTGAAATCGTCTGCGCTGGCGATGGGACGGGTGAGTTCGGAAAATTTGATCTGAACGCCCTTGGTGGTCTGGAAGTAAAGGTTGTAATACATCGCGTCGGGAACCGGTTCCCATGTCAACGTCACCCGGCCGTGGCCCGGCTTGGCGCACAGCCCGGTCGGCGGCGGAGGCAAATCTTCCTCTTCTACGACCGAATCGCCGGCGCCCCACTCACCTTGCAGCCCATCTGCAGTCAAATCATGCCGACGGAAGCGAAACATTTCCTCAAGCAGCCAGGCCTTGATCATGGTGTTCCTCGCGGTGCTAATTGGTAAAGAGTCTGGATGTTTCAATGAGTTAGATCGCGCAGTCTAACAAAGGGCTCGGAAGCGAGTCAAGGCGAAGAGGGGCGCGGAAAGCTCTTCTCGACAGGCCCATCCAAAGCTGTATGGAACGAGATCCGACGCCTGTCATAGGCTCCTCGCAGGTGGCTCGCAAATGCACATCACAACCAGGTATGATGGACCGAACCGGAGGTGCCCCATGAAACCAGATGGCTGTCGGTTGTTCCTGCCTATCCTCTCCTGTTTTATATTTAGCGCCCCTTCATTCGCAATCGCATCGACCGACGCGGAAGTCTGGCAATGTCCTGGGCCGGATGGCACCCCGCTTTTCACCAACAAGGAGCGGGCGGACTGCCAACCGATGGACCTCAGACCGATTTCCACAGCCACGTCTTATGCCGACGTCGCGGACCACACCATTTCAAGTCGGCCCGCCACGGATCGAGATGATTCTCCATTTGCTGTTGATGCTTTCTCGTACGATACACCTGCCGGAGCATTGCGTAATCTGAAATCGGTCCCTGATTGGGCAAGAGAATGGCAGGCCGCCAACACTCTCGCCGGTTCGACCCAGGGAGAAGTCTGCAGCTTGTATGGCGAGTGGCTGCGGCTGAATGAGAAGAGCCGGGGCGGCTTCTTTTTCGGTACAGACCCATCATATGGCGCCGATCCGACTGCTCGAAACTTCCGGGCGCCCAGCTTTTCGTTTTATGATAATGCCAGATGGGTGACCCTATCGAGGGTATTCGGGACGGGCTTCGTGCCGATCGGTTGTCCGTGAAATATAACAGCGAGCCTTGTGACAGCTAGACGGTGAGCAATGACCCATTGATGCTGCCGGCCGGGCGAGCGGCCGGCAGTACCGCCTAGTTCCGTTGCACAGATTCCAGCAACGATTCCGACTGATCGGCCTCAGCAGTGACCAACTCCGCATCGTCCGTTTCCCCCTCGATATCTTGAATCTCCGAAAACGGCCGGTCTTCTTCCAGGGACTGCCCTTCTTCCATCGGCAACAGAACCTGTTCCGATTCACCGAGTTCCTTGAGCTCCCTCAACGGCGGCAGCTGGGAAAGATCCCGAAGCCCGAAATGCTCCAGAAAGAATTTCGTCGTCCCATACAGGATGGGCCGTCCGGGTTCTTCCTTTCGTCCCACAATCCGCACCAGCTTGCGCTCGAGCAAAGTCCGGAGCACGCCGGATGTTTCCACACCCCGAATCTGCTCGATCTCGGCCCGCACAATCGGCTGTTTGTAGGCGATGATCGCCAGCGATTCAAGCGCGGATCGCGAGAGTTTGGCAGGCGCTTTGATTTTCTCCAGCCGCTTGATCCACGGCGCATAGTCGGGCTTGGTCACGAGACGGTAGCCGCCCGCGATCTCCACCAGATCGAGACCCCGTCCCTCCCGTGCGTACTCGTCCTTCAGCCTCATCAACGCTTCTTGCACGTGCTGTTTGGAAACCGCTCCCACCAAAGTCACGATCCGATTCATGGGAAGCGGGTCAGCCGCCATGAACAAAAGAGCCTCCAGGATGCCGCTCAATTCTCGCATTTCGGCGATCGACGATGTCTCAGCCGGTGCGGCGATTCCATTGTCGTGGGCTGACTCGCCGGCTCCATTAAGGTCCGCCTCGCACGGGGACTCCACCTCAGCGGCAGCGGCCTCTGCCATTGATCCTTCTCTGCCTTTAGAGAGGCCAGCCGTTGCCTGAGCCGTGCTGCTTTGCTTCATAGGTTCCTCCATCCCGTATCTTCCGCCGGATCGATATCGCCGACGGCCGAAAAAGCTCGCGACACGAGGATCGCTCCGAACGCCTCGCCCTGAAACACCTTGACGACACGTATACGTATCAGCTCCAACAACGCCAAGAAGGTCACGATCAAGATCATGCGGTGGCCGACCGATTCAAAGAGCGACGCGAAATCGATCGCCTCATGCCCTTCCAATGCTTCAACAATCGCGTTCATGCGGTCCCGCACCGTCATATTGTCCGGAATGATTTCCACGAGGTGCTTTCCTGGATGGCGGGCAAGGATATCGTGCAACGCATCCACGAGATCGAACAGCGTGACATCGTCGAGCAGTGCTTCATCCGGCTGCATGTCCGGCGGCGGACCCGCTTCACGGGCAAACATCTCCCGCCATAGCCGTTCCCTTCCATCCAACCGAGCGGCGGCTTCTTTGAATTGCTTGTACTCCAGCAAGCGGCGGACAAGTTCTTCCCTCGGATCCGGCCCATCCTCCTCTTCTTCATGCCCGTCGTCCGCCGGCAACAGCATGCGGGATTTGATGTGGAGCAATGTCGCCGCCATCACCAGGAACTCTCCGGCGACGGCAAGATTCAGTTCTTTCATGACCGAGAGATAGTCGAGGTATTGCTGCGCGATCAGGGCGATCGGAATGTCGTAGATGTTGATTTCATTCTTCTTGATGAGGTGAAGAAGGAGATCCAGCGGCCCCTCAAAGTTCTCAATTTTGACCTGATAAGGAAGCTCGGTTTGGTCCATCCCGTCCGCTGGATCGTACGCGGGTTGAATTGGTAGCTTATACCAGCTTATAGGGGCCCCCGCAAGGTCTAAAACTATATATGGTGTTTTGCTGTGAACCGGCTACTTGATCTTAAGAAGATAGCCAAGCAGCAGGAGGGCCATCAACAGGAATCCCAGAGTGACCCCATACTGCGCCATCCAGGATTGGGGAACCGCCGGCATCGGTATCTCGCTTCTTAACGATTGAGGCAACTGAGGCGGCTTAACAAAATCCGCTTGAGCGAGATCCTGGCCGGCGGCAAATAGGGCATCGGAAAAATCGGCGACCGCGGCGAACGCCGTTCCACGAAATCGCGCTTCGTGCTCGAAGCGGGTAAACAAGAAATACACGTCTCCTTCGAACTGCGCTTCGAGAAAATCGGCGGTGCCGCCGAACCGGCTCCCGGAGAATCCGGTGCCCGATGTGAACTGCGTCCCGGAAAAACCGGCGCCTTGCTCAAAGGAGACTTCAAGCAATTCCGCCAGACCGTTGAATCGCGCATGATAAAAGGTGGCCGCACCGTGAAAGGCTGATCGATGAAATCTCGTGTGCGGCCCGAATACGGTCTGCGTAAAGAGCACCGGCTGTTGAAACCGCGCCTGGACGAAATAGCTTTCCTTAGCAAACGAAGCGGACGAACAATCCACCACTCCGAGAAAGACCGTCTTCGAGAGATCAACCGCTTCTTGGAACCGCGTTCCCGAAAAAATCACCGGCCCGGATATCACGAGCCTCTCATCTTTCATCCGATTCAGTATCCGCCCGCGGACTTCGGAATCACGAACGGACAACGTGCCAGCTATGTACCGAATCGCCGGTGCGCCGAGCCTCTCGACGGTTTGACGATCGTCCGGGGACAATGCAGGGAGAACCTTATCGAGTGTCCTTATCGGAAGAGCTTCCAAACGGAGATCGCCCTTCACGATAACCCCGGAGAGATCGACGTCACGTCCCTTCTGTAATGCCTGCAAAATATCGTCTGCATGAATGGATCGCCTCTCTCGCTGCTCGGGCGTGCAGGCCTTGTCGAGATGCCGAACCAAGGCCTGCTTTCCTCGCCCTTGTGCCTTGTGTTCTCGGCAATGGCCGGACGATTCAGCGGCCTGCAGAAAGGATGGGTACACGAAGAAAAGGAGAGCGGCCAGACTGAGTCCCAGGAGGAAAGTGCCGCGAACCCACCCTCGATACACAGAATCTTTACAGATCACATCCCTTTGATACACTGGTCCATCAGAGGGAACACCGAGAAGGATCATGGGGCCACGCTTGTGAGAAACCTGGGCGTTCTGCTGACAGCGGTCCTGTGGTTGAACGCAGGACCAAGTTCAGTCTCGGCGGAATATGTCCTCGAACTTCCCATCCTCGCCGCCATCAAGTCAAACAACCTCGGCGTATTCGAAATCCTCATGCTTCGATGGGATCAGCAATCGCATCCGGCTCCCCCCTCACTACAATGGCGCATCGGCAATGTAGTGTTCGGAGAGAGCCATCTCAGTTCCATGGCAAGGGCATTCCGGTATGCAATGGAGCGCACGCCCGGCGTGCAGCATTCGGGAACCGTAACCGCCATCAGTCTCGCCTATATGCCGACGGGAAGTGATGGACCGAGCGCAGGAGCAGCCATGGCCGTCGGCTTCATCGCCCTGTTCAAGGGGGACCCTCTTCATCGCGGCATAGCTTTGACGGGAACGCTTGATTCGGAGGGAAACATCGGACCGGTTGGTTCCATACCGGATAAAGTGCGCGCAGCCGCCCGCGAAGGCTACAGGACAATTCTCATTCCTTCCGGTCAATTGCATGATCCAGAATGGAATCTTCCTCGTCTCGGTATGGAACTGAACGTGGATCTGAAGGAGGTGGGAACGATCGACGAGGCCTATCGACAGATGACGGGACGTCCGCTCTGATTCTTCAGGTCAGCAATACGGAAGGGCGGCGTGGGTCGGTTTCCATTTTCAACCCGTCGACCAACGCGTGATATTCTTCTTCCGTCAACCGATGCATACCGAGATTGAATCGCCTGGTCAGTTCGGCTTGGTCCGGGACGTTCAACACCGATTGTAACAACGACTGGCTTTCAGCGGCGGAAGAGTTGTACCGGCGCAGTACCTCAACCTGAACAAATCCATACCGTGCCTCCGCCCGAAACTCATCTTTCATAAGGTCATCTAAGGAGGCAAACGGCTGAACGGGAGTGCGGATGCGGAACTCGGCGCAAATCCCCTCCTTCAGGACATACACCAACCCGTGGGACTGCGGGGCGAGAAATCTCTCGAGGTTCTCACGGATGAGCGCCGTGCAGAGTCCCCACAGACCGGCAGATAGTTGACGTTCCGCGCTGTCTTTGGAGCTTCGTTCGCGAAGTGCGCCGGCGATAAAAAGAAAGTGACTCATGGGGATCAGTGGGTGCGATAATCATCACCCTCGTCGAGCAGGTCCTCGGATTTCTCAAGATAATCGACGTCGTCATCTTCATCGTCCAAGGCCAACTCTTCATCCATGTCGTCCTCTATTTCATCCGACATGTCCTCATCGATATCCTCGGCGATCTCTTCTTCGTCAAGATCGAGCTGTTTCGGTTCGACCTCCGCCTTGGAGGGCTTGGCGACCGTCTGCTTCGTAGGCTCCTCTTCCGCCAGCTGCGATTTCACAGCCTTCTTTGCGGCAGCCGGCTGCTTCTTTCCGGACGACGCCGGGGCTTTCTTGGCTTTGGCCGGTGCGGCTCTTTTTGTACTTTTCTTCGCCGATTTCTTCGTCGATTTCTTAGCGGTCTTTTTCGAGGCAGTCGCTTTCTTCCTCGACTTCGATTTCGTCGTTTTCGATTTTTTCTTCGCCGCCTGCGTTTTCTTCTTCGCCATTACGATGCCTCCTCTACTGTCGTCTCAACGACTTCCGACTTCGGGCCACCATCTAGCATGAACTAGGAACCTGTTGCAACCTCTCCGGCAGGATGCTGAAAAAGCCCGCCAGCATTGTTCTCACCAGACACAGGGCGCTCACAAGACAGGGCCGGCTCGCGGGACACTGCCCGCTCACATCTCGCGGGCGTGCACAGACGTGGCGTCACTTATTCGTGACGCCGTGCACCTCGGTGGCGTCCACAAGCATGCCGCGCCTTATTCGGCGCGGCGTGGACCTCGCGCCCGTGCGCAAACATGAAACGACTTATTCGTCGTCTCGCGCACCTCAGAGCCTCAACGTACGGCCACTGGAAAAGAGCCTGTCTCGGCAAGCTCGGGGCGGGTAGGTAAGAAAGAGTAGGCCTCGCCTCTTCGCCCACTGCGGCCTCGCCCGGGGAAGGGCGCGTCCTAGCGCGCCGGGATTGCGCGGGTGAGACGAGCGCCTTTTTGAACATCCTGCGTGCTTAATTCCCAGTAGCAGAGACAATCGAATATCTTCGTCTTCCATGGCACTGTCAGGGGTCTATCCACACGTCCACCGTTGAGGTTTCGCTGTCCGCTCCTTTGATGGAATCGGGCCCGCGCATATCGGTCACCCGCAGTTTGAATTGAAGCAGCCGCCTGGCACTGACGTGAGGCGCCACAAACACCGCTTTGGCTTCACCATGGTTCATCAAGGTCACCTTATTTCCTCGACTCTGCTTCCACTCATACTGGAGTGGATCTCCATCCGGGTCACTGCTTTGCAGGCCGTCCAAGACGATTTTCTGACCTCCTTTTCCCTCAATTTGAGCCGGGACCCGCGCGATCGGAGGGCGGTTCGGCTCTTCGTCCCCCGCAACGACGACCTCAAGTGCGCCCTCCTTGCCGCGATTGAGCACGGTGATCCGCGCGCGCCCGTTTCCCCTCACATGGACCAATCCGTCCGGTGAAACCGATACAATCGATTCGTCCGAGGAACGGTATTGGCTGCCGGATGCTCCACCCCCGAGATTCCGCTCTACACCGTCGGCAAACTGGCCGACCACCGGAACCGGCATGATTTTCCCAATGGTTTCAAGGCGCCAGGGCTTTTCCACGCCGAATTCGATGGCATTCAGTTCCACGGAAGGGTCCGCACGGATGATCCGTTCGTCAAAATCCTCCTGTCCCGCCAATCGGCCGCGACTAATCGTGCCGACCGCCAACAGCCGAACCAAGCCGGCTGCCTCCTCCGGGACTGCCAGGTTCCCCCCGTAGGGCGGAGTAGAACTTCCCGTGGCCACCAACGCGGGCTCTACCTGTGACGTATCCATTGGCTCGGCATCGTCCAGATACCAATAGTATCGGACCTGACGAACCCCGATGCCGGGCGGAATGTCTACTGAGACCGGTATGCTTTGGCCGGACTTCACCGCCGGGCCGATATCCGGAAGAACCAAGGCAAAGGCGCATGCCGCAGACGGCAGGCCGACGCAAAGACTGATCATCAACGGCGGGAAAATTGCAGAGACTAGTGCAGAAATGACTCGCCGGCGGGATTTCTTCATACGCGGCATGCAGCATCGTACAATGCCCCATCGGCGTCAAGAGGCGGCGTGAAAGGGTCTGGAAATGGTAGAATGGTGATATGAATCGTCCAATGGGACGAATCCTTTCCGGCGGTCTTGACTCCAACGAGTGGAGGCTTATTAGAATATCGATATGTTGAGACGCGTTCTGT
>DATFFC010000103.1:0-2280 GCA_035250505.1 Nitrospiraceae bacterium | reverse complement strand
TATTCTCAATGAACGGTCGTTGAATCTGGAAAAATTCCAGGGCGTCGAAGAGGCGACGCTGGATCTCTACACGGCGGTACGGAACGCCTATCTCCAAAGCCGGCGGAAGCAGATCAGGGAGTAAGGCGTGAAGGGTCAGGGGAGCGTGAGGCGTCTCATCCTTCACGAGATGATGTTGAGTTCCCGTCCCACTTTGGCAAAGGCCGCGACCGCCTGCTCGAGTTGCCGGCGGGTATGGGCGGCCGACATCTGCACGCGGATGCGGGCCTGCCCTTTGGGCACAACCGGGTAACTGAATCCCACCACGTAGACTCCCTCCTGCAAGAGTCCGTCGGCCATTCTGGTCGCCAACCCGGCGTCTCCGAGCATGACGGGAATAATGGGATGGGAGCTCGGAATGAGTCGGAATCCGAGCGCGTGCAGCCGCTCGCGAAAAAAAACGGCATTATCCCGCAAGGCCGTGCGCAACGTCTCGCCTCGTGCCGTCAAATCGAGCGCCGCCTTTGAAGCGGCGACGACCATGGGAGGGAGTGAATTGGAAAATAGATACGGGCGGGACCGCTGGCGCAGCAGCTCGATGATTTCTTTGCGACCGGTTGTGAAGCCGCCCGTTGCGCCGCCCAAGGCCTTGCCTAATGTGCTGGTCACCAGGTCCACACGGTCGGCGACGCCAAAATGATCCGGTGTGCCTCGCCCCCCTTTTCCCAGCACTCCGGTGGCATGGCTGTCATCCACCACGACCGCCGCATCATATCGGTCGGCCAACTCGACAATACGATCCAACTGCGCCAGGTCGCCGTCCATCGAAAAAACACCGTCGGTGACGATGAGCCGCAACCGGCTGGATCGGCCTTCCTCCAACCTCGCTTCCAATTCGTGCATGTCCGCATGGGCATACCGCAGACGTTTCGCCTTACATAGGCGGATGCCGTCGATGAGACTGGCATGATTCAAGGCATCGCTGATGACGGCATCTCGCTCGTCGAGCAGCGTCTCGAACAGGCCGGTGTTGGCATCGAAGCAAGACCCATACAAGATCGTATCGCCGGTGCCGAAGAACGACGAAAGCGCCGACTCCAGCTCCTTATGGAGCTGCTGGGTGCCGCAAATGAACCGAACCGATGCCATCCCATATCCGGACATTTCCAGTGCCCGGGCGGCAGCCGCCTTGACCTCCGGATGGTCGGCTAGGCCGAGATAGTTGTTGGCGCAGAGGTTGATGACCCGGTGGTCGGATACGAGCACCTCCGATCCCTGGGGGCTGAGGATGTGTCGCTCAGCCTTGTAGAGGCCGGCGGATCTGATATCGGCCAATTGCTCGTCGACGACCTTCTTGAACGATCGGTAAGCCATGGCTGGATTTTTGTCTCACGGTATCAAAACTACTTTGCCGCATCGCCCCGAGCGGATCAACTCAAATCCTTGAGCGAAGTCCTTCAGGGCGAAGGTGTGGGTGATGACGGGACGGATATTCAACCCGGCTTTGAAAAGGCCGGCGAGGCGATACCAGGTGCTGAAGAGACGTCGGCCGGTGATGCCGTAGACTCTGATGCCTTTGAAGATGATATCGTTTGCCAGGTCACATTGAATCGGCCCGGACGGAATACCGAAGAGCGTCACGCGGCCGCCGTTCTTGACCGCATCGAAAGCCTGTTGCACGGCGGTCGGATGACCGGACATTTCGAGCGATGCGTCCACCCCTTCTCCGCCGGTGAGATCGTCGATGGCGGCGGTGATTCGCTCCGCCTTGTCTTCTCGAGCGTTCAAGACATGGTCCACGCCTAATTGTTGAGCGATCGCGAGCCGATATTCGCTCGTGTCCGTGGCGATGATCCGGGCGGCGCCGGCAATCCGGGCGACGGCGGCGGCAAACAGGCCGGTCGGCCCGCATCCGGTGATGAGAACCGTATGGCCCGTGAGGTCTTCCACAAGCGCCGCGTCCACCGCATTGCCCAGTGGTTCCTGCACCGACGCCAGTTCCGGCGGGATCTCGGCCGCCGTTTTCCATAGGACGTTTTCGGGCAATACGACGTACTCGGCAAAGGAACCGTCGCGGTCCACGCCGAGGATACGATAATTTTTGCAGACGTGGGCCTGTCCGGTCCTGCATTGAAAACACACCCCGCAGGTCAGGTGAGACTCCGCGGCGACATAATCGCCGGGCTTCACCAGCGTGACATCCGATCCGACCTCCACCACTTCCCCGCACATTTCGTGTCCGATGATGCGAGGGGGTTGGATGCGGCCTTGCGCCCATTCATCCCAGTTATAGATATGGGC
>DATFFC010000102.1:0-13335 GCA_035250505.1 Nitrospiraceae bacterium | reverse complement strand
GGTGCGCGAGGCTTACGGTGACCGGGTGAGACTCGTATATCGCGATTATCCCGCCCCGAATCACGTCTATGCCGCCAGAGCAGCGGAAGCAGCTCAATGTGCGGCTGCTCAAGGAAAGTTCTGGGCCTATCACGACTTGCTCTTTGAACAACAGCAGCCCGGTTTGGGATGGGACGTGATCCAACTGGCTCGTCAAGCCGGGACAGATCTGAGCGAGTTCTCGCGTTGCATCGATGCGCGTCACTACGCTGAGGAAATAGAACATGACCTGCGCGACGCACTAAGTTTGGGCATCACGAGCACACCCACTTTCTTCATCAATGGACATCCCCTTGTCGGTGCGCGATCATTTGAAGACTTCAAACTCCACATCGATAGGCTTCTTGCCGACCAAAAGGCGCCATCCCCTTCTTCGTAGACCTCACACCAGTTCCTTGTCGGCAGACAGACCGGTAGAACTCACTCCTCCGCCGGCCTTGATAACAAGATAACGACAAGATTGGTTGCCGGGTTCTGGGATGGAAGATAGAGGGATCAGAGATCCTGGCGGCGCGTATCCGCCAGCCTTGGTTACAATAAAACGATAGAGAGGCGAGCGGTCCACACGAAGTGTGGTATGGAGCCGGCGAGTGGAATCGAACCACCGACCTGCGGTTTACGAAACCGCTGCTCTGCCAACTGAGCTACGCCGGCTGCTTGGCATGAGATGCGTGAGACTTGCGCACCGGAACGGCATCTTACTCAGGCCGATTCGGCACTGTCAATGCGGCACCAAGCGGCCGCCGACCAACGGCATCGATACCCCGTGTCGCAGCGGGACCCTGCAATTGCATTTGAGGCCTTTGTGAGACGCGTGCGCGGCCGGCACAAGCCTGCTGGTCACCGGAACAGCGGGCTCTCCTTCAACACATCGAACAGGATATCGGCCTTCATGGTTTCGCCCTCGACCGTCAGGTGACAATTGTCCTGAAACCATTCGTCTTTGAACCTGTCCTGCGGAGGAATGATGAACGGAATGTCGTGCCGATGGGCCACCTGAGCCATGACCTCGTAGCTCTTCTGCAATCCGAGTACAAGTGCCTCCTCGTATCCTGCAAACACTCTGGCATTCTTGGCCAGATTCTCCTTGCGCGCTTGCAAAAAGCCGAAGAGGATGATCTGAGAACCAGCTTGTTTGGCCTGCGACACCAAGTACTCAACGTTCCTTTTGAATCCTTCAGGTTCCTGTCGTCTCACCCGTTCAAGCGCATCTTGCGGAGGGACCTCCCAGAATGGCTTGGTGGAGTAGACGGTCGCCACCGGCTCGAGCCATCTGGCATACAGATACTTGGCGATATTCAAGCGGGCCAGGAATGTCCGTTCACCTGGCCTGGGTGTTAAGCCGTTGCCATGCCCGCGAAAATGCGTGTACTCGGGGTCGTATCCATCAACAAACAATGGAAGCACGTCGTTACCGCCCCCATGATAGATAATGATGTCCGGCTCAAGGTGCCGATGGCGAAAGACATATCCGGCCAGCGCTTCGGCGCTCGTCCCATAGCTCAAGCCGGCGTTGATCACTTGCACACGTTTCCTGGAAATAGTCTGAAGCCTTCGTTCGAGCTGAGCGACCCACGTATCTTTCGGATCTCGAATGTAGGGCCACATGAGGGTCGTCGAACCGCCTAGACATAGGATTCTGATCGTCCCCGTATCTTTCTGTATCGCAAACTCATCGTTCCGGTAGCCCAGCGAATTCGTCTGCCGGCGACCGGCCCCAAAAAAATTCGGCACATTGGTATAGAGTAAGTAGGGATGGGGCTGAAGGTACCCCTTATCGGATTCGCCCCGGTCCCTTTCGGCTGAGCCAACCTTCCCCAGGTAATACTCGACCGTTCGTTTTCCATTGCTATACGGCTCATGCTCATAAAGGTAGCCGGCTGCGAATTCCAGACACAAGAGCGAGAGTCCAACGCTCAGCAGGCTGAGCATCGTATTCACGGCAACGGAGCGAATGCGGGTCATGCATAGTCTCTCTAGCGGGTTGTCCCGGACATCTTGTACCTCCTTACCGGCAGTAACGCCGGGTGAATCGCTTACACTTTTCCAGAGTGCAGTCCCAACGGACGGGCGGTGGGGCGGATGCGCTGTTCCCTAGTGCGGCTTACTCAGCGGCAGAGCGCGAAGGCGTGACGGGTGCCCGGCGTTTGGGAGACAAAGCGGCTCCTGCGCATTCCCATATTGATGTTTCGCCACATCCTGAACCTGCCGATGAACGTACGCGCATAATTCCCCGGCTACGACCATTCCATTCTTATCCAAGTCGGCGGCACCACGGAGCCCTTTAAAAAGATAATACGTGAACAGGCCGTGCTGCCCCAGTCGATACGCATGAGTGTCCTGCAGGGCATTATTTCCGATGATCCACATATACCGGTCTGCTCCCTGTCCGTTGCCGACTCCATCCCAGGCCGGTACAAGGTCCCCGGCCGGATCGGCACCCGGGGTGGATTCCAGCGAGAGATCCAGCAACAGCACTGCCTGCTGGATCGAGGCGCGAGCCAGCGCTCGCTGCAGCCGGGCCAGCGAGAAGAGCCGTGTCGGCGCGGACGGCGACCCGTCAAAAGGAACCAACGAGACAGCTCCTGTTGCGGGATCCACCAAGGCGCGCCCGGAAACATAGACCAGGGCGGTACTGCGCGGATCTGCCTGCCGCGGCAGCCATTGTTCGAAGACTTCCACCAGATCATCTTTCATGACATGCGCGTCTTGCATGAGCCGGACACGCTGGCTTGGAACGCCCATGAAAGCCTTGAAATACTTCGCCATCACTTCCGCATCGTGGCTTGCGAATTGAAGACCGGGCATCGCCGGATCGCGAAATTCGCCGGCCCCGATCGCGATGCCGATCGCTTGCGGTTGCTTGAATGAACCCGGAGCAGGCGGGAGTTGATCCACGTCGACGGATAAGACTTCGGCGTCGTCTTCTGTATCGGGCCGGATCGCCACCAGAAATTTCTTTGCCGCGGGCAGCTCCACAGCGGAGGCTGCACGCAACAGGCACACCAGCTCGGCTTGCTCCACCTCTTTTACGGGGCCCAGCACCCCGTCGACTAAGACACGTTTGACCTCGCCGGGACGGATGGTCCCCACCTTTACCGGATGGGCCAGATTCTTCATGACTGCCGGATGGCCGGTCATGTCGATTTCGATGTCGTGTGCAACGCCGGGCCCCTCATTCTTGATCTCAAAATCGACGGTGAAGCGCTCCCGCTTCTCCAAGACCTGATTTCGGTTTTCGTCACGAAAGATCGTTCGAAATGAGAGTCGCGCCGGCCCTCCTTCCCGCCGCTCGGCAGCTTCGACGGCCGGCACCGATGAACTCGACGGTTCGGCACCGGCGCGCGGCTGCTCGCTGGGAACGGGCAGCGGCACAATCGACTCAGGTATCGGCCGCTCCGCAACAGCCACGGACACCGGCCTCGGGTTTCTCGGAGATTGTGCCGCCTCTCTGATCTTGGCCGATTCCCCGAGGTGTACGGCCATCCCTTCGACGACCCTGTCCGCCGCTTTTTCCGCCAGCACATCGAGTCCGGTGAGGGCGCAGGAGTCGCTGGTTGCCTCGACGTCTTCCCGATACTGGCTCTGGAGCTTCTTGCTGTTGCGAACGGTCCCATCCGCGTCGCTATAGGAAAAGTCCAGTCCAAGCGTCATCGTCGCCGGGTACGAGCGGTTGCTCTTCCGCGGCACGAAGACCTCCAACTGTTTCAAGCCCAAGGCCACATCCACCACACCATCGACGGGCACGCCGGCGGCGGAGGATGGCACGACAACCTTGTGAAAGACCAGGCCCATTTTTCTTCTGAGCGCGTCCTGGAGCGGCCCTGCGACATTAACGGAGGCAGGCTGACCGCACGCATCCCGGTACTCGAGAAGAGCTTCCTCCACACTGGGATCGGGCCGGAGCAATACAGTGAGAGGAAGATCGTACGTGATGAAGCTCTCGCTACGCCCAAAGAGACTGCATCCCGACAGCAGGACGGCAAGGAGGCACAGCAAAGGGAGATGCCGGAAACACCGACCGCATCGGCTCTGGTGAAGCACAATCCGCGGTATCGGCCGTAACGGATGGCCGAAGCGGGAACCGACCACAGCGTCGGGTCCTATTTGACAGTCCTTCGATCGTCCGTTAAGGTCTGGCACGTGATTGGCTCCTCCGACAATGCCCTCGCTCATCATACGGCCGATCGATCGATCTGGATATCTCTCAGCGAATTGATCCGGCTCCGCAACCAGTCTGGCACATGGCTTCTGATGTTGCCAAGCCTCTGGGCGCTCGTGCTCGCGAACGGCGGACGGCCGTCGCTCTTATTGATCGCCGTCTTCGCTGCCGGCTCCTTTACGATGCGAAGCCTCGGCGTGATTCTCAACGACCTTGCCGATCGCCGGGTTGACCGGCAGGTCGTCCGGACGCGGGCGAGGCCCTTGGCCTCCGGCGCCCTCACCGCTCGACAAGCCTTGGCGGCCGCCGCGGTCCTCTTGACGGCGGCGGCAAGTCTCGTCATGCTTCTGAATCCTCTGGCGATTGCATTGAGTCCGATCGCCCTGCTGCTCGCCGCGCTCTATCCCTACGCCAAGCGTGCGCTGCATATTCCACAAGCCGTACTGGGTGTCGCGTTTGGCTGGGGGGTCATCATGGCCTGGGCCGCCTCGCGCAACCAACTGGAAGCGCCTGCATGGGCTTTGTTCGCTGCCACAGTCTGTTGGGCCATCGCCTACGATACGATCTATGCGCTGCAAGATCGGGACGATGATCTGCGGATCGGCGTCAAATCCGCCGCCGTTCTATTCGGCCGATATATCCGGAGCGCTGTCGGCATATGCCTGGCCGCCATGCTGGGATGTCTCGCCTTTGCAGGATACCTGTGTTCTGTCCTACCGGTGTACTACGGGGTCTTGGCGATGGTCGGAGTATTCTTTGCTCTTCAGCTGCGCAAACTGCGGGGGCCGGTCCCTCCACAAACGGCCTTTGCTCTCTTCAAACAACACATCTGGGCGGGAACGGTGATTCTCTTCGGAATGTGGGCTGCTCTCCGCGGATAATTTCTATCCTTCCACCTTCTCAATCGACTTTTCTGGTTTCGGCGCACGCAGCGTGCGGAGATAGACGCTGATGGCCTTGGCGTCCGCGTCGCTGAGCCCAAGTGCGGGCATTCGGGTCGTCGGCTTCATCGCTTGCGGATTCTTCATCCACCGATAAACCCAGGTGGCATTCAGCCTGAAGCCGGCCCGATCCAACGCGGGACCGACCTTTCCGCCTTCGTCGCCGATCGCGTGGCAGCCGTTGCACCCGTACTTGTCCACATACAGACGTTTCCCTAACTCAGCCAGTTGGGTTTCGGCTTCGGGTTTTACGGTAAGGTCCGGTTTCGCAACGCTGGCGCCCCTGCCCGGTCTGGTGGTGAAATTGGCCAGTTCAGCTTGAGCCTTATCCAATTCCTTCTTGGCCTGTCCCATCGCCGCCTGTTCCTTGGCATAGGCGGCATCGTCGA
Source organism: Nitrospiraceae bacterium (assembly GCA_035250505.1). Lineage (GTDB taxonomy): Bacteria > Nitrospirota > Nitrospiria > Nitrospirales > Nitrospiraceae > DASSBQ01. The sequence continues at coordinate 7,804 of DATFFC010000102.1, read as the reverse complement.
CTTCGACGCCCTTCTTTTCCGCCTCTTCGTTCGCCTTCTTCTCCGCCTCCTCGGCGGCCTGGGTCGCTTCCTTATACTTCTGCTCGGCCGCCTGCACGGCGTCCTGCAATTCCTTCTTGCGCCCTTCGATGTTGAACTCCAATTTCATTCCATGGAGAGTCCGTACGAAAGCCACGACGCTCCAGATATCCTCTTCCGACAAGGTGTACTTGAAGGTCGGCATCGTAGGAACTGCAAATTCATCTTCGCCGATCTTGTCGCCGTTCGGGCCCGTATCCTTCATGTCACGGGAGATGGTGTTGAAAATTTCCTCATCCTTGAACGTCCCCATCTCCTCCTTGTTGGAAAGGTCTTTCGGCTTTGGATCGGACATGTAAGACCAATTAAAGCCCTCGTTCTGACGGCCATGTTCTCCGTGACAGTGCACGCAGTAGTGATTGTAGAGCGCCTGCCCCTTGGAGACGTGCTCGCTCTGAAACAGCGAACAGCCCCCGGTCCCCAGCCCTGCCGAGAGCCACGCCACTCCGGCGACCACTGCGGCCAACCGCAGCCTACTCGACGTCCTCATGCCGACCGCCCTTTCCTTAGGTTCCTGATGACGACGAATTCGAACCCGGCCGCCAGCCCAATCGCCATGGCGGCATACAAGTAAGGAGAGTAGTCCGGCGGCGGCTCGGCGCGGAAATACCACCAGGAGGAGACGGCTTTTTGAGAGCCCTTTTCGCGAAGATCGCCGCTCTCCAATTTCTTGCCGTCCCAGATAGCAAAGGCGATGTTGATGAACTCACCCGGCTTGATCTGCGTGTCTTCATCCGGATGGTCCGTCGAGAGGGGACGGACAAATACGACTTTCCACGTCCCATTCGCATAGCTGCCTTTGGCTTTCACATCTTGATGCGTCTGGACCTTGAGCGTTCCAAAGCCTTTGGCATTCATATCGAGGGCTTTATCGTCCTTGTTTTTCCAATACCAGATGTTGACAGGTCCTCCCTCCATTTGAGCCATGGGCTGACCGTGGGCGAAATGCGCTTTCTTGTCGCCGATCATGAATTCGAGCGCCGCCGCGTCGTCCGGGTCCTCGGTAGGATCCGCGTACTCGAGCATAATCGCCACTTGGTTCCCGTCATGCTGAGCTCGGACCTTCACGTCTTTCACCGTCGCTTCTTGAATACGCTCTTTCCAATGAACTTGGGGTGACATCGGAAACTGGGAAACCGACACATTCTCCCATGCGGGTGCATTGGGATCATCGACGGACAGCGTTCCGTCGACCATCTCGGCCCGCACGGCTACGCTTTCGCTTTCGCTCTCCTGAGCCCAGACCGGCCCGGAGAGAACCGCGCATGCAACCAGCACCGCACCAGCCGTCTCTCCTACGCTCAATTGCCTCTTCATCCTCTACTCCAACTCCCATGTCCTGGGCTTCTGGCCGGCCCCGTCATACTCGCCCATGATGATCTTCCAGATCTGGTCGTCTTTGAGTTCAACTTCCCATCGCGGCATGGCAGATTTCCACGGCATACCCTCGACGGGGAGCCCCACGCCGCCATTCTTAATGCGCCAGAATAGAAAACTCTCCTGCAACATCGCGATCGTCGTCGGATCCTTGAAATTGGCCGGGGGTGGATTGAATCCGCGGGCGGCCGGGCCTTTGCCGTCGAACACGCCGTGACAGGGTGAGCAATAGGCCGCATAGAGGCCTTTCCCCGTCATGATGTTTTCCGGTGTGTTGGGGATGGGGTTCGACAGCCCGGCGAACTCGCCCGGTGGAGCCGGGTGGATCGTCCGGTTTTCAGCCGGAGGCTGGTCGCTTGGCATCGTGCGGGAATAGGTTTGCCAGCCAACCAGCAGGGGTATGAGCCCCAGGACCGCCCATCGGGTCACCCGCCAATGCCCCGCCTGAGCCCCATCGCCTCTCAGGAAACTAACGAGCGGACCCTGAAACCCCTGTAGGACATCTTCATAGATCGAGACGTACATCAACAGCCCGATCGAAGTCATCGTCATGTACATGAAGATGACGCTTGACGGCAGCGGCGGCTTGATCGCAAATTTGAGGAACAGATAGATCCCGACCCAGACGATCGCCACGTTCGTCAGTACCGAACGCCGGCGGCCTTTAGCTGGGGACTTTTTGTTCTCCGCTTCCATGAATGACCTCATGTGTAGCTTCCCGATCCGTTCCAAGAATCCGGCTGGCCAGCCAATAGAATACCTTGGCTCCCTTTCGATAGAACCAGTCGGTATCAAGAAGGATCACCCTCGTTTCGACCGGATGGAGGCCGGATAGCGTAAGGAGACCGAAGGCCAACACGGCAAACGACAGCAACTGGAAGATATCCAGCATATGGGCCGCCGTGTACGGCTGATAATCGACCGGGGAAGGAAGAATACTATAGAGGATGCCGGGCACGACGCCCATCAGAATGCACAAGAATGCGGCCAGCCCCATCGCAACCAGCATGTTCATGGGCGGCTCTTTCGCCCGTAGGCCGGAGTCGTGACCAAAAAACGCGTGATACGGAATCTTGATGCCGGCATGGTGCAGGACGCCGGCCGAAGCGAACAGCAGGATCAGCCACAGCACCCCCAGGCCGTCCTGACTGGCCGAGCTCATGATCATGGATTTGCTCACAAACCCGTTGAAGAACGGGAAGCCGGAGATCGATGCGGCGCCGATGATACACAGCACGGTCGTCAGCGGCATGGTTTTGTAGAGTCCGCCAAGATCCGTCACATTGATCCTACCGGTTTGATACATCACCGCGCCCATCGACATAAAGAGGAGCGACTTGAACAACACATTGCTGAAGACATGAGCCACCGTCCCATTGATGGAGAGAGCGGTTCCCAGGCCGATGCCCACGACCATGAATCCGGTTTGATTGATAATGCTATAGCTGAGCACCCTTCTTAGATTGTTTTCAATCGCGGCATAAAAAATGGGGAACACCGTCATCGCCGCTCCAATCCAAATCAACACCTCTGTGCCGGGAAACGATCTCGCCAAGGCATAGACCGCCAACTTGGTGGACAGAACGCTCAAGAAGACCGTCCCTGTGATGGACGCTTCGGGATAGGCGTCCGGGAGCCACGCGTGAAGGAGAGGAAACGCGCAACTGATGCCGAGTCCGATCAAGATGAGCTGGGACCCGAAGCCGCTTAACCCGATCGGTCCAAACGCAGTCGAACCCGTTTGCTGCAGATGGATGAGAAACCCGGCGAACAGACAGAGACCCCCGAAGAGATGGACGAGCAGATATCGCAATCCCGCTCCATAGGCGGCCTCGGTTCTTCCCATCCAGATGATGTATGTCGACGCGATCGTCATCGCCTCCACGAAGGCGAAAAACGACAGAATATCCCCGGCAAACGTCGCCCCGAGCGCGCATCCGATGGCTACGAACGCCGCCACGTGCTGTCCATCCTCCTTGATATGCAGGGCATACAGGGTCCCGATAAACGAGATGGTTGTAAAGATGCAGCCAAACGCCCTGCTCAACCCGTCCACTCTGCCCAAGATGAGCTCGTAATCCATGAACCTCACGGTCATGTGGTTCCCCTCCGGCATACTGATCACGCTGATGAAGGCAAGGGCGGGCAGAAGGAGCAGGTAGCCGGATTTGAGCGCACCCTTCAGAAAGGGGATGAGGAATGCGCCGAGGATCAAAATGGCTGCCGGAGGGAGGCTGCTAGTCATAATAATCCTCTTTCCGCTTCAAAAACTTGCGCAGGACATAGTTGGACCCAAAGACGATCACGACATAGGAGACAAACCCGTAGGCTCCATAGAAGAACGGATACTTCTCCCATGGGAAAAAAGGATGCTTGGAAATGATGAAATCGAGCACCAAGAGCAGCCCGAGGAAGACATAAAAACCGATCAGCAGTTTTCTTATAGTATCGGGGTTGTCCAACACATGCTCGGCCTTCATCGGCACTCCGTTCTCCTACGCGTTAGAGGGTGGCGCCCAAGATGATCACGAGATACAAGACCGTCACGGCAAGCACGACGTAGAAAATTCTTGCATATCCTGGATCAACCTCATGCCCGAGTTCCGTTTGTCCTTCTTTCCGGGGGTTCATTTCACCTCTCCGACGATCAACTTGGCGAGATCAAGGAACATCGACGGCATAAAGAAGGCGATCAACACTCCGATGGCCGTCAGCGCCAACGGCACGACCATCGCGGTCGGGGCTTCCTTCCTTTCAGCCTTCTCGCCCGGCGGCAATTCCCTGAAAAAGGCCGCGTACACGATGGGGATGAAATAGCACGCGTTCAGGATCGTGCTGACGATGAGGACGGCAACGATCGGGTACTCTCCCGCCTCGATCGAGCCGAGAGTCAAATACCACTTGGTGATGAAGCCTCCGAGGGGCGGAATGGCGATCAGAGACAGCGCTCCCAGGGTGAAGGCGACCATGGTAAAGGGCATCTGTCTTGCCACGCCGTTCAGTTCACTCACCTTGGTCTTATGTGCCGCCACGTAGATCGACCCCACGCATAAGAAGAGCGTGATTTTTCCCAGGGCGTGATTGGCAATGTGAATGATCCCGCTTGCCATACCGGCCGGGGTCAAGAGCGCGCCACCAAGGACCATGTACGAAAGCTGGCTGATGGTCGAATAGGCCAGGAGCGCTTTCAGGTTATCCCTGGTCAAGGCATAGAGCGACCCCATGATGATCGTGATGCACGCGATGACGGCCGTGATGACCCCTAAGTCCAGTTCCTTCATCAAATCCACACCAAAGACATGGAACATGATTCGGAGAATGCAAAAGATCCCCGTGTTCACCACCGCCACGGCATGGAGCAGCGCGCTCACCGGCGTAGGCGCGACCATGGCGGCAGGCAGCCAGGCATGGAACGGCATGATTGCCGCCTTTCCGATCCCAATGAGGAACAGGAAATAAGTGATGGTCACGAGGGTCGGATTTGTTCCCGGGGAGAACATGCCGTTTGGTTTGAAATCAAGAGAGCCGGTGAGCGCATAGGTCATAAAGGATGCGAGCAACAGGCCCTTCGACGTCATCAAGAGATAGAAGACGTACTTGTTCCCTTTGTCGAATGCCTCATCGGTCTCTTTATGCGCCACCAAGGGATACGTTGAGAAACTGATCAGCTCGTAAAAAATGTACAGGGTTACCAAATTGGAGGAGAAGGCCACCCCCAGCGTCGCCGACATCGTCAGGGCAAAACAGAAGTAATAGCGGGTCTGCGCATGCTCGCGCAGCGACCGCATGTAGCCGATGGAGTAAAAGGTCGTCAGGATCCACAAAAACGAGGCGGTGGCGGCGAATAGGAGCCCCAGGGCGTCTACTCGAAAGTCGAGAATGGGAATGCCGGGAGCCAGTGACAAGAGGGTATACCGGATGGTCTTGCCGTCAAGGATGGCGGGAACCATGGTGAGCACGATGACAAATTTCAGAAGCCCCGCCACCACCGAGCAGCCCTCGCGGATATTGGGCCACGCGCGGGTGAGGACAATGAGCGCACTCCCAACGAGAGAAACGGCCACTGCCAACACCGGTGCGACGGATTCGATTTCCATCAGAGAGCTCCTGACGCAACGACGGTCTGCAGCGCCGCCGTCACTTCTTCGGGACGTACCGTAATCTCCCCTCCTAAACTCTGAACAAACGCAATGACGGCCAATAACTCGGGCTCGGTCAGACCGACCGGAGGCTTGTTAATCGTCGGCATCTTGGCCGGAAACGGCTTCGGGGGCCCTTCGTGGTCATAGGCGAGGTAGGTATAGGCCTGGGGCTCGGTAAGGGATTCATAGAGAAATTCCTTCGTGAGCTTGGCGCCGATTCCCTTCAAATCCGGGCAGCGGGCCGCTTCGCTGGGCCCAATGGAATGACAGAGCGCGCATTGGCCCTTGCTGAAGAAGATCTTTTGTCCCATCTTCGCCAGATCAGCCGGGGTCTTGATCTCCGAGGCGTTGAACTCTTCGTGCTTCGGTGGGAGCGAAGGCGTCTGCGGGACCTGAAAGGCAAGAAAGGCGAACGCAATCAGAAACGCGCAGGAGGTCGCCGCGGCCTTTTGAAAATATCTCGGCTGCTTCGAAGCCTGCACAGCCGGGGTAGCGGGCTTGTCGAACAGGGACGTCACCCACATCAGAAACGGCGCTGGGAAAAAGTACTGTATGGAGAATGCGGGGCGGCGCACGGCAGCCACGACAACCCAAAAGATGAAGGCGACCAGGACGAGGACGATAAAAGTGCTGAGCGACATAAACGAGCCGGCATGCGCCAGCGCGGGGCTATAGGCATGGGGGGACGTGTCTTCCAGGACCCCGTAGATATGCCAGTGGACCCGCGAGGACGAGCGCGCATACCCCATCAGGCTCATCGTCAAAATCACAACGACCGCATTGAGGATCAGCATGTGCTGGCTCCGGACCGGCATCCTGCCCCAGTGCATCGGAAGCTGTTTGGCCCCTCGCATGGACAGAACCGCGATGATCGTCGCCACAATATAGGCGGCCAGGACCGTGAGGACCTGCGAGACGGACAGCACGTAGACGCGGAAGATGGCCGGCACGAAATAGCCGTAGATTCCCGCCCAGATGATGTATAGTGCGGCCGCAGCGAACAGCACCAGTTGAGCGATCCGGCCTGCCTTGGCCCATCGAACCGTTTCCAGTTTGTCGGCGCGCCAGTACATGAGAAAACTGCCGAACGTGATCAGCAGCATCAGGTTCACGGCCGTCATCTTGGCCGACATGACCCCGAAGACGCCCAGGACGGGATGATGGGTTCCGCCCATCGCACGGGCTTCTTGAAGACTCGCTACCAAGCTGTGGGGCGTCAGCCAGACCCCGAAGCATATCAAGAGCGCGATGAGCATCCCCATGATGGGCTTCTTGTATTTCTCTCCACCTTCCGTTCTATAGGCCAGCCCCAGCCAGAAATAGAAGTTGCTCTGCAGAAACATGGCCCCGATCAGAACCGCCTGCAGGATGAACAACCAAGAGAGGAAACCGCCCATCAGCGTAATCCCCATCTGCTGGTTGTACCGATAGACCTCCATCATCAGCCAGTATCCGGCGAACGGAAGCGGGAGCAGGCCGAAGATGCCGATAAAGTTTCCGATATATCCCATCCAGTCATAATGGGCCCGCTCTTCTTGCGTCTGGGCGCCGAGATACTTGACGGCGGCGTACGCCCCGCAAATGAACCCTCCCAACACCACATTCGCGATGAGTCGGTGCACGTTCAACGGCCACCAGGTCGGGTTCTGCATTGCGGTGAAGGCCTTCTCCCAGGGGCCCATGCCTTCCGACAAGACCACCGGGCTGGCCTGGAAACTTGCCCAGGAGTTCGGCACGATCATGATGAAAAGGGCGATGACGTTCAGAAGAAAACCCAAGAACAGGTGCCAGCCCTGGCGCTCCTTCAAGGTTTCGAAACCGGACCAGTACAGGTACAGGGTGGTCGTCGATGCAATGAACAGCGAGATGTAAATATAGTACGTCGGCAGAAAGATGCCCGTCATGTAGCTCATCAGCTTCGGGTACAACGCCAGAAGGACGAACAGCAGAGTGGCGCCCAGCAAGGCCGTCATTTCAAATGCGGCCGTCAAGAGATTCGTGAATTCCTTGGCGAGCCTGAAGTACCGTGCCTCTTTGGTCCGCACCGCGATGATGTGGCAAACCCACGCGAAGATCGGCACCCCGAGCACGAAGCCGCCCAAGATCAGGTGGACTTGCGCAACCAACCAGACGACGTTGCGGCTGCCGATGCCGGGGACCTCGCGGTAGGCCGGAGTAGAGGACGCGCTGGCGGCCTCCTCGGCAAA
>DATFFC010000101.1:0-7300 GCA_035250505.1 Nitrospiraceae bacterium | reverse complement strand
CAGGACTAAGGACTTCTTGTCCCGGAGATCCGCTTCAACCCGCTCGATTGAGAGGCCGGTGAGATGACGCAGGTCGTTGCCTGGTCTCCAGGACTAAGGACTTCTTGTCCCGGAGATCCGCTTCAACCCGCTCGATTGAGAGGCCGGTGAGATGACGCAGGTCGTTGCCTGGTCTCGCAGTGATTCGGACGGCGACATCAGCGGCGGCGAGCGCACGGACGACCGCCCCACCGATAAACCCGGAGGCCCCGGTAACGAGAACCTTCATACTCAAGAGCCGATAGCGTATGGCTGATGGCGTATGGCGGGAGCGGAAATCTTCCTCTGACTATCGGCCATAAGCTATCAGCTATATGCTCTTAGTTTTTTCTGTCGGTGATGTACCGCGCCAGGTCGCGAAGCGGGTCGGCGGAGGGACCGAAGTCTGAGAGTCGGCTCGTGGCCCGGCTCACGCAGTCGTCGGCCAGCTGTTTGGCGCCTTCCACGCCGTAGAAGGTTGGATAGGTTTTCTTTCCACGCTGGGCGTCCGTATTGGGATTCTTGCCCAACTCCTCGCGCGTGCCGGTCACGTTCAGCACGTCGTCGGCGATTTGAAAGGCTAGGCCGATATCCTCGGCATAATCGGTCAGGCTTTGCAATTGATTTTCCGTGGCCCCTGCGGTCAGGGCCCCCATGCGCACAGCCGCCCGGATCAACATGCCGGTCTTGTGACGATGAATCGATTGCAACGTCGCAAGATCGATGTCTTGATTCTCCGCCTGGATGTCGAAGACCTGTCCCCCCACCATGCCACGATTGCCTGATCCGGCGGCAAGCTCATGAATCAGCCTCACTTGGCGTGCCGGATCGATACCGTCCATGTTTCCGGCTTGGCTGCACAACTCGAACGCCATGGTCAGCAAGGCGTCGCCGGCCAATATGGCCATGGCCTCCCCATACACTTTATGGTTGGTCGGCTTCCCCCGGCGGAAATCGTCGTTGTCCATCGAAGGCAAATCGTCGTGGATTAATGAATAGGTATGGATCAATTCCAGCGACGAGGCGATCGCCAGAATGGCCGGGCTATTCCCGCCGACTGCCTCGGCCGCCGCAATGGCCAGAATGGGACGGATTCGCTTGCCTCCGGCAAAGAGACTGTAGCGCATGCTTTGGTGGAGCGTCGCAGGCGGTTGATTCGGGCCGGGGATCACGGATTGCAAATAGCGGTCGACCTCCTCGCGTTTCCGGTCGAGATAGTCTTGGATGTTCATGCGGAACGGCGGCGCTTGGCTGAGAGGACTCATGTCGTTTGACTGCCCGATTCGGTTAATGAATGAGTGAAAATCCGTATCCGGCGAAGAGTAGCAAAAGGATTTGAGGAGTGTCAAACCGGGGAAGGATGAAACCGGCTTTCCATTCGTCAGCCAACGCAACCGATGTTTCGTTTACTTCAGGATCTATAGTTGTGTGCGGAGGAGCGAAAGGCCTGCCTCTATATGCTCCACACTCTTACCTTTCTCCCACGAGCGCGCAGAATAGGGGCGGCCATGCGCTGCATTTGAACTACCGCCCAGACCTTTTCTGGGAAAGGGCGAGCAGCCAATCGAACTCGGCGCCGCTCTTTGGCGGCGAACAGTCGAGCTATTTCTGGCTTTACTGGCTTTAACTGATCCATTCTTTCCATTTTCCTTCAAGACCATATCGGGTCAATATACCGGCCAGATAATTACGATCTAGAGATGCTTGTTCGTACAAGAGTCGTGCTCGCTGTCGGTCTTTGTCCCTGCCTGTCTGGACGCAGATGGCGGCCAGATGTTCGGCTCGCAGCACGCGCGTTGGTGTGCCTTCGTACAGGGTATCTCGCGCTTCCTGTAACGCTTCCTCCAGTAGCTCGTTATATGCAGGAAGGAACTGTACCGGCACACCTTCAATGATTACGCACTCCTCTTCTTCCACATATCCTTTCGCGCGCAAGGCATCATAAAGCCCTGCGAGTGTTAACAAACCCCCTCTTGCCTGAGGGAGTAGCACGAAGATATCCAGATCAAAGGTCAGAATGGGCTCGACATAGAAGGTGGCGCCCATCGCGCCGCCGATTGCATATTGGCCTATGACGTCGTCTGCCACAAGTTCGTTGAGAAGCTGTAGCGTGCGCTGCATGCGATATTCCAGGCGGCTGACAGGCCCAGGTTTGGGCCATGCTGTTCCCGAAGATCTCGGGATGAGAGTCTACTGAAATTGTCGGGCCAAAGCTATGTGGTCTGTCGCAACGCCAAGCGTTGGCATGCCGACCTCGCTGCCGCGCCTTGTATTTCCGTGGAGCGCTTCGCTATACTCCCGCGCTATGAGCATCCGAAAGGCAGGCGGGGACTGGGAGCCCATGTTGTTGGGAATCGAGCCCCGCCTGTGTAAAGTCTGCAAAGAAGGTCTCTATCGCGATAAGACCTTGTTGCGGGGCGGGTGGTCGCGTTGCACGGTATGCGATGAGTTCGTCCACTACAGTTGTCTGGCCAGCGGCAAGGTGAAATTTCTCAAGCGGCGCCCGCGGGTCTGTCTGGTCTGCCAGGAGGCCGGCGACCGCGCCAAGGCCCGGGTTCCCCAGTCGGCTTCCGACGTGGCGGTCGGGTCATGAGTGTCCTTGCGAGTCCCGAACATCGATCCTCTCGCCCGGCTTGGCACGGGGCCTTTGCGCAAAGCATCCTCTACGTCTTGGCGCCTTTGACTTTCCTGTCGGGTGGGTTCTTCACTGCAAACTTTATCGTCAGCGGACTGTATAGTTGGCCGCGCACGAGCCGTGTCTTCGCCTTGACTTTGACATTGGCGGTTCTGGCCTATGAGTTTGTTTACAAGGAACAGCGGACGCGTGTGGGGTCTCATGACCGCGCCCTGCAAGCCGTGCTGTATTCCTGTCTCGTCCCGTATGCCGCCGGGATCTTAATCATGCTCGCCCTGGCGAAACTGTAGTCAGGTTATGGACCGGCAGAGCCGGTATTGCCGGCCCTTCTCGCCCTCGACAAGGCGGCGGCTTCGCTGTTGCGGTATAACTGAAGCTCCAGGTTCGCTGGCCATTCTCTGGTAAGCAGCGCTCCAGTAGATTCTCATGGCGCAAGTGTTTCGCAGCGGTGCCTTCGTGCAGCAGTGTTTCGCCGTGCATCCGCTTTGTGTCACGCTGAAGCGCTTTGAGGATCGGAACAAGCTCGTCTTCACGTGCAGTTCCTGCCGGATGGCGCATCACGTGAGCGTCAATCACGTGGTCGCCCGGGTATCGATCGTCATGGATGCGCCGGACGACCCGGTGCAGCCGGCCCGCGACGACCCGGCGGCGGTGCTCAATCGATGCATCGTGGAACACGCCGGAGCGGTGACCATTCGCGAGATGGACGTGCTCCAGGACAGCATGGGACTACGCTGTGGGCAATGCCGGCGGATCTTCGATCTGCGCATTGCCTCCTGTGAGTCCCGCCAGAAATAGCATCCCGCGGTCGAGGGCGCACTTCCTTTCGAGGCATGAAACCTGACCAACGATTTTCCCCGCAGGAGGTGGCTCTCATGGGAGACGCCGAATTCTTCCGTGCCAAAGCCGTGATCATGCGAAAGGTCAGAGATCTGCTGGGCCGCGTGCATGACGGATTAAGGCATGAAGTCGCGGGCGCTGCGCTTCTCACGCCGCCTGATTTCGATCCCGCCAACTGCCAGTTCGTGAAAGGGGAACACCTGGAGCAATGCCCTTATCAGTACTTGGATTACCCGAAGCATTTCGCGGGGGGAAACACGTTCACGTTTCGCTCGTTGTTTTGGTGGGGGCATCATGTCGTGTTTGCATTGCTCCTGGAGGGACCCCAGCTGAAACAGTACAAACGCAACCTGGTCGACCGCTTTCACCTGATGGCCGGGTCGGAGTTGGAACTGTCGCTGGCGCCCGATTTCTGGGAATGGAAGCGCGGCGAAGGCTACACGTTGGTGCTCTCGCATGAGGGGAAGGCGCGCATCGCGGCCGTCATCGCCGAACGCTCTTTTATGAAGATCCTCCGGGTTGTGCCCGTCACCGAATTCGGTGCTCGTCAAGACGACCTTCCTGACATCGGACGCGAGACCTTCCGCAGCCTGCTTCCGCTCGTGACTCCGTGACCGACTATGAATTGTCAGCCCCTCCTCAAGTTAGGTAGACTGAGGCCGTTTCCTCATTGCGCATTCAACCTTATGGAATGGAGGTGGGCGTGGGACTATCAGCAGGGTATGGAGGACTGATCAGAGCCGTTTTTCCTGTCATATTCGCCCTAACCGCGGGCTGTGCGGGAAGCGGTCAAATGGTGCCCCTGGACGTCGTGCCCAAGTTGCCGCCGGCCCAAGCGCTGGCGGCGGAGCCGGTCAAGATCGTCATCGAGCCGTTCGAAGACCGGAGGGCCGACACCGGCAAACTCGGCTATCGGACCCATTTGGGGGGCGGCTTCACCTACTTTAACGTGGCCGGCGGCAAAGTGGGGGATACCGCCGCCGAGACGATGGCGGAGACCTTGCGCCAGCAGGGCTGGCAACGGCGCGGATGGGATGCCAGAGTGGTCCAGTCGGGTGTCGCGGTATCCGGAGCGGATATCATTGTGACGGGGGAAGTGCTGGAACTAGCGACCAATGCAAAGAGCCGATTCTTTTCCACGGTCATCACCGCCGAATGCAAAATGGTCATCAAAGCTTCCAATCTTAAGGACGGCAGTGTGACGACTCGCAACGTCGAAGGAGCCCTGACGCAGACGGTCTTTTGGTTCGAGCATAGTGATGTGCGGAAGATGGTCGGCTTGGTCCTGAAAGACGGCTTCGACCGGTTCGTGACCGACACCAAGATCGAAGACGGAACGATCAAATCGGTGCGGTGATCCGGTGCCGGGACCCTCGGATCAAACTCACGGGGCACACCATGCGGGAACGCCGTTGGGAGACGAGCACACAGCTTCAATTCAGCGAGGTACTCGCCGTCGGCGAACGCTTGGCCGCTCTTGGGCTGAAACCGACGCATCCCGCCAAGGATGTCATCTGCTACGTCGAGGAGTGGGTCGTCGCCGCCCCGGACGATTTCGATCAGTTGGATCCCTGGGGAACCGAAGACGTCACGTTGATCCATGTGCGGGAGCGATGGCAAGGCGATTTCTTTTTGCTGGCCGGTGGGTACCACACGGTCTACCAGCGGCATCAGGATGTCGGTACCTATTGTTCCATCAGTCATCCATGGAGGTTGCGAGGGGCCCTGAGGTTTCACCACCCGAGCAGCATGCTGTGGGTCGGATTTCGCCACGCCCATGCCTTCATCCGGGTCCGTCTCAACACCCATGACGTCGTCGCGCCCGGCGAGACCCGGGCCGACGATCGGCGGGAGGACTGGATCGAAGAACGCCGCGCCGCGTTTTTGGAAGCCATCACGACGCTGGATCTGCCGGTCGAAACCGGGATTGAAAAGGGAAGCGTCGTGTTGAAACCGGTGGATGCCGCCGCTCCGTTCTTCTGCTCCTGGCCGGATGCATTCGGCCCTTGCCAGTTCGAATACAATTCCTCGGACGCCTATGAATTTTTGGTTCCCGCCAGCAAATTGGCCTCGACCTTCGGTCCACAATTGGCGGGTGTCCGAACGTACCTCACCGGCTTTACCGAAGAGGCGCTGGCCGAGTTCGCGGCGGTCCAACCGGGCGCCACCTATGCGTATCGTTGTTCGGTGCATTGTTCGCTTGATGAGCTGCCGGAAGTCCTGAGCGCGATCCAACCCCAGGGCCGCTTGTACGCCACGCTGTGCGAATTCCAGACGCAGGAGCTGCTTCCCGAAGGGGAGGACGCCGCGGCCATTGTCGGTGTGGTGGGCAGCAGCGGTGCCTTTCAATTGGAGGTGCGCCTCAATCGTGCGCCGATTCGTGAGGAGATGATGGAAGGTTGGTTGGAGCGTTTGCTCGGGCTGCCGGTGCGGTATGCGCCGCTCCCGCCATTCGTGTGACAAGATTGCTGGTGTATGAGCTGGTCACGGATGAAAGAGCTGTGCCGGATAGCAGCTCGCCCGTGTTACTCACAATCGGTGATTGGTGACTGAGCGTCTTGCGGCTGAGATGTGCTGGTGTGTCGAACGAAAGACCGAGCGAGGCCCGACTGCCGAAGGCAGATCGGAATCCCCCATTCTGATGGGGGCTGGGGGGAGCCGCAGCCGGTCTTTCGTTCACTACAGCAGCTAATCGAGGCCGTGTAACGCAAAGCATCAATCGCCGATTGATGTTTGTGAGACGAAGTGCGGGACTCCGAGGATCTGCAGCCGTTCAGCGGGTCGCTACAGCAGCTAGATTCGTACGCGTGAGAGCGACTACGCCTATCTCGCTGCGCCCAACTGGATGGTGTTCCCCATTCTTCTCTTGATTTGACATTCTCCTCGTTCTCCTGAACCCTACCATCCATGTGGCGTCCCTCCGCGTTATGGCAATCGCCCCGGTTTCAATCGGTTCTTGGCAAGCCGCTGTTGCCGCCGCTCTTCTTCTTTGCCGGCGTCGTCTACAACAGCATTGTGCTGTCCAGGATTGATCGTCTCCGCGATAACTTGATTCTGCTCCTGTATCTCTCGCTGCTCGGATTCCTGATCGTGCTGACCGGTCGGCTGGGCACGGCCGATGTCCGTCCCGAAGATTTGGAGCACAGCGAGTCCCGTCTGGACCGGCTGTTGCTGCAGGCCAGGCCCTACGCGCCGATGGCGATTCAGTTCTTGCTGGGGAGCCTCTTCAGCGCCTATGCCGTCTTTTATTGGAAGAGTGCGAGTCTCACCGGCACGGCCGTGTTCTTCTGTCTCTTGGTGGGGTTGCTGGTGGGGAATGAATTTATCCGAGATCGCTTGTCCAACCTTCAGCTCTTGCTTGCACTGTACGCGATGGTGACCTGCTCATTTTTCACCTTCTTTCTCCCGGTGATGACGGGATGGATGAACATGGGCATATTCGTGATGGGTGTGATACTCAGCGGCCTGGTGACGTGGCGGCTCGTGGAACTCTTGTATCGCGGAAAGCCGGCGTGGTCCAGGAAGGAGGCGGCATTCGCCGCTGCGCCCGCATTCGGCGTGCTCTGCCTGGTTGTTCTATTGTATCTCCTGAACTGGATTCCTCCCGTCCCCTTATCCATGAAGTTCGGCGGCGTGTTTCATGAGGTACGCAAAACCGGCGAGAGATTTGAGCTGGTCTATCAAAAACGATGGTTCCAATTTTGGAAAGAGTCCGACGACCCGTTCCCCACCGACGAGCCGGTCTATTGCTTTACGGCGGTGTTCGCGCCGGTGATGCTGGAAACGACCATCTTCCATCACTGGTAC
>DATFFC010000100.1:0-3848 GCA_035250505.1 Nitrospiraceae bacterium | reverse complement strand
GACCGTTCGATGAAGCCTTGGACGCCGGCACGAGGACTCGATCGGGCGGTGATTCGGAGATGTTTTCGAGGCTGCTCGCGGCCGGGTGCCGCATCGTCTATGAACCGCGCGCGCTGAGCTGGCACCGCCATCGGCGGACATGGAGCGAGCTGCGAAAAATGATTCATGGGTATGGAGTGGGAGTGTATGCCGCTTGGACACGCAGTCTGCTGGTCGAACACGAGGTTTCGATGTTTCGGCTGGCGGCCCGATGGTTTTTCGAGACTCAGCTTCCGAATCTGGTCCGCTCACTGCTCTGGCGCTCGTCACCGATCCGCTTCGATCTGGGCTTGCTTGAACTACGAGGGTGTCTTGCCGGTCCATGGCATTATCTGGCCTCCCGGGCAGCCGTTCGCAAGAGAACACGATGATCGAGAGTCGGTCCCCGGCCATCTCGATCATTGTTCCCACTCGCAATAGATGCGAGTCGCTCGGGCGCACGCTCGATGCGCTGAAGAATCAGACTCTTCCGGCCCTAACGATGGAAGTTTTGGTGGTCCTCGATGAATGTACGGACGATACCAAGTCTATGCTGGAAGGGTACCAGACAGACTTCAGCCTTCGAACGTTTACGCTGGATTCACGGAGGGGCCCGGCCGTTGCCCGCAATTTCGGCGCGAGATCCGCTTGCGGAGCTCTCCTGCTATTTCTGGATGATGACGTCGTGCCGGACCCCCATCTGGTACAGGCGCACATCGACGCACACCTAAGAAACCCGCACTCGGTCGTGCTCGGTCCCTATCGCCCCATTCTGCGGCAGGGAGCGGATTGTTTTCGTCTCATGCAATTCATGTGGTGGAACGATAAGTTCATGTCGCTTCAGCAGTACGGCCGCCGGTTTTCCTATACAGATATCCTTTCCGGCAATCTCTCAATCGAGACACGGCGCTTCCGAGAACTCGGGGGGTTTGACGAACGTTTTCCCGCAGCACACGAAGATTATGAGTTGGGCATACGTCTGATCAAGGCAGGCCTCAATGTGGTCGTGGACAGGCACGCAACCGCCCGTCACTATGAGCATGAACACATGACGATTGAACGGTCGTTCCGCCGCGCAAAGCAGGAGGGCCGTGCGGATGTACTTATCGCGCGCCGGCATCCGACTTTGATTCGAACATTACCATTCGCATCGCTTCACCAGCAGACCGCATGGCCGCATCGACTCATTCGTTTCCTTGCCTACCGCCGCCCGGCCTTCGGTGCTCGGCTTGCAGAACTGTCGGCCTCGCTCCTCCCCATTCTTGACCGATGTCGTTTCCGACGGAGTTTTCACAACCTGTATAAAGGGCTGCGTTATTATTCCTATGTCAGCGGAGTAGCCCAAGAGACAGGCAGCGCGTCGGAAACGGGCGCACTGTTGGAAAAGGGCCGGTTGCCGGAGGGACCCATTCACGAAATAGATCTCGATCTGCGCGACGGTCTGCCGAACGCGGAAGCCCGGCTGGATCGAGACCGTCCCGTAGCCGCGCGGTTATGGCATGGTGAGCAATTTGTGGGAAGGATGCCGTTTCAACCCGGCGCGGAGCCATTACGCGGCCGTCATCTGCGGCCTATCTTGGCAGGTTCCTTGGCATGGCCTTATCTGATGGCTTTGGTCATGGACACCGCCCGGAACCGTGATGCTCCATCACCTACCCATGACCAGTCGTGTCAACCCTTTCGCCGTACACGAGACTCCACATGCCGGTAAGATTTGTTGACGTGGAACTTTCCGAACCATTGCAGCCGATCTGGGACATGGAGGGATACGAAGGAGCCAATCTGCTCGTCCGCTATCGCGGCAAGCCGATCGGGTGGGCCTATGCCGTCGGTTCGAACCGGAGCTTTATTTCTCCTGACCGGATCTCACAAGCGATTGATCATCACATCAGCTGGCAATGTGTTGAAGCGGTGCTCGGTAACGAACCGGACATTATCGATCCCCTATCGGCCGCGCTGCCACCGATCAGTGTGATTGTCTGCCGCGGGGCGGCGAAAGGCTTGGACGAATGCCTTGCCCGGCTTCGACATCTGACGTATCGGGAGTTCGAGATCATTGTGATCGGGTATGGATCCAGCCGTCCGTCCTGTTCTCACTTCGAGCATCCTGACATCCGTCAAGTCGATGCCGGAGAGTCGAATCTGGCCAGCGCGAGAAACCGGGGGGTGGCGGCGGCCAAACACGATGTCGTGGCATTCATTGACCAGGACAGCTTTCCCGATCCCCAATGGCTGCATGTTGTAGGCCGTGCGCTGTCGTCCCGCCACATTCAAGCGGTCTGCGGTTTGATCGCCCCAGCTGAATTGGAAAGCTCCTCTCATCGCCTATGGAAAGATGGAGGCCATGCGTTTGAGCGGAGGCTGGAACGTACCATGTTCCGTAGAGCGAGGCTGAGCGAAGATGAACTTTTACAGGCCGCCGATTTCGGCGGGGGCGGCAATATGGCCTTCCGTCGTTCCGTGTTGCAAGAACTCGGTGGGTTTGATCCTCGGTACAACATTGATGCAGTCACGGGAGGATGCGAAACGGAGTTCTTGCACCGCCTCGTGGCGCGAGGGCATGTCTTACTGTATGAACCCAACGCCCTAACGTGGCGGAGGCCGGCACATGCTCCCAAGGCGGTTTACAGAGTCTCCTATGAACGTGGAAAATCCATGGGTCTCTACATGCTCATATGCCTTCGCAAGCACACCGTACGTCGGCAGACCCTCATACGCTTTGGACTCCATGAATGGGCATGGCGTCGCATCGTCAGACCCCTGCTCAAACCACGACAGGCCGCTCGCTCGTTGGCGATTGTCGAACTGGCAGGCACAATGGCTAGTCCCATAACATTCTGGCGGGCCAGAAACAGATTTGGAACACCCGCCGCTGAAGCCACCGGATATGCTGTGAGCGTGCGACCGCCGCTCAAGAAGCGCCTTCAGCAGGTCGGTGTTGTTGAAACGATGCCTCCCGACGTTAAGGTGCGCGATGGGGTGCGAAGACACATCAAGGTCGTAAGAACTTGGTATCCTCACTGGGGCGAGTACTCGGGGGTCAATCAATATCTCAAGCACATCAATCCACGGCTGTACCGGACCACCACATTGCTGGTCCATGAAAACGATTCCCAATTTGCCATTCGAAACCACCGAATACGAGACTGGCTTCGGTACTGGAGTCGAAAAGATGACATGGCGTGGTACAACTTGAGCGACCTCCAAGCGGAATGGTCCATCCTCAAGTCCTGTCTCTTTGAACGCCCGAATGTCGTGCACTATTTGGATGGAGAACATGCCGCACAGTGGGCTCCCCGGCTGTGTTCTCTTCCGGCTCGCATGCGGCCGGCTTTCGTGGTGTCTTATCACCAACCGCCCGATGTCATGGAATATGCAATACGGAAAGAAGCCATCGACTGGTTCGATCACATTATCGCGGTCGCCCCGGAGCAACTGGACTTTCTCCATCGGTTCACCTCGTCTGCCAAGACCAGTCTTATCCTCCACGGAATCGATACGGACTTTTTTCGTCCCGCTCCGCAGGCAATCCCCCACGATTCAGTACGATGTCTGTCGGTCGGCCATAACTACAGAGACTATTCTACGATCCGGCAAGTCGCGCTGAATCTGCGGGAACAGAGCCGGATTGAATTCCATATCGTCTCCCCCAAACCCACGGGGTTGGAGGGGCTTCAGAATGTCGTGGTTCACACAGATGTCGACGATCCGGCTTTATTAGAACTGTATCAAACAGCCGACATTCTGCTGCTCCCGCTAGTGAAAGCCACGGCAAATAACGCGTTATTGGAAGGGATTGCATGCGGACTGCCTGTCATCACGACTTATCT
>DATFFC010000099.1:0-47360 GCA_035250505.1 Nitrospiraceae bacterium | reverse complement strand
TTGAAGGAGGGATCGAACGGCATATCCGCATACCGGCGATAGTCTTCGCCCATCGCCAGTAGCACGTCGGCCCAGATGCGAGCGGGGTCTTTCTCGAATACGACCGTGGGATCCGCTGGAACGGTGATCCAGGAACCGGTTTGCATTTCCGCTTCAAGCTGGCCAGGCCCCCAACCGGAATACCCGAGGTAGGCGCGAAACGCATCATAGTCCCGCTTTTCGGTGAGAATCCGCTCCATCACATCGAGGTCGCCCCCGAGGCACACGCCGTCGAACACGGGATGTGAGTTGTCCGGAACTTGAGTCAGGCGATAGAGAAGCATGACTTGGTTTGTCTGGACCGGGCCGCCCGCGAAGAGGACGTGCCGCTGTCCTTCAAGAATGGGTACTTGCGGAAGCGCCTCCGAGATCGACATCGCCGTCGGCCGGTTCACCACGACCCCCAGCGCGCCTTCCGGACTATGTTCGCAGAGCAGCACGACGGTTTGCCTGAAATTGGGATCCCGCAACGCCGGTGCCGCCACCAGGAAGATTCCTTTCTGCAACGGTAACATCACAGCTATCCTACCGCGCCCACATGAGAGGCGCAAGCAATCCCCATCCCGGTGGCGACGTCTTTATTGGACGTAGACCGAGGAACGGCGATCCTCGAACAAATCGTTGTACTGATTGAGTCGCTTGGTGCGGGCTTCGGCCGGCTCGATATCGACGACCATCAGCTCCTCTTGGTCTCGACCGGCTCGGTGGAGGATTTGGCCGCGCGGGGTCACGACTTCGCTTTGCCCGATGAAGGTCAACGGCGGTTTTCCGCCTCGCGATTCCTTGCCGATCCGATTGGCGGTCACGCTGAACACCCGATTTTCCAGGCAGCGAGTCACCATCGCATCGGGACAGTGTGGAAGCACGAGATTGGAGGGATGGGCGATGATGTCGGCTCCTTGAAGCGCCAGCGTGCGGGCGGACTCCGGGTAAAACCAATCGAAGCACACCATGACGCCGAGTTTTGCAGGACCAATGTCCCAGACTTGAAAGCCGGTATCGCCTGGAGTGAAGTAGAGCGTCTCTTCGAAAAAGAGGTGGACCTTTCGGTAACAGCCGATGAACCCGGTCGGCCCGACAATGATCGCTGAATTGAAGTATCGACTGCCTGATCGTTCGGGTAATCCTGCGACGATCGCCATCCCGCGGGATCGCGCAAGCTCGGTGAGCGTTTTCGTCGTCACCCCGCCGGGTACCGGCTCAGAGAGTTCGTGGACCTCTTCCGGCGACACAAACTGATATCCTGACGCAAAGAGCTCGGGCAGTACGATGAGATCCGCCTCCGCAGGTTCGAGACGCGCAACCACCTGATCCAGATTTCGCTTGACGTCGCCAAATACCGGAGCTGATTGCAAGTATCCGATCCTCATGGTCACCCTGGTGTGCAGGACAAATAAAAAACGGGCAGGACAATCCCTGCCCGTTTTACGGTCCGTCTGAACGAACCCTTACATGCCTTCGGACAGATGTGGAATGGCGTTTTCAATGGCTTTCGTCGCCACATCGGCATGGCCGGCCTTGCCGTGCTCGATCCCGTCCTTCAGCCCTTTGATGCCCTCACCCACATGAGGGTTCTTCGTTTCCGCCATGGCGGCTTCCGCATGCTTGAGCGCCCCTTCCGCATGTTTGACCAACGCGTCGGCATGCCCCTGCTTCCCATGGTCCGCCGCTTCTTTCGCATGCTCGACGGCTTCGGCCTGATGCTTATTGCCCTTGGCGAAGGCAACACCCCCCGCGACCGGAGCGAGGACGAGAGCCAGCATGGCGCCGGCGACCACTGCTCTTCGCAACATCGCATTGTACATGGAACCCTCCCTCTGTAAGTGTGTGTGACGCGATGGTGAGTCTTTCACTAGAGTGTATTCAGCATAAACAGCCCCCTACGTAGTGTCAAGACGGCCTGGCGCCGACCTTGCCCTGCGTGTCCTGAAGTCCCAACACCTTCTGCAGTGAGGCCAAATCGCTTTCCACCGGACAACCGAAATCGCGGCTCCATTCCCACCAAGAGCCGGGATAGTTTTTCACCTTCTCATAGCCGGCCAATCTCAGTACGAAATAGAGCCATGCCGACCGGACGCCGCCTGTACAGTAACAGACCGTCTCCTTATCCTTGGCCAAGCCTTTGTGATCGAGCAAGGTCTGTATCTTGTCCAGTCCCTTCACGGTCGCGTCGGGGTTGAGAAAGCCGTTCCAGGGCACATGGATCGCCGAAGGGATATGGCCGGGCCTCGGAATGCCGGAGACTTCTTTCCCCAAAAACTCTTCCAAACTTCGCGCATCGGCTATGAGCGTCTCGGGATGAGGCCGGCGGACCACCGCCTTCAAGTCGTCTTTGGTCATGATTCGTTCGGGGTCTACCGCGACCTTGAACGTCCCGGCCTTCGGCATGACCCACCCATGCTCGAAGGGCCGCCGTTCCTCAATCCATTTGACCCACCCACCGTCGAGCACTTTCACATTCCGGTGTCCAAGATATTCGAGCATCCAGAACATGCGCCCTTCGTCTCCCCAATTGTCGAAAGGATTGGAATAGACGACGATCTCGCTGTCCCCATTGATGCCGAGCGATTGCAGTTTTTTCTCGATTCGCGCCAGGTCCGGATCCAGCAAGCCTTTGGCCACCGCATTCGGATCGCTATAGTCATGCCACGTCGTATGGACTGCGCCGGGAATGTGGCCGCCGAATTCGTAGGCTGCCTTGCCGCGGACATCGATAATGACCAAGCCCGGCTGTCCCAAACATCGCTGTAGTGACTCTGTATCAATCAGCAATGGATGCGCCATTGAATCTACCTCTGGTTCAAACGTTGTAGGTCAGGCACGCTTCAACACGCGCGGGCCCATATCTGTTCTTAACACGGCCCGTCGTCCATCCGTCAAGATGGGTACGGAAACCGGCTGCTCGCTTCATGCCGCCAATAAGGCCGAAAGGTGGCTCTCCACCGATGCCGCCAATGCCGGAAGATGGTACCCGCCTTCGAGGCAAGACAACAGGCGTCCGCTGCAGTGACGGCGGGCAATCCCGGCCACAATCCCGGTCAATCGCGCATAGCCTTCTTCCGTCAAGCCCATGCTTGCCAGCGGATCGTCCCGATGGGCGTCAAACCCGGCCGACACGATCACAAAGTCCGGCTTGAACGCGTCGGCCGCCGGCACCAAGATCCTTTCAAATACATCCTGGTAGTCTTTATCTCCCTTGCCCGCGGGCAGCGGCACGTTGAAGGTCGATCCTTCTCCCTTGCCCGCTCCTGTCTCACTCGCCCGTCCCGTCCCCGGATAATGCGGGAACTGGTGCGTGCTGAAGAACAAAATGGAGGAATCGTCATAAAAGCTGTGTTGAGTCCCGTTGCCATGATGGACATCCCAATCGACGATCAGCACCTTTTCAATCCCATGGCGCCGTTGAAGGTACCGAGCTGCGACAGCGACGTTATTAAAGAAACAGAAGCCCATCGCTCGATCTCGCTCGGCATGGTGTCCCGGCGGCCGAACGGCGCAGAAGACATGGGCGACTCGACCGGCCATGATGGCATCGGCCCCGGCCAGGGCGCCCCCTGCCGCCAGATAGGCGGCGGCCAGTGTCCCCGGCGACATGGAGGTATCCGGATCCAATGAAACCCGTCCTTTCGCCGGCGCATGCGCCCTAAGACTTTCCAGATAGGATGCCGCATGGACCTGTAACAACCAATCATCCGCGGCGGGCGCCGGCTCAATTTGGATCAGGCGATTCAGCATTCCCGTCGATTCAAGGCGACTGATGATCGCCTTGAGCCGCGTCGGAGACTCCGGATGCCCGGAGCCCATTTCATGCTCAAGATAAGCAGGATGATAGACGAACCCTGTGCGTGCCATTCTCAAAATCCGTGTCTAAAAATTCGTGCAACGTAAGGCGTCAGGTGACGGACGCTCACTGCGCGCTGCAAGTCGGAATCACGCCGATCGTGTAGCGCCGCATCGCATCGTATCACGCGCGAAACACCATAGACAATGAAGCGGAGGGCATGGTACGGTCGATTCATTCAAGGCAGGATCAGGCTCATTTCCCATGGCAAACCCCCGCATCGAACCGCTGAAGAAAGTGCTGGCCATCGATCCCAATGATGACGTCGCGTGGTTCGGATTGGGGAAGGCCTACATGGAAGACAGCAATTGGCAGGAAGCAGCCGGGGCCCTGGAACGTTGTATCGCCGTGAAGCCGACCTACTCGGCCGCTTATTATGCCTTGGCCCAGTCGCTCCAACGGCTCAATCGTATTGAAGAGTGCCGCCGCGTCTGCGATCAGGGCATCGCGGTGTCGACTAAAAACGGCGATGCCATGGTCACAAAGAATCTCGATCAGTTGAAAAGTGCCCTTCCAGCCTGATCACGCCGGCCACACGATCGCGATCCAGCGCCGCACGCTCGCACTATAGCAACTCCCGTATGGCTCCTCTCCCACCGGCGCGCAACGGGTTCTCCGCCGCGGGATTGAGAACCAGTATGCGAACTCGCGGGTATGCTTGCTGATGCCGAGACCGTTCCACGAGAGAGACATTGCCGAGTCGCACGTTTGATGTGAAAGGCAGAGGTTCGACATCCCATAGCGCAAGCAAGACGCCGCTGAGGTGAGGCAACCCCGGCAGCAGGAGGCTCAACCATCCCACCAATTGCTTGACATCCAGGCGCACAGGATCATGGCTCCGAAGCACCGCGGTCCTGTCGTCCAAGCGCGGAACCGAAATCGCGAGCAGCACCGGATCACAATAGTCGGCGAGCTGTTTTGCCTTTTGGCGAACTCGGGCCAGAATCGCGTTCACCAACAGATGGCCGGGCGTATCGGGTTGTTCTCCGTCGCCATGCGGCACCATCGGGCGAAGCGAGAAGGCTTTCGATCGTTCGGCTGCGCCGACCATGGCCGTGACTTCGACAAAAAATCGCTCCTCACCTATATGGCACTCGAAGTCGGCCGATCGCGCTTGTGATTCCGGTAAGAAACGCAAAGAGACGCCGCTCCGTATCAGCAGCGTCGCCAATTCCAACTCCGCCAACGCGCTTTCCTGAACGCCTCGATCCCGACTTCCCAGCCGGTGAATGAGCCGAGCAAGACGTCCCCGGCTTCCTCCATCCGCACATTGGCGCTGAAGTGACTCCCACCGGGCCTGATCACCATCGGTGACCGCTCTTGAGGCCAAGAGGTGCCTCATCCGCCTGGACGAGACTGCGTGTTCGGCAAGCCACGGAACGGCCTTGCGGGACCGTCTGAAGCGAGACATGAATGGGTTCCTTCCGGCTGGGTCAAGAAACTGCACCGGTTTCTGGCTCGTCCCCCCCCGATATGGATTTCTGCGGCGCGTCTTCAGTCGGCACGGCGTTTGACATGTCGTCCAACCAACGTCCGGCACAGTCCAATATCTCACGTACTAAAGGTTCCGGTTGGCCGGTCTGCTTCATGGACCATTGGCAGATGTAGCCCATTAGGTCCTCCCGGCTGAACTGGGAGGTGGCATGGACAGCCAACTGGGTCATTTCATCGAAGCCGGCCCGCAGCACGCTTCCCACGAGGTCCTTGCTGTAGGAGGTGCTCGCCGTCACATACTGGATCGCTCGATTCAGTTCTTGCTCCGTCATGGTTCATGCCTCACGAGGAAATTGTAAAACATACCGCTTGAGGCCTGTCAACGGCCGGTCACGACAACCCCTCAATCGCGAGAAGAGCTAAAAAATGTGTGCACTCTCCCACAACTCGGATGCTATGATCGATCGTATCTTCATTACAATATGAGGCCGGGCATGACGGCAAGTACGGCATCGAACTCACGAACCCGGCGGCCGCCGAATCACCGCGGGACGTTTCCTGATCGATGGGATCTCTCGACGCTCATCCGCGATCCGGTGGGTCGCTTCGACCACTACATCGGTGAATTGGACCACTTGATAGGGCGCTTCGAATCCTGGCGCGGCCGCCTCACCCCTTCGATCGGCGAAGACCGATTCCTCGAGGTGCTGCGTCTTAGCGAAGACATCGCAAAGCGATCGTCCATGCTCGGCGCCTATGCGTACTTGTGGTTTTCGGAGAACACTAGCGATCTGAAGGCGCGGTCTTTCAAGACCACGGTAGAGGAGAAACTCACCGGACTCCAGAACCGACTTCTCTTTTTCGAGTTGTGGTGGCAAAGCCTCGATGACTCCAATGCGCTGCGGTTGATGAAGCAGGCCCGAGATTTTCGCTACCATTTGGAAACCATCCGCCGGTTCAAACCCCACACTTTGACGGAACCTGAGGAGCAAGTCGTCAATATCAAGAACATCACCGGTCGCACGGCCATACGCACCCTCTATGACGTCGTCACCAACGGGTTCAGCTTCACCCTGCGCAGTCGGGGCCGGCAAAAAACCCTGACCCGTGAAGGGCTCATGGCGTATCTCCGTGATCCCAAAAGCTCTGTCCGCGAGGCGGCGTACCGGGAACTATACAAAGTGTACGCCGCGCACCACGACCTATTAGGTGAGATGTATAAGGCTCTCGTGAATGACTGGAAATCCGAGAATCTTGGCTTGCGGCGCTTTTCTTCGGCGATCGCCTCACGCAATCTCGGCAACGATGTTCCCGACCAAGCGGTCGAGGCGCTCCTATCCGTCTGCGCCAAGAACCGCGGGATCTTCCAGCATTATTTCAAGCTGAAATCCCGGCTCTGCAAGACACCGATGTCCCGCTATCATATTTATGCGCCGCACCAAGCCGAGCGCAAAAAATATCGCTATGGCGATGCGGTCCGCATGGTCCTGGATGCCTATCGAGGTTTTTCGCCGCGTCTGGCCGATCTCGCGGAACGTGTCTTCACCGAGCGGCGTATCGATGCCCGGATCCGGACCGGGAAAATGGGCGGAGCCTACTGCTACAGCATCGTGCCGGACACGACACCCTACGTACACATGAACTTCACCGGCGAGGCCCGCGATATTGCCACGATGGCCCATGAACTGGGGCACGCCGTGCACGGGATGCTGGCGGCGCATCACACCGTCTTCACATTTCACTCCACCCTTCCGCTGGCTGAGACAGCCTCCGTGTTCGGCGAACGCATCTTGTCGGACGCGCTCATGGAGGAAGAGTCAAATAGAAAGGTGAAGCAGGCATTGCTGCTGGCGCAGCTTGATGACGTCTATGCGACCGTGATGCGGCAGGCGTATTTTGTCCGATTTGAGCAACAGGCTCATCACATGATTTCGGAGGGAGGCACCGTGACGGACTTGGCCGAGAGTTATCTCGCTTCCCTCAAGGAACAGTTTGGAAAGGCCATGCTGATTCCTCGTGAGTTCCAATGGGAATGGCTCACGATCCCCCATATCTTTGCGAGCCCGTTTTACTGCTATGCCTATAGTTTCGGAAATCTCCTTGTCCTAGCCCTCTATCGCATGTATCAGGCCCAAGGAGCCGATTTCGTGCCCCGATATCTCGATCTCTTGGCCGCGGGCGGATCCAAGCCTCCACAAGGTATTTTGGAAAGCGTGGGTGTAGACATGACGGCCGAATCGTTCTGGGAATCAGGATTTCAGGCCATTTCAGGCATGGTCTCCCAATTGGAAGCGACTCTCCCTTAGCCGCCCACAGCCTATTTCCGCCCCATCATGACCTCCGTACAGTAACTTGACAGCCGCCACCGCCGGAGGTATACTTTGAGTTGATAACAGTTATCATAATCGTTCATCGCTGCACATACACAGTCGGCAGCATCGACGATCAACAAAGGAACCATCTTTATGTATGTTTGTCTCTGTAAAGGATTAACGGAGTCGGATGTGCGTAAGGCAGGAATCTCAGGTTGCGTGACGGCGCGTCAGATCATCACTCAATTTGGGCTCAAAGAACAGGGATGCTGTGGCCGCTGTGCCAAGAACATCTGCGAACTAGTTTGCCTTGCACAATGCCCACTCGACAGCCCGTTTCAAAAATCCGCCGCCCCCAGATAACGCCGTCGCCATCCCCATCAGGTCGGCCCTGTTTAGTTGACCCTGCTCAGTGATTCCACCCGGCTTTGAGCGCCCGCGCCACCTCCGCAACCCTGGCGCCCAAGACCCGCGCATTGGCCGCTTCGCTCTCGTCAATTCCCGGACTGTCGCCCTCTGTCGTCGCGGAGGCTCCAAATGCGCCGCCGCCGCTTATGACAATCATGTAATTGCCGAGCATCGCCGCCAGCATGGATAACATCGTCACTTCCTTGCCGCCGGAGATCTGGCCCCCGGTGGCAAACGCCGCCCCGACCTTGTTTTTCATTTTGAAGTCCGGAAAGACGCCGAACTTAAACTGCCAGTTGTCAAAGAATGTCTTGACCTCTCCGGCCATGTTGGACCAGTAGACCGGTGATCCTACGACGATCGCATCCGCAGCAAAGAGTTCGTCGGCCGTGACCTGGCCGACGCGCTTGACCAGGACCTGCGCACCCGGCACCGTCCTGGCTCCTGCAGCCACGGCTTCCGCCATTTTTTCGGTATTGCCGGAAACGGAATGATAAGCAACCAATACCTGGACGTCACTCGTTTGTTCGGCGCCATTAGCCGGAGGACACTGCCCTGCGACAATGATCCCGATTGCGATGAGCACGTTCAGGATACGATACATACACACCTCATCAGTGAGTTTGATAGGACGGCTGCTCAAGAAACCGGGGCCGAATGTGGGACAAGCGAACGGGGGAAACGATTGCTGGACAAGCGCGCAGATCAATCGGTCTAGTGGCGGACCGTCTCTTCATCCACATGTTCTTCGACGGATACCTCGGTCAACGTGCCTCGGTAATCGCACTTGTGGCAACGAATGCGCCATTCCTCAAGCCACTTTTCCTGCACATACGACTGCCGGCACTTGGGACAAACAAATACGCCTTTCTTGTATAACACGCGTCTTTTTTCCTTCATCGCCTGCTCCTGTTTGAGAAGAGTTCTATGAGAATCGCACACGATCATTCACGATTGCAAGGTACGGCGGTCAGACCCCGCCGAAGGAACATCCGCCGCTCGCCTTGACGGCTCCTATGCTCACCGCTAGGATACGGATATACATGCTATTGCAATGAGGTTCCCATGCGGCGCTTCCTGTTCGTCGTATTCAGCTGGTGGCTAGTCGGCTTCGGCAACCTCCTTCCCGTTGCAGGCGGGACAGAAACCGAGCCGCCGATCCAACCGGCACCGGAAGTGCTGATTCCGATTAAGACGCCCAAAGGAACCATCCTCTACGCGGAATTGGCCGATACGCCCGTGAAACGCGGCCGGGGCCTGATGTTTCGCGACCAACTGCCGCCCGACAGGGGCATGCTGTTCACGTTCGGCGATTTACAAACTTGGTCGTTCTGGATGAAAAATACTAAGATCCCCTTGGACATTGTTTGGATGGACGAGAAGAAGAAAATCGTACACATCGAGCGCAACGTCCCGATCTGCACGAGGACCGACGACAGTTGTCCTCAGTACCGCTCAAACGATGGAGCGATGTTTGTCTTGGAACTGGGAGGAGGCCGGGCTGAGGCGCTTGATCTGCAGCGTGGGAAGAAGCTGGAGTTTAAAGTTCCTTAGACCTTCGCTTGTCCCCACAAGAAGTTCTGAATTCGCTCCATAAGCGGCCGCGCCTGAAGCCGTTCCGCTACCTTCGACGCCTCACGATCCAACTCCCGCTTGGCCGCCAAGGTCGAGGCTTGACGGCGCGCGACGACGGCCCCGATACGCTCGATGACGCCTCTGTCCTCCTGAACGAGCTGCACCAGTACGTCCTTACCGACCACAAGGACCTTTAAGAGTGTCTTGGCCGTCACCGTGGCCGATCGAGCATCCCCGGTGAGCAACGACATCTCGCCGAAAAACTGACCCGCGGTCAACTGAGTCACCACCGAGCGCAGGCCATTCTGTTCCACGATCACATCGGCGCAGCCTTCGACGACCACATACAGCTCTTGTCCCGGTTCGCCTTGCCGCACCACCTGCTCCCCCGGAAGAAATTGTTCCGTGCGGCTGCCTCGGACGACGGCTTCCAACTGCATCGACGGCAGTGCCGCCAAGAAATCCACGGCAACCAGATGACGCCGAATGTCCTCCAAACCGAGGGGCTCGCTCCTTTCGGCAACTGCACCCTGCTGAATCACTCGTTGGGGAAACGGAATCTCGATTCCTTTGCGGTAAAACGCGTTCCACACGTACGTTCTCACGGTACTTTCGATTTCCGGTCGCCGAGCATAGTCCGCGATGGGAAATTTGACCCTGTACTGGATGCCCGATTCATTGAAGGCGGTCACCATCGCGATCGGCTTGGGATCCTTCAAGACACCGTCGACGGCGGACACCGAGTCCACAAGCGTCATGCAGACATCGGCCGGCGGCGTACGGTAGGCGGCCTCGACGTAGACCGAGCACAGATGCGTCGTGGTCGGGCGGCTATAGTTCGTCACTCCCGATTGAATCACATTGTCGTTTGGAATCGTGACATAATCCCGTTCACGAGTCAGCAGCGTGACATGCTCCAGCCCGATATGCATCACCCTGCCTTCTCGCTCCAAGGTCGTAATCCAATCGCCTTCTTTCACCATTTTGCCCAATTCGATTCCCGCGAAAAAACGGGCGACCGTGTCCTTCAAGGCGACGCCGATGACCGCTGCGGCTACCGTAGGCAGCGCGACAAGAGCCAAGAGATTGATATTCATGACCACACGAAGGATCATGACGCCGGCCGCAACGACGCCGGCACCGAGCATGAGGTGACGCACCACGTTCGGGACGTATCGGCCCTTGCGTTCAATCAGGTATTCCCCGACGACGAGGATATCCACAATGGTCAGAACAAGAAATGCGATGCCGAGGTAGGCGGCGGCATCCACGGCTGACAGGACCATCGGAGGAACGGCCCCGGCGGCCCATTCGCTGTGAAGCACCAGCGCGGCCCACGTAATGAGCCAGGCCAAGACCCCGGCGGACAAGACGGTCAGCGAAACGGTCTTACTCCGCCGGTGAGCCAGGTACGCGGCCCCCGCTAGAAGAAGGATAATGGCGACTGTCGTGAGAGCGAGGGAGGCGAGAAGGAGACCGGCACTCATAGGCATCGCATGGCGGGCGTATTACACGCGGGACGGCACGCGTATGAAAATCAGCGTTCTTGCCATGTGCGCATGCGACGCGCGGTGATCACGCCATCAACCCGTTCAATGGCCTTCAGCACCCGGGCGAGATGGGCGGTATCGGCAATCTCGACCACAAAATCCAAGACGGCCTTCCGGTCCTCCCGCGTGGTGATTTCGGCCCGGCTGATGTTCGCTTGGCATTCGGAAATGGCCGCCGAAACGTTGGCCAGCACGCCGGTCTTGTCGACGGCGAGGATAGAGACCTTCACGGCATGGGTGCTCGGCATGGAAGTATCCCATTCCACCTCCACGAGCCGATTCTTGTCGTAGTCCAATGCTTCCAGATTCGGGCAGTCGACGGTGTGGATAGTGAGACCGCGCCCCCTGGTGATATACCCCAGAATTCGGTCTCCCGGGACAGGGTTGCAGCAGCGGGACAATTGCATCAAGAGATCCCGGGCGCCCTTGACCTTCACCCCTTTTTCGTCCGTCTTGCCGGCCGAGGGCTTTGGAACCGCCGGCGCTTCCCCAGCGCGCGCCTGCGTATCAGGAGGCGTCGAACCGAGCTTGCCGACGATCTGCGCCGTGGGGAGATGCCCGAAGCCGACTGCCGCAGCGAGTTCATCCGTGGTCTCATAGCCGATCTGCCGAGCCACTTCGAGCAATTGTTCCGATCGGATCATCTGGGCCGGTGCATATCCGTGACGGCGGAACTCCGCCTCGAGCAGACGGCGGCCGATTTCAATGCTTCGCTTGTGCTCCTCCGCCTTGATCCAGTGCTTGATCTTTGTTTTCGCACGGGAGGTCCTGACGAACTTCAGCCAATCTTTATGCGGCGTCTGGTTGGAAGAGGTCAGGATCTCGACGGTGTCTCCGCTTGACACGGCATGCTTGAGCGGTACGATCTTGCCGTTGACCTTGGCGCCGACGCAGTGGTCCCCGATCTCCGTATGGATCGCGTACGCGAAATCTACGGGGGTGGAACCCTTGGGGAGCTCTTTGACCATGCCTTTCGGTGTGAACACGTAGACGACGTCATGGAACAGATCGAGTTTTACCGAATCCATAAACTGGCGGTTGTCGGGCAAATCCTGATGCCACTCCACGAACTGGCGAAGCCAACTGAACACTTTGCCGTCTTTCTCCCCGACGCGGCTCTGCTCTTTGTATTTCCAGTGGGCCGCGATACCTTGCTCGGCCACCCAATGCATCTCATCCGTCCGGATCTGAAATTCTACGTGTTCGCCTTTGGGACCCACCACGGTCGTATGGAGCGACTGGTAGAGATTGGACTTCGGAATCGCGATGTAATCCTTAAACCGTCCGGGCAGGGGCCGCCATAGCGAATGGATGACGCCCAGCCAGGCGTAGCAGTTCATTTTGGTATCGGTGATGATGCGCAGCGCCGCCAGATCATAGACTTCCTCGAACGTGATCGACTGCTTTTCCATCTTCTGATAGATGCCGTAGAGATGTTTGGGGCGGCCGTATACTTCGGCCGGCAATCCTGTGTCGGCCATCGATTGCTTCACGACCTCGATGACCTCCTGGATGTATTGCTGCCGGTCTTCGTCCCGTTTGGCGACCCGCACCCGGAGCGTTTCATAAACATCCGGCTTCAAATGCTTGAGGCACAGGTCCTCCAGCTCATTCTTGATCCAGCCGATGCCGAGGCGATTGGCAAGCGGCGCGTAGATCTCCAACGTTTCCTGCGCGACCTCCGTCCGCTTGCGTTCGCCCAGGTACTCCAACGTGCGCATGTTATGGAGCCGGTCGGCCAACTTGATGAGGACGACGCGAATATCGTCCGCCATCGACAAGACCATCTTTCTGAAATTCTCCGCCTGCTTTTCCTCATAGTTCCTGAACGTGATCTTCCCGATTTTGGTGACGCCGCTCACAAGATGGACAACCTCCGCTCCGAACTCGCGTTCGAGCTCGTCGGAAGTGGCCAATGTATCTTCCAAGGTATCGTGCAGCAGACTCGCCACGATGGCGGTCACATCGGTCTTGAGCAGCGTGAGGACACCGGCTACGGCGAGGGGATGCTGAAGATAGGGCTCGCCTGAGCGGCGAACCTGGCCTTTATGGGCTTTGGCGGAGAACTCGTAGGCCTTGCGGATCGTGAGCAGGTCGGCCTCGGCATTGTAGCTCTTGACTCGGTCAAGGAGCTGGTCCAACTCGGTGACGGTCTCGTATACCATGGATGTTTCATGCCTCCGGGCTCGTCCGCAGCGCCCGAATGCGCAATTGAATTCTATCGTACCCGTCCCAACGGGTGCGTTCCGGACTGAAGGCGAGATCAATCGGCCGCCCCGCCGTCAAACCGAGATCCGCAAACGAGCCCATCCGAAATCCGATGCTGTCAAACGTCCAGGAGTTGGGTTGGCGGACACGCAGCTTTAGATGCTTGTCGCCGACGACGCGCGACTCCACAACTTCCAGGCCCCGGACCGCCAATGTCGGCTCAGGGTTTCCGGCGCCGAAGGGATGCAGCGATTCCAGCTCCTGAATCAGTTGCAAGGTGACCTGCGACAACTGCACCTGTGCATCGACATTGATCGTCGGCATCGTCCCGCTCTCCGCCGTCCATGCCGCGGCGATCTCAGTGAAGCGCGCGCGAAATTCCGGCAGCTTGGACTCCTCGATCGTCAACCCGGCGGCGCTGGGATGGCCGCCGAAGGCGACCAACAGGTCCCGGCAACGGGCCAGCGCCTGGTAGAGGTCAAACCCTGCCACGGTCCTGGCCGACCCTTTCCCCATACCCCGGCCATCGAGCGCGATGACCACCGCCGGACGATGATACTTTTCCACCAATCGGGACGCCACAATGCCGACGACCCCGAGATGCCAATTCCGCGAGGCCACCACCACGGCGGCCTCCACCCCGGTCTCCTCGACCGACGCCAAGGCTTCCCGAGCGATGCTCTCTTCGACTTGCTGGCGATTTCGGTTCAGCGCCTCCAGCCGTTCGGCCAACTGTCGCGCTTCTAGATCCGATTCGGTCGTGAGCAATTGGACGCCGGCGAGTGCGTGGTCCATTCGGCCGGCGGCGTTCAATCTCGGCGCCAGCCGAAACGCAATGGTGTCGCTGTTGCAGGTGCGCGTGATTCCCGCTACTTGTTTCAGCGCCCTGAT
This sequence comes from Nitrospiraceae bacterium, assembly GCA_035250505.1. Taxonomy (GTDB): domain Bacteria; phylum Nitrospirota; class Nitrospiria; order Nitrospirales; family Nitrospiraceae; genus DASSBQ01. The sequence continues at coordinate 33,102 of DATFFC010000099.1, read as the reverse complement.
CCCACAGCGCGCACCGCGTGAAATTTGCGCAAGCCCCTCACGGACGAAGACCCGGTTTTCATCATGCAGCGGCACGATGTCGGCTACCGTCGCCAAAGCGACCAAATCCAGCACCGACTCGAGCGAAAAGACTTCGCCGAACTTTGTGCAATAGGCCTGCACGCATTTATATGCCAGCCCGGCGGAACAGAGCCCTTTGAAGGGATACACGGCATCACGCCGGTGCGGATTGAGCAGGGCCAGGGCGTCAGGCACGGTACCATCGCTCTGATGGTGATCCGTCACGATGACGTCCATCCCAAGGCAACGAGCATAAGCGATTTCATGATGCGAGGTCGTCCCGCAATCCGATGTGACAATCAGCGCGACGCCTTCACTCCGGAGATGACGGATAGCCGCCTCATTCAACCCATACCCTTCATGCAGGCGGTGCGGGATATAGGCGTGTCCCTGTCCTCCTATCGCCTCGAAGAAAGACACATACAGGCTGGTGGCGGAGATCCCGTCGACGTCATAATCTCCGTAGAAGCACACACGCTCGCCCCCGAGCGCCGCACGATGCAACCGATCGATCGCCTGCTCCATATCCGGCAATAGAAATGGATCATGAAACGGGTCGCCCGAGGACAACCAGCGACCGGCCCCCTGAATATCGGTCACACCTCGCGCAAGCAGCACGGAGGCCATGACGGGCGAAATGGATAGCGCGCGAGCAAGGGACATTTGCAACTCCGGATCAGTATCTCGGAATACCCAGAGTCTGTTTCGCATTCTCCCCTTACTGAAACGAAGCGGTCATAACGTGCCTGGAATGAAGGGGATGGTATAGAGTCCCCCCTGCTTTGTCAAACCGGACTCGTGCGGGAACGGCGCGGACAGGCAGGGTTTGGACGGCGGATACAGATCTGAACGGACGATGCCGTGCGAGGTATGACGCAGGGGATACTGCGTAGGAGACTATTCTCCTCCTTTTTGGACGTAGTTCTTTACGAATTCTTCCGCATTCTTCTCGAGCACGTCATCGATCTCGTCGACCAGCTTATCGATATCTTCCTTGAGCTTCTTCCCGGTTTCCACCACTTTCGGGTTCGGCTTGGCTTCCTCTTTACCGTGAGAGTCCTTCCTGGACTCTTGTTTCCTCTCTTGTTTTTCCATCTGATCCCTCCAGTGACTGGGGATAAGATTCGTTGATGATTCGAAACTCCACTTAAGATGAACTTACCCCAGTGATATTCATGTCGTCAAGCCGGGCTCGAAGGCCCGCACTGCCTTCACAAAGCCGTAAGGGGTCATCCGGCACGACACCGCTTATCTGACGATGAGAGAGATGATAAGCAAAGCCACGATATTGATCACTTTAATCATAGGGTTGATCGCAGGACCGGCCGTGTCCTTGTACGGATCCCCCACAGTGTCCCCCGTTACCGCCGCCTTGTGGGTCTCGGTCCCTTTCTTTCCTTGTTCTTCGATGTATTTTTTGGCATTGTCCCAAGCCCCGCCGCCGCTGGTCATGGAAATCGCCACGAAAAGGCCGGTGACGATGCTGCCGACCAGGACGCCGCCGAGCGCCTGCGGGCCGAGAATTGCGCCGACCACAATGGGGGCCGCCACCGGAATGAGACCCGGCATCATCATCTTCTTAATGGCCGCTTGCGTGACGATATCGACACAAGTGCCATATTCCGGCTTGCCGGTTCCATCCATAATGCCCTTAATCGTTCTGAACTGCCGGCGAACTTCCTCCACGACCAGCCCGGCCGCCTGCCCCACCGCTTTCATGCAGAGGGCGCCGAAGATGAACGGCAGCATTCCGCCGAGAAACAAGCCCACCAGCACCGACGGATTCGACAGGTCGAACGCGCTTGAGGCGCCCGCGGTGCTCCCCTTTTCGACCTCCCGGGCAAACTCGGCGAAGAGGACGACCGCCGCCAAGCCGGCCGAACCGATTGCATATCCCTTCGTCACCGCCTTGGTCGTATTGCCCACCGCATCCAACGGGTCGGTGATGTTCCGCACTTCGCTGCCGAGATGCGCCATCTCGGCTATCCCGCCGGCGTTGTCCGTAATGGGTCCGAATGCGTCGATCGCCACCACGATGCCGGCCATCGACAGCATGGAGACGGCCGCTACCGCAACCCCATACAGGCCTCCGGAGGCGGCGCCGCCGCAAATCCAGTAGCTGCCGAGAATGGCCGCTCCGATGATGACGACCGGCAAAGCCGTCGCCTGCATGCCGACGGCAAGCCCTGCAATGATGTTCGTCGCGTGACCCGTCTCGCTGGCTTTGGCAATATCCTGAACAGGCGCGTAACTCTTGGAGGTGTAATAGTCGGTGATGAACACCAGCGCCAGCGTGACCGCCAGTCCCACCAAGGCCGCAATATAATAGCTCACGCCGCTCACGCCGCCGACCTGGTCCATGATCATGGTGGTGATCGGGAAAAAAGCCACGGCCGCGAGACCGCCTGCCACAAAGAGTCCTTTGTAAAGAGCCGGCATAATTTCGCCGCCTTGGCTGACTTTCACGAACAGGATGCCGATAATCGTCGCGAAAATCGTGACGCCGCCCAGCGCAAGCGGGTATAGAATCGGCGCGTTCTGTCCCTTGAACAGGGTAAATGCAAGCACCATCGCCGCGACGGTCGTTACCGCATACGTTTCGAACAAGTCGGCCGCCATCCCGGCGCAGTCGCCTACGTTGTCGCCCACATTGTCGGCAATTACCGCGGGATTGCGGGGATCGTCTTCCGGAATTCCGGCCTCCACCTTTCCGACTAAGTCGGCCCCGACGTCGGCCGCCTTGGTATAAATTCCCCCACCCACCCGCGCAAAGACCGAAATCAAGCTGCCTCCGAACCCCAGGCTCAGCAACGCGTGAATCGCCTTTTCTTGTCCGGCCATGGCTTCGGCAAGCCCATAGAACCCCGTAATCGCCAACAACCCCAAGCCGATCAACAGCAATCCTGTGACCGCCCCGCCGCGGAACGCTACCGTTAACGCCGCATTCATCCCCTTATGTGCAGCCTGGGCCGTGCGGACGTTCGCCCGCACCGCAATGATCATGCCGACATATCCGGCCAGCGCGGAGGCGCCGGCCCCGATGAGAAAGCCGACGGCCGTCAGCAGACCAAACTTGTCGGACACTGCTCCAGCCCCCCACAGCACGACAACCAGCACGGCGGCCACCATCCCGACCGTCCGGTACTGACGATTCATATAGGCGGCAGCCCCTTCCTGGATGGCTTTGGCGATGTCCTGCATTTGTCTATTACCGGCGTCCAGTTTGAACACCCACATGGCCAGATACAAGCCATAGGCGATGCCGGCCGCGGCGGCAATCAATGCAAACGTGATAATCGCTGAGTCACTCACAGTTCACTCCTTCTGTTGATAGGGAGGCGGGTCTACCCCACACGTTTCCCCCGACTTTCAACCATCGAGAATCCATTTCCAAATGGAAAGTCCGCGGGATGGTACGAATCAGAGCCTTGCAGATAACTGACGGAAAAATTGGGCCATTTTATACAGACGGGTGAAGAGTATCAAGATGAAAGAATGGGAAGGAGCTTTCGGACGGCGAGCGCCGCAGAAAGCCGCCGACCGGTCCGGATTCATGTTCGGAATCAGGCGAGGGTCAAGGAACGCCCGGTTTGCGGACCCAGTCGGACTTTGCTATAGTCCGCGCCGGAGGCGACCATGGGACTGGCTCCCGAATACATCCTCGTCGAGGGTCAAAGCTTCAATAAGGCCAAGCTTGCTCTCGACAATCATGTCTACAAGAATTGCTCCATTGACGACTGCGATATCTACTATAGCGGGGGGCAGTATGAATTGATCGATACCCACGTCACGAATTCCCGCTTGATCCTGAATCACCCCGCCAAAGGCATCCACGCCGCCATACAGATCTTCAAGACCAAGTCACCCGGGTCACGCATTATCGCCGAGTAGGAAGACACCGCCGCTAAAGCTTCTCGGGCGTGACGTGATCTGCTCACGAGATGCGAGCGGCGCTATTTGATGATCGGAATATTCTCCGACAGCTTGACGATTTCAATCGGCTGGAAGACAGGATCCTGCGCACCCTTGCTCGATTCCGCTTCGATCCTCTGGAGAAATGGGGCGGGTCCCGTCACCGGGGCGTAACTGAGCGTCGCTTCGACGTCGAAGGTTTTGGTGTCTTTGGGGGTAGGAAAGACAAACGTCTCCACCCGTTTTTCCTCTGGCTTTAATACCGTATCGTCAAGCACTTTGACGGCCTCGAAATCGAAGATGGTCTTCTGTCCCTTGGCGTCCGCATATGAGCGTCCATAGACGCGCTTGTCGCTGAACACGGTCTTCAGATTCTTGCCTTTGATGTCGAGGGTCAGCACGACACTCGCCCATCCGGGATGGGTGGTCGGAAGATTGTGCGGCACCAGACTATGCACTGTGACCGTCACGGTGGTTTTCTCCCCCTCGACCTTGGTCGCCACATCGAGTTTGGCCGCCTCCTGTCTCAGTTTCCCGATGCGGCCGGGGAAGGTATGATTCGCGACTTTTCGTTTGCTCTCTCCGTTCGCCGATTCTGCCACCTGCTCGGGCATATGACAGGTCTGGCATTCCTTGCCCGACTTAATGGCTTTGCTCTGGTCCCAATTTCCCAGGAGATCATTGCTCTGGCCTAGGTTGGCCGCAGCCGGGACCGATTGATGGCAATTGAGGCATAAATCCGACTTGCGGAACAGATCCAGATCCATCGACTGATGCGCCTTGTTCTCCGCGAAATCTTTATAGGGACCGTACATGGTCTTGCTCCCGAGGTCGTACTTCGGCTCGGGCGGATGCTTGGCGCGGTCGACTTGTTTGATCAGATGACATTGCACGCACGCCACCCCATCAAGCGACGGCTCTCCTGATTGCGCTTGCGTCACGAAGAGTTGCGCCTGATCGCTGAATTCCCGCACATGGGGAGCATGGCATCGGAAACAGAGGGCCTTGTCTTTGCCGTCGGCCCAACTTAGATATTGATCGAGGGCGGCTCGAAAGGTCGGCGTGTGGATGGAGCGAGAAAGAGGCGACGTCTCCCATTCTTCAAACACCCGCTCGTGACAGCGCTTGCATTTGCTTGAATTGGGAAAGGCCTTTTCAATGACCGCCTGGGGCTTGACCCCTTGCGCCTGGCTCGCCGGTTCTTGATAACCCAGAACGGCGGCACCGGACAGCGCCAATCCAATCGCACCCGCCATAAACAGTCTTCGTCGATCCATTGTCACCGGTGCGCCACCCTCCTATTCGCGATTCTTCTTGCCTGCACTCCCTTGTGAACCGGCCGGCTCACAAGGACTTGGCGCGGTAGGTCAGCACGCGTGGCTGGACATACTCGTCGATAATCTTCTTTGCCGTCGTTCTGGCCGCCTCATCAGGCAACGTGGCCAGATACCGTTCCTTCAAGGCCGGATCGGGATCCGGTATGAGGGAGTAGGTCAAGACGACTTCGATGGTTGCGGGCGACGAACCAGCCGGTAAGGATTGCGAAAAGGGGACGCGACGGGTATGGCCGCCCTTAATAAATGGATCCGGAATAGGACCACGCAAAATCTTGTCATAGGGGAGCCCGAAATGCTTCACTTGCTCTCCCAATGATTTGCCCTGCGAATCTTTGACGACAATCGTGACGAAGAACTGCTTCAGCACCGGATCGCCGTCGGGGAAACTGTGAGGTAGGCTGCCAATCTTGACCAACACCGTCCCCTCCACGCCGGATTCGGTTTTCGCCACCTCGAGATCGATCCGGGGCATCCATTCGGCCTGGAGATTACGGTTCTTTAACAGGGTTCCCGGGATCACCACACCGCGAAACCAATGGCGCCCGATCGATCGGGTCATGGCTCCCCGTTTCGACGTCGAGCTGCCCGTGGACGGCTCCATGTGGCAATCCTGACAAGTCGTACCTTGGAGGATTTCCCCGGGCAGATCCTTCTGGGTGACGTCCTTCACCTTATCGTAATGACAGGAGGCACAAAAATTGGCTCCCCGGTACAGGCTCGATTGCGTCGCGGGGTGAACCAAATTGTCTTCCGGGTCCGCATAGGGACCGTAGAGGAGCTCCCCGGGTTTTAACTTATATGTGGGCGGCGGTTGCTGTGTCGGTTCAATTGCATTGATCAAATGGCAGGAGGCGCAGCCGATCCCCTCAACCTGCGGCTTCCCGGACAGAATCTGCTGCGTGATCTTGTCCGTATATTGAGGAAAGACCGTGACCGAAGGCGCATGACAAGACAGGCACCGTTGCCGTTCCTCCGCAGTGGGATTAGTCTGGAGCCACAGCCCCAACACTGTCCGGAAGACGGGCGATTCAAACGCGGTTCCATGCAGCAAGGCGGCGTCCACCCGGCCGAAGGTCTTGAGATCGGGGGTCTGCTCGCGCATCCCCTTCCATTCTTCATAATGGCGATCGTGGCACTGCTTGCAGTCTTCGGAACGGATGAAAATCTTCTCGATCTCGGCGATCCAATCCGCCGGAGCCTGTCCGTCCGTCTTTTGGGCAATGGCCCGTTCGTGAAAAAACACATTGACGGCGACGATGACGCACAACAGCGTTCCGACCGCCCATTTCTGCATTGTGACGCCCGCTTGCCCCACCGGGTCTCCGTTCACTCAGTCGCGCTTGCACCCAACGAAGTGGAAATTTACGCCCCATCCCACGGGGTCGCCGGGGTCAGCCGGCTCATAGGTTCCCACCGTGAAATTACATTCGGGCATCGCGCGCTTGAGCGCCCGCCCGAAATCAAGGAGGGTTCGGACTTCCTGCTTGTCGATCTCTTTGATCACCGATCGCACCTTGATGCCCGCATAATCCGCTCGCGAGTTGCCGATGACTTCAAACACCGCCACGCCTTCGGCTTTCTGCAGGTTCAATTCCTTCTGTATATCGGCGTCCACTTCTCCGACGGAAATGCCGAACTCTTCTCCTAGACGCACGGCTTCATCTTCCGTCATTTCTCCGTTCTGACCGGCGGCCGATGGTATCGCCGGAGCCGCGGCGGCCGCCAACAGGCATAGCAGGACAAAAAAAGCCCTTCCGAGCGGGAGGGCTTTTCTCGCTTTGGACCGACGCTTTGTGGACACAACCTCCAAGTGCTACGCCCCATCACCGGCAAACGTCTTTGGGAATATCGCCCTGGTCAAGCCCTAGACTTTCGGAACCGGATCCAGGGACAACTGGAACCACGGCGCAATAGCTTTCTGCCCGTTTCGCTCTTTGTTCTCACCGTTCCAGACGGCGAAAGACACGGTCTGAATCCGTCCCGGAGCCAATTTCGCCTCGTTCTCCTGTTCTTCGCTCGACAACGGACGCCGCATGACCACGTGCCAGGTGCCGTCTTTCCAAGTCGCCTTCCCCTGAACCCGGCCCTGTTTTTCCTTGGTGGTCAATGTGCTGAAACCTCCGCCGATCAAGTCTTCCACTGACGATGCCCGACGAGGAATGACTTCGAATCGCCGAGGCTCCGACGACCCGCCTCCGCCCTTGTCTTTATCGCCGGTTCTTGAAGCCCGCCGGTCGATGTCGCTCTGCCAGTCGGCCTTCCAATGCCAAATGTTGATGTAATGATCGAGCTGGCCCATGCAGAAGAACGCCGGCGCGTCGCCCAGCGGCAATCCCAACGCGACACCGTCACGAAATGTTCCGGGCGTGAGACGATCGTTGCGCGTGTTATCCTGCCATTCGAGCAAAAACGCGATATCGACTCCGTTATGGACCGCCCGCACGGTCAACGCCCGCGCCGTCGGCTCAGGCCAGACCGGGCGAGTAATGATTTGTCCGCTCAAGGGCAACGTCATCGGCGGGACTTTCTGCCAGGCGGGGTCTTCCGGCGTCACAGGGACATTGCCGTCAATCCAGTGAACGCGAATGAACATGCCTTCGGAGCTGACGACAGGAATGCCCAGGCCACCGAGCAGGAATGCGCCGACGGCGGCAAGGCACAGAAACGAGACAAGAACCGGGCGGGATAGAGTGACGGCGGTCATCGGCGCCATGCGGAGCCCTCGAGCACCTCGGATAGTTCACCGGTTTCACGTGATTGCACGCTGGATCCGTCAACGCTCATGAGACCTTACCACAGTCTCACCCGACGGATCTTGTTTTCACCCCGCTCACAGATATATAGATGCCCCTGTCGATCAAGAGCCAGCCCGACCGGAGAGTTCACCACCGCATCCAGCGCACTCAACCCGTCTCCGTGCTTGATCTGTCCGGCCGCATCCTTCGCGACGAATCGGGCGGCTCCACACCCTCCCATATTCTTATCTTCATACCCGCTGTCTCCGTTTCCCGCGGCCGTCGCCATGTGGCCGGTCTCCCTATCGACCTTGCGCACCCGATGATTGCCGGTGTCGGAGATATAGGCATGATTCCGCTGATCGAACACCACCGCCTCCGGAGCATGCAGCATGGATTTGGCGGCAGGTTTCCCGTCCCCGTCGAACCCGTAACGGCAGACACCGGCCAATGTCGAAATGACGCCGGTGTTCCGGTCTATTTTTCTCACCCGATTACTGCCCTTATCCACCAGATACAGATCCCCATCCTGATCCATTCCGAGTCCGACGATATCGTAGAGGCGGGCTTCCAAGGCAGAGCGACCGTCGTCCAGATACAGGGAAAGGTCGAGCCCGTCCGAGCAGACCGGCATGAGCCAGCCGTTATCGTCGCTGAAATCAATCCCGATGGCGTCACCGGAGAGAACGACCAAATTCCTGGCGACGAGCGGCTGCTCGCGCGCATCGTCTTCCTTGGTCCAGGTTCCCGCAATCGTTTCCACCAGCCCCGTCCGACGGTCGAATCGCCTGATCCGATGGGACTGCGTATCGGCGATATACATGACATCGTCCTTGTCGAAGAGAACGGCGGCGGGCCATGTCAGGTTGATTTCCAGGGCCGGTCCATCGCCGTTGAAGCCGTGCTGTCCGGTGCCGACCACGGTCGTGATGATCCCGGTTTCATGATCAACCTTCCTGATCCGATTGCTTCCGGAGTCACAAATATACAGATCATTGTTGGAATCGAACGCTACGTCCAGAGGAAGATACAAGCCCGCTTCACCGCAGGGTCCGCTGTCGCCGCTGTAGCATGTTTCGCCGATCCCGGCAAAATTGTGGACGGTGCCTTCGCTTAGGTTGATGCGCCTGACACGGTCGGAGCCTGATTCGGCAAAGTACAACCAGCGTTCTTCTTTGTCCAACGCAACGTGGTGCGGGAGCGGGATACCGGCCTTGACCGCGCGCTTACCATCTCCGGTACTCCGCGCCTTTCCGTTGCCGGCAAACGTTTCGATATATCCGGCGGCTAATTGCAGCTCAGTTTCCATTGAAGTCCTAACTGAACAAATTGATGATGAACTGCGGCGCCCGGCTATGCATGGGAGACCGGCGGCGTCGCGACAACCTGCTGTTCACCAGCCGGCGTGGCTGGCGCCGACTGCGGGGGGAGGGATGCCGGCGGCGTTTCCTGTTGCGCGCGCGCCTGGGCCTCCGCTTCAATCGCATCCGCCTCATGGACGGATTTCTTGAACCCCTTGATGGCCTTGCCGAATCCTTCACCCAATTGCGGCAACTTCCCCGCGCCGAAGATAATCAGCACAATGAACAGGATGAGGATCAACTCTGTAAAGCCTAAGCTCCCAAACATGGCGATGTCTCCTTGTTGCTGATTCAGGTTGTCTGGTGCTCTTTCGTCTTCTTGGCAAACCGCTCCTTCAGTCGATGCCGGGCCTGTTCCGCCTGTTCAAACATCTTGCACTTATCGTACACACTGATGAGGTTATAGTAGGCAAGCGGTTCATCCGGATTATGTTCGACGGCGCTCTCCATGACTTTGATCGCGAGGTCCGTCTTTTTGTGATTGAGGGCGATGTCCATCAGCTTGAAACTCGCTTCAAGATGTTTCGGGTCGAGTTCCAGCACCCGCAAGTAACATTGGATCGCCGTATCCATCGTGTTGTAGTCCGAGACCTGTGGGTTATCGAGTTCCACGTAGACGCCCGCCAGATTATACCAAGCAATCGGATCATCCGGAGTAATCTCGACCAGACGCTCATAAAAACTTTTCGCCTCCATGAAGTTTTTTCGATCCGCTTGGACGCGCCCCAGGTTGAACAGGGCCAGCACATCGTACGCATGCACTTCCAGGGCACGTTTAAATTCCGTTTCGGCCTCTTCCATCATGCCTTTCGTCGCGTAAATTGTACCCAGGTTCGAATAGTACATGGCGAGCGAGCGATTCATTTCGGCCCGGAGGCCCTCGGCCATTTCGATGGACTTTTTCACTTCGGTCAACGCATCATCCATCCGGCCCTTGCTGAAATACAACTCTCCAAGGCGGCAGCGCGCCTGGAAATCGTCGGGCTCCGCGGCGAGAAGTTTTTCAAGCTCGGCGATCTCTTCGTCGGGATTCAGCGGTTGTTCACCCGGATCCACTGCGGCACCGACCTGCTCTGGCGTGGCGGAAGTCTGTTGTTCGTCCATCGTTCGACCTTATGCTATTCGGGAAGGTTAAAGTTGGCCGCCGACCAAGGACTCGCGAGTCCCCATCAGCGGTGCATTCGTCACTGGGGCGGGCTCTGCAATGCCGCCCCGCTGCCGATCCATTGTCAGGAGCATGACTCCCAGAATGACCATCATTGTCAAATTAGACAGAAGGAGCGCATAGCCCGCGAGGAACATCAGCGCCAGGCCGTATCCGGCCAACCGGCCCATGCTGATCAACCGGATCACGGTATATGCCCAACACAAAAGACCGGCGACATACAGGGCAAACGGCAGAAAGAACGTATATCCCATCCCCATCTGGAATATCCATCCGATGCCCTCGCTGGCCTTCCTGACCGAATGGGCCATGGGCGGATTATAGAGATCCAGGATGTAGTCCAAGAACAACAGCCCCGCAAACACGGCCCCGGTCACGGACCAGAACCACACGGCCCGTCGGCGCTGCTGCTTATTCCTGCTGCGGAATGAGACGCCTCGGCCGTAAGCCCAAAACACCAAGATACTGGCCAGCACCATCAGGGCCTCACCGGCACGGTTGATCTCATAGACCAACGGCGGGGCGGCCACCGACCCCAACCATCCGTATGTCGTCGAAAAAATCTGATAGTAGAGCCAACCCGAAATTCCCAGAAAGTATGTCATTCCCATGACCCGATGAGTCCATTCCGAATGGGTCTGCCAATACTCGACCATCAGCAGCGTAAGCGTGACAAAACTGACCACGTTGTACGCAATAGACCCCAGCATGGCCGGCGGGACGATGAGAAACGCCACGGTGAGGAGGAGAAGTAGCCCCACACAAGGAACCGTCACGCTGTTGAGCCCGGTAAGGCCATGAAGGCGGCCCCGCTTGAACACCAACACCGCAATCGCAATAAACAAAAATATGGCGACCACATTGAGGAGTCCGAATCCGATGGACGAGAGAAAGCGAAAGGTCGAGCCGACCCAGGGGTGTTCCGCCGCGACCTTGCTGAGATGCATGCCCAAGCGGGAGACGAGCCGGTAGAGGATCAGTTCAAAAAAGCCGGTCAGAACGACCAGTTTAACCGTGTACTCGAGCAGAAGGCCTTGATCCTTCAGACGGCCGGTCGCGCGCTCAATGGTGGAAGCCAGTGCCGCCACGTGTTACTCCAGGTTCAAGCCGGCATTATAGCCGTCTCCCCAAAACATATTCAACGTCGAGAGGCCGGCGGTCTTGAGGGGTCGGACACCTGCGAACCGTGAACTACCCGGAACTCATGGGCCAGTCGGCTGAGGAATCTGAGTGGCTTGAGCCTTCGATCGCGCAATATACAACAAGCCGTCCGCCATCGAATAGTTGAACGGTAATTCACACACCACTTCGCTGATCTTCGCATAGACCTCTTGATAGAGTTGCTCCGCTTGGGCAGGAGTCATGCCTTCCTGCACTTCATAGAAGAATCCGAGACTCAAGTCCTCCGCCGCAGGCCGCATGATTCGGCGCACTCCGTAGCTTCCCGGGTCGCTCATGATCGGCGCCTCTTTTTCGAGGTCGAACAGACAGGGTTGACAGGAGAATCCGTACGATTCATGTAACTTGGCGTTCTCCACGACGAAGTTCACCGTTTCTAGCGCCTCCTCTTCGCGCTCGGTCGGGAATCCGACGATGATGTAGCAATGGACGGCGATACCCAGGTCGACGCAATCGTTGGTGATCCGACGGACAGACTCCTGCTTGATGCCCTTCTTCATGAAGTCCATGACGCGCTGGTTGAACGATTCGAGGCCGAAGACGATCTTCTGGCATCCGGCGTCGCGCATCAGCGTCAACAACTCTCGCGTCAGATTCTTTTCGAACCGCAGCTCGCAGGTCCACTTGGCGTTCAATTGCCGGTCGATCATCTGTTGGCACAAACGTTTGGTCGGTGACAGTGCGAAGCACTCATCCGTAAAGAAAAAGAATCGGGTTCCGTATCGTTCCTTCAGCCACTCGAGATCATCTACCGTTTTCCCCGGATCGCGCTGCCGAAAGTTTTGATGGTCCAATGTCAAGGCGCAGAACGCGCAGTCCTTGTAATAACACCCGCGGGAAAACTGTACGGGCAGCACCGGCTCCGGCGAGAGATACAGACCGAGGGGGAACCCGTCGTAATTGGGCGCCGTGAGATGATTGATATTCTCGGAATAGAACGGCTGGTTCACCGTGATCTTGCCGTTCTGGCGGTAAATCAGATTGGGCACCTTCGTGAAATCTCGGCGGCCGCTCATTTGGTTGACCAGCTCAAGGAGTGCGGTCTCACCCTCAAAGACGACGAAATCATCCGTGAGATCGAAGAGGCTGGGACAGCGGCGGAGATTATCCACCAGGCGCGTAAAAATGCTGCCGCCGACGGTCAGATGCAAATCGGGCGCAGCTTCCTTGATGAGGCGGCATAGCGTGAGTCCCGGGATAATCTGTGAAGTGGCGGTAATCGAAACCCCGATTAATTCCGGCCGGTCCGAGACGATGGATGGCAGAAAGAGGTCCCGAAACAGAGCGATATAAGGATTCTGTTCCTCATCCCGAATGACCTTCATCAAGTCTTTCGACGAATAAATCGAATAGTTTCCGAACTGATTGTCGACGACACTCAATCTCGTCGGAAAATAAATCGTTGAGAGCACCTCCAACCATTTGTCGATCAGGAACAGGCTGTCCCGATACGCCTCAATATCGTAAAACCCTTCGCTCCTGAGCGTTTCTTTGGCCAGTTCAACCCGATCGATCAGATACGGAAATCGCTCCATTGATTCGATGATCCGCGCGAGGTGCTCGCCGCTTCCCGGCCCTGTCTCACCGGTCTGGCGCCGCTCGAGAACCCGCTGTTTCTCGACCAACCGCTGGTACAGTTCCATGCCGTACGAACGGGTCAGCACCCGGTCCAGGAGTTCGATTCCCAAATCCCGCTGAGAGACGTCCTGGATGCCGGCCTGTCGAAGAAATCCGGTCAACGAGGGCAGGCTCAGGTACGGCTGTGAAGGATGCCACGTCGGGGGAAAAAGTAGGGATACTTTCATGGCCCAATTAATAATTATTGAGGTGTCGCGGAAGAATTGATCAGACGATCAGTGATGAGCCGTTTCTTAGGGTTTATACACTCCGCCTCTCGCTAAATGCAACCCGGTGCGACGGCCGGTAACGATGCCGGATGGCTGCTCCTCGATATGCCTACAAAAGCGAGAAAGCCTCGGCGTCCGGCCACATCCTGTGACCGAACCCGAGGCTTTCCCTTCACTCCGCTGAGCCCGCTATCGGCGACCCTGTTGAAGGGTCACGTCATCACGGGAGCTTCAGCGTAAACCAGGTGGAAATTCCCTTCATTCCATTGCGCTCGACGTTCGCGCCGTCCCAGACCGCAAACGCGATGGGCACGGAGGCTCCCGCCTTAAACTGAGTGTCGTTGGCATCGCTGGTCTCCAATGCCCGCTTTACAACAATCCGCCAGGTCGGACCAGTGCAGCAACCGCCCTTCACTGAGCCGGCCGGTTCCCACACGCCGTTGCCGATCACATCCTGATGGGCCTGCGTCGTCAGCGTGCTGAAACCATTGGCATTCAGGTCCTCCACCGCGCTCACCCGCAATGTAGGATCAGACATGATATTCCCGGACCAAATGCCGGGGTTGAAGGGGCCCAAGCTCCGGCCGATACGATCCGGATACGTCACACCGCCGGCTGGCTCCTCGAAATAGTAGTCCCAGAAGATGCCCGGGTATTGATCGTCCACGTCCCAGATACCGGCGCTATCCTTGCCCAGATCCTTCTGCCACTCCGCGTTCCAGCGCCAGATATTGACGGTCCCGCCGGACTGTCCCATACACTGAAAAGGCGGCGCGCCGGACGTGTTGACCGGGAACATGAGGGCAGCCTGATCACGAAAGTCTTGTGGCCCAATCGCCGTGTCGTTCTTGGTCTGGTCGGCCCAATCCAACCGGAGGCCGATTTCCTTGCCGTTGGTGACCACCTTCACGAACACAGACTTCACCGAAAAATTCGGATGCATCGGGGTCGTGATCAACTGGCCGCTCAGAGGAACTACGACTCCAGGGACGCCTTCCCAAATGGGGTTTGCACCGTCCATCGGGATCGGCCCCTTGATTGCCTTGGCCGGAATAATAACCGGTTGGCTGATCGCGAGTGGCACCTGCCCAATCGTCAACATAATACCGACAATCAAGGCAGAGAGCAGAATGCCAAACACCAAACCCTTGTTGCGTGTCTGCACCAGTCTCATACTATAGGCCCTCCTCATGAAAGATTAATAATGATGAGAACTGTGGACGTATGACTCCTCTATGGAGGCCAAGCTACTGCAGCACCAGCCCGAAGGATTACGCGTTTCCGACGGGTCCTTCGTCTTTCTCCTCTTTGTCCTTCTTGTCCATGAAGGACTGGGCGCCGACCTCGTTCAGCAACATACTGAGTTCGTTGCCCTGGTCTTGCGCTCCGCATTCGTACGTTTGCCCCTCGGGGGCACTGAACGTAGCCGGGCGATAGTCCGCCTCGGAATAGGGTTGCGGTGTCACCCCCAAAAAGGCCACCTCGAAATCCATCCAATCGGACATAGAATCGGCAATCAGCTTGAATAATCCGGAATCAGCCTTCTTGGCGAGCATACGGCAGAACAGCGGCACCCACCGGCCGATATGATTCTTGACAAATTTCTTCTGAGCATCGACCACGATGTCGGTCTTTTCGATCCCGTCGTGACAGCGCGAATACGACTCTTTGTACGTCAAAAAATGCATGAACTCGAACTCAACGCTGAGATGATCCAGGCGCTCGTGAATATCCTTGGAAAGCTCCACTCCGAAGGCCTTATAGAACCCGGCAATATCGCCCATCACATGGGATTGTGCGAAGACGTGATCGTTTCCAAACAGGGTTTCATACGGAGGACAATCCAACGTGATGACGTTGGTGAACACCCGGCGGTGTTCCGATTGAAGATCCGCCAACTGCCAGTTCACACATTCGGCGGACACCAGTTTCTCGATCTGGTCCAATTGTTTCTGAAGTGCCGCTATTTTTTGCTTTGCCCGCTCACCACCGATTCCCTCAAGCGCAGCCCGCATCCCTTCTAGGGCTGCACGGCCATCCTCGACAAACTCACCACATTGTAGGTAATCCAAGAATTCTTCGTCTTCCGGATAGAGCAGACTCCAGGAAAACAACAGGTACATTTTGCTGCGACTCAGCGCTCGCTCGACGGCAGGGGAATCTTTGAGGGCCACTGCTTGGGGAGGAATTACTGCACTGGCGGTCTGGGAGGAACCCTGTACTGTGTGTTTCGGTGTCATACGTATATTATGCTCCTCGCGTGATGTGTTACGCCGCTCCCTTTCCCGCGTACTGATCACCGCGCAACACAGCGCCCCTTCGCACAGGTTGCGTATGATAGGTAAAGGGAAAAGCCTTGTCAAGTCTGAACTGGGCCATCAGGCTCATGTCTTCTGCCCCATTCCTCTTCATCCATTTTGACCAAGACCCTGTAGGGATAATAAGGCTCTCCACGAGATTTCTAATCCGCAGGCACTACCCTATCTCTTGATCTCTTGTCAGCCAGCGTACCGGCGTGACCTTAATGGCCAGCCGATCGTTCACCGTCTTGCAGATCTGTTCGCACATGCCGCACCCGACACACCGTTCTGAGGCGACCACGAGCCGCATCGCCTCGAAATCCATCGACAACGCGTCAGTCGGACAGCGCGATACACAGGCATGACAGCCCTGCCCGGCCGTGCACGCATGCTCCGAGACAAGAGCGACGCCCATTCGAACGTCGCGACGATCATGAACCGCGACCAGGGCTTCTGTCTCGCAGGCTGCGATACATGGCAGGTCCTCGCAGAGGTGACAAGCCGCCTGATCCGGGAAGATGACGGGGGAGCCGTCTTTCTGATCGAACACAATGGCTCCATGAGGACAGGCTTTGGCACAGTCACTGCACTTAGTGCAGCGCTCGAGAAATAGCTGTTCTTCGACCGCCCCAGGGGGGCGGAGCCAGTCCGTGCGTGATCGAGGCGGGGCCTGTTCCCTCGGCGCGTCCTTGTGCTTAACGAATTCGTGGGCGGCCCGGGCTACGGAGATGACGGAATCCTTAAAGAAATCCCGCCGGCCATAGGTCTGATCGCCAGCCATGTCGACCCCCCTACATCACCCCGTCGGCACGTAACTTGTAGACTTCCACACAACGATCGCAGGCTCCGAATTCCGTATCCCACCCCGGATGGTTTTCACGGATGAAGTCCAGCACGTAGGTTTCAACCTTATTCCCCAGGTCCTCGACCCAGGTGTAGGTCGGAAACCGGCAGAGAGGACAGGGAAACCCGGGCATCAGCATGACCTTATTGGTCGTTTCTGGGACCTCTCCTCCTTCGACATCGACTGCCCGGTCCATCACCCGCAACGTATCGGTGGCCATCTCCACCAGCTCGGAATGGGTGAAAAATGCGGTCTGCCAGAGGCCCTCGAAAACCGACTTCAGCTGCGGAGGCGGGATCTTGCGATACCACGATCGAAATTCCTTGAATCGATCTTCCTTGGACAGCATCGGCTCTTTGCCTTCGCCGATCAGACGGCTGTCCACGCTGATATTCCAGAGCACTCTGTAGCGATGCAGAATCAGCGTTTCCTCCCCCGGATTCTGTCCGACTTTGGTATCAGGATCGTATGCAAATGCCGGATCGAGCATATCGTGAATATGCATGAGCTCGTGGCGGCAATATCGGGTCAGGGCGGGATCATAAAAGCGACGCGGGATGAGCTTGATGCCGACGCCTTTCAGGCCCTTTTCTTCAAATTGCTTCGCTAAATCATGCTCGACCGATCCCCACTTGCGCAGGATATCAACTCCTTCCTGGTCCTCCTTGAGCACGCCTTTGACCAGGACGATACCGACTCGTTCCTTCAACCTCGGAAATTCGTTAAAGGCATCCCGGATAATGTCGGAAAACCCCCACGTTCCGAAGAGATATTGATACAGTTTCTTGAACTCGGCCTCCCGATCGTCCAGTGTATACTTCTCGTAAATGGGGTCTGCCAGCTCATGAAACTCCTTGTAGTAAGTGGGATCCCCTTCCCGCTCGGTTTTCTCGATGAAGGAATCGATGACCTCTTGAAGCAGGGCGGGTTGAAACCGGATTTCCATGTCTTACCTCTGGACTGCTGATTGGGGTGGGTTTGAGAATCCTCGCGGACGAGGCGACCTTGACTTGATCGCTTTTCTTCTCTTACGATCCTCAGTGCGACAGAGGATTATACAAACCTGGAAATCTGTTTTGCAAACCAGCCGGGACCCTGCTCTGGGTTACTCGGGCAGAAGAGGACATTGATACGATGGCCGATCAATTGACGACACCGCACTCCAGTCCGTCTCGGGGTTTCCCAGAAACAATGCCTGCGACGCCCGGCACAGACCGGCCGGTCGTGGATTTTCTCGAACATTGGAAAACCGGCATCCGAGAAATCAGGACGTTTCGTGGCCACTCGCATGGAGTCTGGACGGTCGCGTATGCACCGGACGGCCAGACACTTGCCAGCGGCGGCGTGGACCGCTACGTGCGAATCTGGGACATCGAAACAGGGCGGCTGCTTCGTTCCTTGCGCGGGCATACTCACGATATCCGAGCCATCACCTATACGCCGGATGGTCAACTCTTGGCGACAGGCAGCGAAGACCGGACCATTCGATTGTGGAATCCCAAGACCGGAGAGCCGATGAAGCTGCTCTTTACACGGTATGACCATAATGTGTGCAGCCTGTCCTTGTCACCGGACGGATTGATGTTGGCGCGCGGCAGCCATAACAAGGACATCAAGATTTGGGAGGTCACAACCGGGACCGAATTGATGACCTTGCTCGGAAAGGACCAATACGATCACCATTGGTCGGTCTGCGTGGCGTTCTCACCGGACGGCATTCATCTGGCCAGCGGCAGCGACATCGGCAAGATTAAAGTGTGGGAAGTGCTGCCCAGCGGGGAAGAGAAGGTGCTCCACAACGGTCACTGGGAGGAGTCGGCCGAAGATTCAACCGAAACGCGCGGCTATTTCATCGAAGACGACGGAGGCTTTCAAAAGCCGATGGAATTCTGGATCGGCGCCATGACCTTCACACCGGACGGGCGATTGCTGATTACCGGCAGCCGAGACACCACCATCAAGTTCTTCGAGATGCCGCACGTGACCGAACTGCGTGTGCTCAAGGGCCATACCGGATGGGTCCGCGCTCTTATCGTTTCCCCTGACGGCAAGGTGCTGGTCAGCGCCGGCGACGACCACACGGTCCGATTCTGGGACATCGCAACCGGGCGGACCATTCGAATCCTCAAGGGACACGCCGGACCGGTCCGGGGCCTGGCTTTCTCACCTGACGGCCGAAAGCTCGCCACGGCATCATGGGACCGTACGGTGAAATTGTGGGAAGGCGGTCCGGAGCCGACCGAGTGAGCTACGCCCCATCGGTCTCGGGTTCTATCGTGGGATGGAGTGGAATCCCGTAGTCGGCGCATTTCTCCCGGAGCGCCTTCGTTGAGAGTCCGAGCGTGTGACCCGCCTCCGCGGCATTTCCTTGAGCCTGATCAAGCGCCGCCATGATGTAGCTTCGCTCAAACTGCTCTCGCGCCTCCGCCAAGGATGCGCGCGGCATCGCCGAAGAGGCCCTCAATCCGACTGTGTCAACGGTGAGGCCTTCGCGACAAAACCCGCAGTTCTCCTGAGGCGTGCCTCCCAGGTACGGGCAGGATTGATTCCCGCACAAGTCCCAGGACTGAATCGGTTCGCCGTCTTGTACCCGCGCGGCAGCACGCTCCACCATCTGTTTCAGCTCGCGCACATTGCCCGGAAAGGAATACCGAGGCAGTAAGTCTCCGGCCGTTGGAGAGAATCCTTTGACGTTCTTGTGCAGTTTGGTGCCGCAGACCTGCGCCAGAGATTCGGCAATCATGAGAATGTCTTCGGGCCGTTCTCTCAACGCCGGCACCATGATCCGCGCTTCGCTAAGCTGATTGAACAGTTCTCGGTTGAATCGTCCCGCCGAGGCTTCCTTTTCCAAATCTTTCCGCGTCGCACAAACGAGTCGGACGTCAACCTCAAGCATATCGGTTCCTCCGGTCCGTTCAAAGCGCCGTTCCCGGACGAGGCGCAGCAGCTTGGCCTGTACGCCGGGCGGGCTCTCGTCGATCTCGTCGAGAAACAGCGTCCCTCTGCTGGCCAATTCAACGCGGCCGCGTCGCAGCCGCACCGCCCCTGGAAATGCTCCCTTCTCATGGCCGAATACTTCCGACTCGAATCGGTCCTCCGGCAATGTTCCGCAAGTTACCTTGACGAGAGCAAAATCTTTCCTGGCACTGTTCATGTGGAGCGCATTCGCGACCAATTCTTTGCCCGTTCCGCTTTCCCCTTCAATCAGAACCGACGAGTGACCGGCCGCGATGGCTCTGATTCGCTCGAGCACCGCCCGCATCCGAGTGTTCCGGCCGATCAGGCCCCCGAAGCCGACTCGATCCTCGCTCGCTTCCTCCACATCCGCGGTGTCGCGGCGCAGAGTGAACATCTTCCCCACCCGCTCGACGATGAGGAGCAGTTCCTCCATCTGAAACGGCTTTGTAATATAGTCATAGGCGCCGAGTTTCATGGCTCCCATTGCCGTGTCTACTGAACCGTGGGCCGTGATCAGAATCACCTCGGTATTCGGATTCCGTTCCTTGCAGGCTTTCAGCACCGCCAGTCCGTCCGCTCCCGGCAGACGGAGATCGGTGATCACGACGTCGAATTGCCGTTGCCCGAGTATGTGAATCCCTTCCGTCCCGGTGGAGGCCGCGGCGACTTCACAGCCGACCCCAGCCAAGGCGTCCATCATCGAGAGACGCATCAACGGCTCGTCATCGATGATAAGAAGTTTCAATCCCTTCACGACAGTTTCCCGATGGCATAACGGTCCTTAGTGAGTGGGAGGGCTACCGTAAACTTGGTCCCCCGTCCGACCTCACTCTCGACGGAAATTTTTCCTCCATGGCGCTCGACAATGCCGAGGCTGACGGAGAGCCCCAAGCCGGTGCCTTCGCCTTCGCTCTTGGTCGTAAAGAATGGATCAAAGATCCGCGGCAGGACGGAGGCAGAAATACCGCATCCGGTGTCCGCAATCTCCACCACGCAAGAGCCGTCCTTCATGGATGTCCGGATGGAAAGCACGCCCCCCGTCTTCATCGCTTGAATCGCATTCAGGATTAGATTCATCAGAACCTGTTCCATCATATGCCGATCAATGAGCAAGTCCGGAATCTCACGGCACAAGTGCGGCTCCAAGACCACGCACCCGGGAACGAACAGATGTTCCGTAAGCACGAGCACTCGTTCTATCACATGGTTGATATCGGACAACGCCAGCTCAGGATCGTGTTGCTGGGAAAAGTCCAGCAACTGACGAACGATCTTTTGCACCCGACGCAAGCCGTCCTCCATCGAAGCCACGTACTCCTGCTGCCGAGCGGCGGACACCGTCCCTTTGCGGAGGTTGTAAAGGCAGTTCAGGATCCCGCCGAGTGGGTTGTTGATCTCATGGGCGACGCCGGCGGCCAGTTTCCCGATGGACGCCAATTTCTCGGAATTTCGAATCTGCTGCTCCAGTTTTTTTGTCTCGGTCATGTCGCGGGCAATTCCCAACACGCCCAAAATCTCCCCGTCAATCCCGTGAAGCGGCGACACACTGACCATAGCCAATCGTGGCTCGCCGGTGCCGGTTACGACTTCGACTTCATAGACCTGCTTCATCCCGATATCCAGGGTAGACTTGAGCCGCCGCCCACGATGCCGTTTGGACAACAGGGACAGATAGGGCCGTCCCAAGAGCGCTTCTTTCTTGTATCCCCAGGCCTCGATCTTGCTGTTGACGTAGGTAAAGCACTGCTCGGTATCCAGGGTGTAGATGACGTCGTTGGCGTTTTCGAGGAGGTTCTCCAGATATTGTTTCGTTTGTTCGATCTCCAGGGTCCGCTCACGCACTTTCACTTCCAATTCCTGCCGGTACGTCTGCATCTGCTGCTCGAGACGCTTCCGGTCCGTGATATCGCGCAACTGCACCATGATGAGCAACTGCTCGCTGTCCCGCACCAAAATGAGGTCCATTTCGACGGGAGTTTCTTTCCCCCAGGCATCTCTTACCGTAATTTCTTGCGTGGAGATCTGCCGCCGGCCGCCGGCGACTTTTCGGAGCAAGGCCGTCATGTCGGCATGATGAATGGGGCACACGACATCCAAAATGTTGCAGCCGACGACACGCTGCTCGCTATACCCCAACGCCTGTTCTTCCCGCTTATTGACCGCCACGACGCAGCCCTCGGTATCGATCATGAACACCGAGTCCGCCACGAGATCGAAGAGCGCCTTGTATCGTTCCTGAGACGCCACCAGTTGGCGCGTCCGTTCATTCACCGCTTGTTCCAACTGGGTGGTGTATCGCTGCACTTGCTCTTCCAGCCTCCGTCGCTCGCTCACATCCCGCACAAACGCCCTGGAATGGATGAGCCGGCCCCCGTCGCGCTCGAATAAGGAGGTCGCGTGAATCTCCACGTCGATGGGCCGTCCATCCTTGGCCAAGAACACCGTTTCGATCGTGCTGCGACCCCGGGACACCAACTGTTCGAGATAGGCCAGCACCTCGCGTTCCCGACCTTTAGGCACGATTTCCCACAATCGCATCGCCAACATGTCGTCCAATGTGTAGCCCAACTTTTCCAATCCCGTCTTGTTCATGTGGACGAACTGGCCGGCATTATTGAGCGTACAAATCATTTCCGGAGAATTTTCAATCAGGTCGCGATACTTCTCCTCAAGCCGCCGGACCTCCTCCATGCGCTGCTCAATCTGTCCGAAGGACTGTCTCAAGTTCGAGGCCATCTTATTGAAGGCGTCCGCAAGGTGTTCGATTTCATCACCGGTCTTGAGATTCAACTGCTGGTCCAAGCGGCCGCTTCCGATTTCCCGCACGCCCTCCTCGAGCAGGCTGATCGGACGGGCAATCCGCCGGGCGACGACCAAACCGGTGATCCAGAGGGCGGCCAGCACGCCGAACCCGTACATCGTCACTCGAATGACCAGACGGGACAAGGGGGCAAAAGATTCCTCCGGATCCTGCCGAACGAACGCGATCCACCGTTTGCCTCCCAAGCTGTCCTTGATGAGAGCGTCCCCCAGTCGCACCGGTGCAAAGCCCACCAGAGAATCTTTGCCTCCGTGCGAATCGTTGGCCGCGGTGACCCATCCGGCATGGGGCGAATCAATGGCGGCGATCAGCTCGGAGGTCACGGTATGCTCTTCCGCCGAAAGAATCGGACAGATGATCGGCACGCCATCGGAATTGAACAGCATGGCATGTCCGGTCCTTCCCACACCCACTTCCGATATGGATCGGAACAGCGTATCGCGCCGCAGCAGGACGGTGACCGCCCCGATTGTAGCGCGCTGTTCGTCATCGACGATGGGCGCCGACACGTTGACGACGTGCGTCCCGAACGAAGGATCGAAAGAGACATCGCTGACGAATACTTTGCCTTCGCTCCGCTTCACGACCGATTGCCACCACGCCGTCTTGCCGTGATAGTACTCCACCTGAGGAATAGAGCTGACCACGAGGGCGCCGCGGTTATCCGTGACAAAGATACCGACGTAGTCGGATTTGCGGATATCGTGCCATCGGATGAGATAATTCGTGACGATCCGATTGATGAACAGGGGGAATTCGCTCTTGCGGTCCCGCTGGCGCCACCGCTGCTGCCAGCCGCGGATCATCGACTGCACCGTGCGCTCGTCCTTGTCGACGTAGGAACGATTCGACTCGGTCACCGCGGTGCGAAGAAAAGGAGTCGTCGCGAGCTGCTGCGCCTCGTTCACCCCCCGCGTGACCTGCATTTCAACCCGGCGGGCGGCCTCGACCGCGATTTCCTTGAAATTTGCGCCGATGGTCTCGCGAAGCGCCCGGCGTTCCTCGATGTAGGTCAAACTCAAAGAAAGCAACAAAGGCAGGAGGCCGACCATCACGATAGCCGTGATGATCTTCCGCTGGAGGCTGTGAGACCGGCTCCAGAATCTCATGGTGTGAGTTACGCCCCTGGGGCGCCCTTCACTGTACCACGGCATGAAGGGCCGATTCAGCCGGGGGCGTCAGCGCTTCAACAGGCGTCCGCTCGTACCGGGCCAGATCACCAGCAACGGCGTCGCGACGAATACCGAGGAATAGGTGCCGAAAATGACTCCCCAGAGCAATGCCAAGGAAAAGTCATGCAAGACCTCTCCGCCGGCCACCGTCAGCGGAATCAGCACGATCACGACGGTCATGCTCGTGACGATAGTCCGACTGAGCACCTGATTGATCGCGGTGTTGATGATGGTCTCTTCCTGTTCACGGCGCCGCGAGCGCAGGTTCTCTCGAATCCGATCGAAAATGACGACGGTATCCGTCAGCGAGTAGCCCGCCAAGGTCAAGAGAGCCGTCACGATGAGCAGCGTGATCTCCTTGTCGAGCAAATAGAACGCGCCCAATACCGCCAGCACGTCATGAAACGTGGCGATCGCGGCCGCCAGACCGAAGCGCAACTCGAATCGCATCGCAATATAGACGATGATGCCGGCAAAGGAGATCAGCACGGCGATGAGCGCATCTTCCTGCAGTTTTTTACCGATCGCCGGACCGATCTCGGTGCTGGAATCCACTACAAACTTGTTCTCGGGAAACTCTTTCCGAAAGACCGCCATGACCCGTTCCGCGGTTTTTTCCTCAATGGATGTGGACGCCTTGACCCGGATCAGGAGCTTGTTGTCTTGGGCGAATTCCTGCAATTCCGCATGAGCCAGCCCGTTCGATTCCAGGGCCCGTCTGGCTTCGTCGATCCTGACAGGTTGTTCGAATTTCAACTGGACCGCCGTCCCCCCGGCAAAATCAATGCCCATATTGGCCGACCCTCTGGCGATCTGCACCAGCGCAATAATTCCGAGAACCACCATAAGGCCGGAAAACGTAAACGCGTACTTGCGCTTGCCCATGAAATCGATGTTCGTCTTACCGAGAATCTCAAACATGCCTGCTTCCTTCCCGTGAACGCCGAGCGGTCGTTTGCTCTTCCTTGTCCGGCCGTTAGATGCTCAATTGCTCCAGCTTGCGACGCTGGTTGATGACGTCAAAGATCACCTTCGTGCCGACCAACGCGGTAAAGAGATTGATGGCAATGCCGAGACAGAGGGTCACTGCAAACCCTTTGATCGGCCCGGTGCCGAAGAGGAACAAAGCAAATCCGGTAATCAGCGTCGTGACGTGCGAGTCCACGATGGTGAGAAACGCCTTGTCGTACCCGGCGTCGACCGCCAAGCGGACCGGCTTGCCCTGGCGCAATTCTTCTCTGATACGCTCGAAGATCAGGACGTTGGAATCGACTCCCATGCCGATGGTCAGGATAATCCCTGCGATGCCCGGCAAGGTCAGGGTGGCGTTCAGCGCGGCAAGCGACCCGATCAGACACACCAAATTCAGAACGAGCGCAAAATCCGCAATCACGCCGGACAGCCGGTAGTACACCGCCATAAAGAGAACGACCAGGATACCGGCCACCAGCGTCGCCTTGATTCCCTTCTCGATGGAATCGCGACCGAGCGAGGGCCCGACGGTCAAGTCTTGAATAATCCTGAGCGGAGCGGGCAAGGCGCCGGCCCGAAGCACAATGGCCAAATTGTTGGCCTCTTCCATCGAAAACGTTCCCGTGATTTGCGCCCGCCCTCCGCTGATGCGTTCCTGAATCACGGGAGCGGAATAGACCGTGTTGTCGAGCACGATGGCCATGCGCTTCTTCACATTCTCGCCCGTGATCCGATCGAATTCCCGCGCTCCCTTCGCGTCGAACGTCACCGAGACATAAGGATCATTGAATTGTCCGATGGCGACTCTGGCGTCGCTGAGCACATCGCCGGCAAGCATCACCCGCTTCTTGATCAGATAGGGAATCAGATATTCCCGGGACCCGTCCTTGTCGGCCACCCGCTCGAAAAGAATCTCATCCTCTTCCGGGATCTTGCCCTCAAACTGTTTCAACAGCGCCTCTTCCCGCTCCTTTCCCTTCTGAATCCGGCCCGGCAACTCCGCCTTCAGTTGGGCCTCTTCGTCCAACAGTTTGAATTCGAGCAACGCGGTCTGCTTGATCAGGTCCTTCGCAAGCTTGGGATCTTTGATGCCCGGCAATTGAACGACGATTTGCTTCAATCCTTGCCGCTGGATCAGCGGCTCGGCGACACCGAACTGGTCGATCCGATTGCGGATGGTTTCCAGCGCCTGGTTGATGGCCGAATCCTTGATGCGCTTGATCTCCGTATCCCGCAAGGCCCATAGGACGCTGTTCGGAGTCGCCGATCCCTCGACTTCCATGTAGGTCGGGAAGTCGTCCAAGAGTTTTTGTACCGATTCTTTTGGTTCCGACTTTTGAAACGAGAAGAGAATTTGGGACGACCCGACCCGCTTGACGGACTCGACCGGAATCTTCTTCTCCATGAGCAGGTCCTGCGCCGACACCACCGCGCGGTCCACCGCTATTTCGACGGCACGTTCCTCCTCCACTTCGAGGACCAAATGGATACCGCCCTGGAGATCCAGGCCGAGCGTGATTCCTTTGTCCGGCAGAACGGACCGCAACCACTTGGGTAATTCTTTGTACAGGGGCTGATAGGACGGAAGAAAGAATACAATCGAACCTACCACGACGGCGGCCAGCGCCAGCAATCGCCCTCCAACTTTTTTCATAGATCAGCCGGTTCCTCTCGTTCTCACGGTCAGTCCTCCTCATCCGCGCGCAGACGTGCAATGTGTTCTCGTTGGATCTTGATCTTGGTGTTGTCTGCGACCTGCAACGTGACCGTTTCCTTTCCGAGATTCGTCACGGTGCCCCAGATCCCGGAGGCCGTCACGACTTTATCCCCCTTCTTGAGGGCATCCAACATGACCTTGAGCTGTTTTTGTTTCTTTTGCTGCGGCAGGATCAGCAAGAAATAGAAGATGACGAAAATCAACACGAACGGAACGAGAGAAAGCAAGCCTCCGGCAGTCCCGCCGTTTCCCGATGCCCCCTCCGCCCACGCCACCGACTCCCACATCATGCATCCCCTCTCATGTACTTGTCCGACTCCGCCGGCTCCGCTCTGTCACGATCGCCTCCCGAAATCGACTCATACGGCCGATACTGTTCATGAAATCGGCCGCGAAAGGACGCAAACGAGTCCTCCCGTATGGCACGACGAATCTGCCGCATCAGCTCGGCAAAAAACCAAAGATTATGGATGGTATTCAACCGGGCACCCAGCATCTCTTTGACGGTAAAGACGTGATGCAGATAGGCGCGGGAATACCGCGTGCAGACCGGACACGGGCACGCCTCATCTACGGGCGTCTCATCGCGGACATACCGTGCCTGCTTGATCAACACCCTGCCCGTGGACGTGAACAGCCATCCGGTCCGTCCATGGCGTGACGGAACGACACAATCAAACAAGTCGATCCCGCGCGCCACTCCCTCCACCAAATCTTCCGGCATCCCGACCCCCATCAGATAGCGCGGCTTGGATGAGGGAAGTTCGGGCACCGTGACATCCAGAATCCGGTACATATCCGGCTTGTCCTCTCCCACGGAGAGCCCACCGATGGCAAGCCCGTCGAATCCCAGCGGAACAAGGTCGCGCGCGGACTCGATGCGAAGCGCCGGGTTCAGTCCGCCCTGGATGATCCCGAAAAGCGCTTGCTCCGGCCGCCGATGCGCGTTGAGACAACGTCGTGCCCACAGCAGCGTGCGCTTGGCGGCATCCCGCACGTGATCCCCCGTCGAAGGCAAAGCAACACATTGATCGAAGGCCATGATGATGTCCGCGCCTAACGCTTCTTGGATTTCGATGGCGCGTTCGGGGCTCACAAAATGGGTCGATCCATCGAGATGGGATTGAAACGTGGCCCCTTCATCCGTCACCTTGCAGAATTTGGCGAGACTGAATACCTGAAATCCGCCGCTGTCGGTCAGGATAGCCGCAGGCCAGGTCGTGAACGCATGCAATCCGCCCAGTTCCGCAATGACCTTGTGTCCCGGGCGCAAATACAGGTGGTAGGCGTTGTTCAACATCAAGCCGTACCCCATCTTTTCCAAATCCTCCGCCTCCAAGCTTCTCACATTGCCCAATGAACCGACGGGCATGAAGGCGGGTGTCTCCACCACCGAGCGGGTGGTGGTCAATGTCCCGACTCGTGCGGACGACGAGGAATCGGTGTTCAATATCTGAAACGACAGCATGATCGGATTCTCACATCTGCTCAGGAGCGGAAACGCCGAGAATCCCCAACCCGCCTTTGATGACTTGCTGGACCGCCCACATCAACGCCAATCGTGCCCCGGTGAGCTCCGGAGTCAGAGTCTCATGCTGCCGGCTGGAACAGGAGGCCGGATCATCCACCGACGAATCCGTCGCGGCATCCGGCAAATCCTGTTCCGCTGCAGGAGGCAAAATCCGGTGTTTGAAATAGAAAGGATGGAGCAGACCGGCCAGTTCTTGTAGATAGTGGGCTACCCGATGAGGCTCCAATGCCGTCGCAGCCGCCTGGAGCACCGCCGGATAGGAGGATAATTTCCGAATCAGCGCCAGCTCGTCGGCGTCCCGTAGTACGTCCAGATTTGCCTTACTGGGCCGGGGACATTCAATGCCACGTGCAGCGGCAACCCGCCACAGACTCGCGATCCGGGCATGGGCATACTGCACGTAGTACACGGGGTTTTCCCGGGATTGTTGCGTGGCAAGCTGGAGGTCGAAATCGAGATGACTCGTGGAGTCCCGCATAAGAAAAAAGAACTTGGCGGCATCAGCGCCCACTTCATTGATGACGTCCCGCAAGGTCACAAACTTGCCCGAGCGTTTTGACATCTCGACTTTTGTTCCGCCGCGCAATAAATGCACCATCTGAACGAGCACGACACGTAACGTTTCTGGGGTATGGCCGTATGCTTGCACAGCGGCCTGCATCCGAGGAATATAGCCGTGGTGGTCCGCCCCCCAAACGTCGATGAGAAGATCGTAGCCCCGCTCCAACTTATCCCTATGATACGCAATGTCCGAAGCAAGATAGGTATAGTCGCCTTCCTTCTTCCGCACGACCCGATCTTTCTCATCACCGAAGCGGGAGGAACGAAACCACCAGGCTCCGTCCTCCTCGAACAACAGTCCCTTGGTCCGCAGGTCGGCCAATACCTGCTCGACCGTCCCTTTTGAGAGCAGGGAAGCCTCGCTGAACCATGACTGAAACGTCACTCCAAATGCGGCAAGGTCACGGCGGATGTCTTCCAACAGTTCTTGGTAGGCCAACGCCTTGGCACGCTCTTCCGCCTCAAGCGGCGGCTGGGCCAGCAAACCGGTGCCGATCCGTTCTTTCAGAAGCTCGGCAATGGATCGAACGTAAGCGCCCTGATAGCCGTCTTCCGGAAAAGGCGCCGACCGCCCGGCAAGTTCCTGATATCGTGCATACACCGACGCTCCCAGCAGCTTCATTTGCCGGCCTGCGTCGTTGATGTAATATTCACCCGTGACGTCATATCCCATCGCGATGAGGAGGTTCGCTATCGCATGCCCCACCGCCGCTCCCCGCCCGTGTCCGACATGCAAAGGGCCCGTCGGGTTCGCGCTGACATACTCGATAAGGACGCGTCGGCCCGCCCCTATGTGGTCGTGGCCATAACGAAGACCTTGTCGCTCTATTTCTCGGAGAACGTCCAGCCATATCACGGGATGAAGCGTGAAATTAATGAAACCCGGCCTGGCGATCTCCACCCGCTCGAAAAGGGTGTCGCGCCGGGGAATATTGTCGATGATGAGTTGGGCGACCTCGAACGGTGGTCGACGCTCGGCAGACGCCATGGCCATGGCGATGGTCGTCGCGAGATCGCCCCAGTCAGCTTTCTTCGGAGCATCTAACTGGAGCGACGGGAGGGATTCAGCCTTCAATTGCCCCTTCTGCTTGGCTTGTCGAATGGCCTGAAGGACGGAATCCTGGACCTGTTCCTGGACAATTCCTTGACTCACACAGCCTCTAAGTCTGCGTCCAAAAAGAGAAAAACAATCAGCGAATCTAGCACACCATCACAGGAGAGACAAGCGGAAGGATTAGGTCAGGAGCCCGCAAGATGATGCCAACATGTTGTCACATGCGTCGACTAACGCGGCAGGCGAAATCCTGAGGCAAGATTTGTCGCGGCATTCCCGCACGGTGTCCCATGTGGCGCACTCGCATGGAATTCCTGTCACAACCCTCACGAACCTGCCCCGCGGGCCCCACCGGCGTTCATCGGTCGGTCCGAAACAGGCAACCGTCGGAACTGCCAGTGCCGCAGCAAGATGCGTAATACCGGAATCGTGTCCTATGTACAGGACGGCATTCCGAATCACCGCCGCTAATGTGGACAAATCGGTTTCCTTCATGAGGCAGAACATTCCCGGCCATAGCGCCGTGAGGTTTCCGACCTGCTGTTCGTCCGCCGGTCCGCCGACGATCAACGGAATGAAATCCTTACTCCTTATCCAATGAAATACAGGGCCGAGAGTGGAAGGATGGCAACACTTGTGAATACTGCCGCTTCCCGGATGAATAACGACATAGGGTCGATGGTCGGGTACGCCGGCATTCCTCAGCGCGATCCGTCCAAGCGCCGTCATGGCTTTCGTCACGTGCAGCGGTCGGTCCGCTTCGGGTTCGAAGCAGGAACATTCGGCGGCTTCCAAAAACCGATCGGTTTGGTGGCGGCTCTTCCGCGATTCCTCCATAGGGGACGCGACGACGACTCTCCGAATTCCCTGCGCCACAAGCGCCGCCCGAAGTTTTCCATCTCGCTCATCCATCCAGCATTGCGCTGATCGGCAGGCTCTCAGCCAGGCAACAAATGGAGACGTGCGCGGTCCTTCACCTGCCAAGAGCTGGACCAACGCCCCTGATTCAAGAGGAAAGACCGTATCGACCTCATGGCAGTCCCGCAGCAATGTACCGATCGGATTTCCAGCAAGCAGACCCACTTCCCCGTCGCGATGATGCCGACGGAGCGTCCGCAGGACAGGCAACGCAAGAAGGACGTCGCCGATCCCGCCTGGATGCACGATAAGCAATCGCACTGTCAATATGATCCAAGAAGCCGATTACCGGTCCTGAGAAGGCGCCCACAAGCGATGGGCATTATCGTATTCGGCCGGTGTATTGATATTGTGGAAAGAACGAAGATCCGGATCCAACCCGGTCAAGTCCGACTCCCCAACCAGCCGTATCCGCAACTGTGGGTCTTCGAAGAGTCGCTGAATTTTCAGATCGCCGGATCGTGCCATCCGTTCCAAGATTGGGACACAACGCTTGGAATAGAGGGCGTGCATAGGCTGGAGGCCCGTCCGCAACCTCGCACCGACAATATCGGCATCCGGGTCAAGATCGACAAGATACCTGATCACGTCCGCATTCAGGAACGGCATGTCGCATGCGACCGCGAAGATGCGTGGTGATGCCGCCTCCATCAGGGCCGTATATAATCCTCCGAGGCTTCCGCAATCCTTAATCACGTCATATGTGACGCGATGCCGGCCGCTGCTCAGTCCGGGCATCGGCTCGGCCAATACGACAATAATGTCTTGAAACAAACCTTCGAGGATCTGCAAACTGCGATCTATAAGCGAAATGCCTCCCAGCTTAAGGAACCTCTTGTCCTTGCCCATCCGGCGACTCTTTCCCCCGGCAATCAGGCATCCGGTGACGCTGTGCTGCATACAGTCCTAGAGAAAGAATCCCGGGAGCGGACCTTCCTGAAAAAGCACGAGGGGGTGAGGAACGATCCCCACCCCCCCGTCTGATCAATCCTTGCCCGTTTTCTTACAATGCCTTGCCCTTTTTCTTGTTCGCACGGCGCGTCAACACCCAGCCCTCCAGTATGACCACCCCGACTGCGATCAGCGCCGGATAGATATAGACCTCTTGCGGAATCGGGGGCTCCAAGAAGGTGTAGTAGAAGGCCGACACCGCCATCTTCCGTCCTGCGTCGCCGTTATGGCCATCCCAGGCAAAGAAGACTGTGGGAATATATCTTCCCACGTCGAACTGAGTGTACTCGTCGTAATCATCCTTCCCACCCCGCGGCCGGGAAATCATGACCGTCCATCGTCCGTTCTTCCACTCACCCTTCATGAGCTTCATCCGCTCTTCAAAATCATCACGCTCCTCGAAATCCTGGTCCCAGCCTGTTCCCAGGAATGAGCGAAGTGATCCATCCGCTTCCCATTTGACGATGTCGGCATTAAATTTGGCATCTCCCCAGAGATAGCGCGGCTTAAACGGGGCGGGAATCTCCTGCCATTTGATTGGGAACTGCATCGCGACGGCATCGTTGTAGACGGCATAATTGTTCTGTGCCGCTGCGATCGACCCTTCCTCACCGGTCTTGGGCATCTGTTCCTTCACACCGAAGTTTTCCACATTGACCTGAGTGGGAGCCCACTTGAGCTTGCCTTCGGCAACGCTCTTTGTTCGATCATCCCACTGAATCAAATACACAACATTTTTATCGTTGTAGAGAGATTTCACCCACAGATCGTCGATCCGATTCACAAAGTTCCTCGGCTTATGGGTAATTTGTCCTCCCATGGCGATGATCTGTCGTCCCATTTTCTGCCACATTTCATGCTCAGGATCATCCGAAATCTCACCTTCGACGAGTGCGGAGGGAACGACAAAATTGATCTTTGGCTTATCGGTCAGCGGGTCAATGGGAAGCGGCTTCCCCTCTCCATCGCGTTCGCACAGCGACTGGACAAAGTTGGCGATGTGCCAGCGTTCTTCAATGGTCGTGCTATCGGCAAAGGATGGCATTGGGGTCCCATTGAGACCAGTTGAGAACGTACGAAAGATGTTCCTGACGTTATACGCATCTTGCCGACTGCCGCGGAAATTCCAGCACTTGTGCCAGTCGGCCGGCTGGATTGAAAAGCCCCAGTCATCCTTTAGATTGAAGGCGTTTCCATCTCCTCTACCATCGACCCCGTGACACTCGATACATTTCTTTTCAACAACCAGCTCAGACCCCTTCTTTATGCTCTCTTCGGTCGCAGGAACCGGGTTGATGCTGTTCAATTGCAAGATGGTCTGAGTCTCACTCTCCTTGTCAGTAAATTTACGATCCTTGACCAACTGTGTGGTGACAAAGGCAAGGACCTGGATGCGTTGCTCTTCCGTCAGAATCCCTTCCCAAGGAGGCATGGCGGATCCAGGTAGGCCGTGAGTGACCGTGTCCAGCAAGTCATTTTTTCCGGAGTCCGGAGCTCTCTCGTTATAATTATAGAGCGGCAACTCTCCGCTGGCGGTGTGGCGGATCTTGAAGGTGCCCTGATTGAAATTTCGCGGTCTTGGCCACAAGCGATCCGCGCCGGGGCCATCACCGGCGCCGTCGACCCCATGGCACCATACACATTTTGTGAAATAAATCCGCTTCCCCGCCTCAATTACATCCGCCGGAGGTTCAGAAGCCAGTTCAC